>DAINQO010000022.1:0-27883 GCA_036742625.1 Microvirga sp.
CGGCGACGCTCCAGGGCCCGAGCCTCGTCGCGATCGTCGGCCGCAGGATCGCGGCTGAGCCGGGCTTCGAATACTCGCCGGCGCTGCGGGCTTTCGCGGAAAGGCACGGCCGGTGGAGCGAGGACCTCCTCGACCGCTACATCACCGAACCCGAGAAGGTGGTGCCGCAGACGACGATGGCGTTCCCCGGCATTGAGGAAGCCGGGGACCGGGCGGACCTCCTGGCGTTCCTGAAGACGCGGGCGCGCTGAGCCCGCGAGCGGTCAGGTGTCGCGCCGGTGCCGCAAAGGCGCGCGCATGTCCCGCGTCGGCGCGCCCCCTCAGGTGCAGCTGCGTCCCATCGCGGCGAGACCCTCGTCGAGGAGGTCGGCGAGGTTCGGGATGCCGAGGAGCCAGTCGGAGGTCGAGAGCCGGCTCGCGTCCTCGCGCTCGCGGGCGAGGCGCACGGCCGCGCCCCATTCCTCCGGCTCGAGGTCGCCGCGGCCGATATAGACGAGGGCGATGAGGTCGTGGCGCTCGTCCTCGTTCAGGCCGGCGATCATGTCGTGGATCTCGGCCTCGGTCGCGTCGCCGGGCGCGCTCGTCAGCACGTCGGTCCAGCCGTCGTCGATCGGGTTGGAGCCGGACGCCGGATCGGTGATCCCCTCCTTCACGTCGATCTCGCGCGCCCGCACGATGAGGCCGCAAACCTTGTCCAAGGCGATGTCCATGCTCGCTCCTTTGAGCCCTTCCGGAGGAGATAACACCGGCGGGCGCTCGTAGGTTCGCTCGACCCTGATAAGCTTGCGCCGCAATTAGCAGGAACGCCCCAATGCTCCGCCGCGCCACCCTCGCCGCAATCGTGCTCGGTCTCTCATGCGCAACCGCCGCTGCAATGGGTCCCGATCTCTCGAACCTCAACGGCAACCCGACCGACCTACGAGCGCGCGCGTACGCTGATCAAGGCGGGCGCCTACGGCGAGGCGATACCGCTCCTCATGCAGCTCAAGGCCGAGTTCAAGACCTCGGCCGACGTGCCGAACTGGCTCGGCTTCTGCCATCGCAAGCTCAAGGATTACCCGCGAGCGAGGGCCTTCTACGACGAGGCCTTGACCTACAATCCGACCCATCTCGGCGCGAACGAATACCTCGGCGAGTGGTATGTCGAGACCGGCGACCTCGCCAAGGCCCGCGAGCAGCTCGCCTACCTCACGGGTCTGTGCGGGAATTGCGAGGAAGCCAAGGACCTCGCCGAGGCGCTCGCGAGGGCGCCGAAGACGCAGTAGGCAGGGTTGCGAGGCGCCGGCAAACCGGGTCAAAGGGCCGCTCCCCTCCGGCCGGCTTTTCCGCATGAATCCTCAGATCGCTCCGATCGCCCTGCTCGTCGCCTCGAACGTGTTCATGACCTTCGCCTGGTATGGGCACCTCAAGTTCAAGGCGGCGCCGCTCTGGGGCGCGGTCCTCGTCAGCTGGGGCATCGCCTTCCTGGAGTACTGGTTTGCGGTGCCGGCGAACCGCATCGGCTCGCAGGCCTATTCGGCGGCGGAGCTGAAGACCATGCAGGAGGTCATCACGCTCCTCGTCTTCGCCGGCTTTTCGGTGCTGTACCTCAAGGAGCCGATCGGCTGGCATCATCTCGTCGGCTTCGCGCTGATCGCTGCCGGCGCTTTCTTCATCTTCGCCGGCCGCTGAGCCGATGGACGCTACCGTCATCTCCGGCTATCGCGCCGTCGACCGCTATCTCGCCGAGGGTTTCGAGGCGGTGCCGGGCATGTCCTCGCGCTTCGCCATGGCGATCTGCGGCCATGTCGTGCGCCGTCAGACCGAGCTCGGCGTCAGCGGCTCGATCGCCGAGATCGGCACCTTCGAGGGCCGCTTCTTCATCGGCCTCGCGCTCGCGCTCGCCGATGGCGAGCGGGCCTACGGCTTCGACACCTTCGATTGGCCGGACGCCGGGGTGCAGGAGCGCTTTGTCGCCAATTGCCGCCGCAACGGCGCCGACCTCGCCCGGATCGAAGCGGTGAAGCGCGACAGCCGCGCCATCACCGCCGCGGAGCTGAGGGAGATCGTCCGCGGCGAGCCGGTGCGCTTCTTCCACCTCGACGGCGACCACGGTCTTGAAAGCCTCGCCCACGACCTCGCGCTCGCGCACGCGGTGCTTCACCCGCAGGGCGTGATCTGCACCGACGACATGCTGCATCCGGAATACCCGTTCCTGGTGCTCGCGGTGCACGATTACCTGCGCGCCCATCCCGAGATGCGCCTGTTGTGCGTCATCGATCGCGAGGACATCGTCGCGGCGGCGAAGTTCCTGATCTGCCGCGCCGACGCGGTCGCACTCTACGAGGACGACCTCATGGCGAGCTTCCGCTCCGTCCAGTACCTGATGGGCGGCGATGCGCTCGGCCATCTCTGCGTCGTGCTGACGCCGGAACCGCGGATATTCTCCGTCGGCTGAGGATGCCGTTGGACGGCGGACGCAGGACCGGTACACTCGCGCCGACCCATAAGGACCGCTCCATGACACGCTCATTTCGACCGATGCTCGCCGCTGCCTTCGGTCTCGGGCTCGCGGCGGCCGGGCCGGCGCTCGCGCAGGACAAGATCTACCGCAGCGCCGACGCGGTCTCGGGAAAGACGATGCGCCTGGGTCTTTATGAGGATGTGCCGAAGGAATGCACTGCCGGGCCGCTGCCCGAAATCAAGGTGGTCACGCCACCGAAACACGGTTCGCTCACCGTGAGGAGCGGCAAGACCAAGGCCGGGGAGCTGAAGCGTTGCCCCAAGCTCGAGGTGCCGGCGCAGGGCGTGTACTACCAGGCGAACGCCAACTACACCGGGGCGGACGAGGTCGCCTACGAAGTGAAGCGCGTTGCTCGGGAGACGCAATCGATAACGGTGAAGATCATGGTGGGCGCGCAGGCGAAGCCAGCCTCCGGCGCCAAAGGAAGCACCGATATCTAGATGAATCAGCTCCGCCCGTCGGCAGGCCTGACCCTCAGGATTCGTCCCTGGGACGAATCGGTGAGGAGATAGATGAACCCGTCCGGCCCCTGGCGCACGTCGCGGATGCGCTCGCGCAGCTCGCGCAGGATGCGCTCCTCGCGCACGACCTTGTCGCCGTCGAGCTCGAGCCGGGCGACGAGCGAGCCGGCGAGCGCGCCGACGAGCGCGTTGCCGCGCCAGCCCGGGAACTTGTCGCCGGTGTAGAAGGCCATGCCGGAGGGCGCGATCGAGGGATCCCAGTAATAGATCGGCTGCTCCATCCCTTCCTTGTGCGTGCCGGCGCCGATCTTCGCGCCGGAATAATGTACGCCGTAGCTGATCACCGGCCAGCCGTAGTTCAGGCCCTTGCGCGGGATATTGATCTCGTCGCCGCCGCGGGCGCCGTGCTCGGCGGTCCAGAGCTCGCCCGTCGCCGGGTTGAGGGCCGCGCCCTGCACGTTGCGATGACCGATCGACCAGATTTCCGCGGCCCAGCCGGGCTTCCTCGGATTGTCGTCGGCCGCGCCGCCTGCCGGCTTGATGCGCACGATCTTGCCGAGATGGTTCTGAGGGTTCTGCGCCTCGTCGCGCAGGTCGAAGCGCTCGCCGAGCGTGACGAAGAGCGCGCCCGAGCGGTCGAAGACCAGCCGCGAGCCCCAGTGGTTCGGGCCGGTGTAGGACGGCTCCTGCCGGAAGATCACCTGCAGGTCCTCGAGCGCCCTGCCGGCGGGATCGACCTTCGCCCGCGCGACCGAAGTGCCGGCGCGGCCGTTGCCGCGGTCCTCGGCAAAGCTCAGGTAGATCATGCGATTGCTGGCGAAATTCGGGTCGAGGAGCACGTCGAGCAGGCCGCCCTGGCCGCGGGCGAAAATCTTCGGCAGGCCGGCGAGGGGCGGCGAGAGCTCGCCCTTGGCCGACACCATCCGAAGCCGCCCCGGCCGTTCCGTCACGAGCATGCGCCCGTCCGGCAGGAAGGCGAGGCCCCAGGGGTGCTCGAGACCGCGCGCGACCATCTCGACGACGAGGTTCGCCTTCTCGGTTTTCACCTGCAGCGGCTGCTGCGCGAGCGCCGGCGCCGCGAGCAGCAGGAAGGCGAGCGACGGAGCCGGACGGCGCATAAGGGTTCTCCGCGATCGATCCGAGGTAGATCGGCGATTGCCTCGCTTCAACGCGAGCCGCGATCACCAAAGCGAGAGCGAACGGATCCGGCGTCCGGTCGCGCGCCGTCGAGTGCGTCCGACGACAGGGCCTCCGGCGTCGACGCCGGAACCCACTCGCGCCAGATCGTCAGCAGCGCCGCCATGATGACCGGGCCGAGGAACAGGCCGACGAGGCCAAAGGTCTCGAGGCCGCCGACGATGCCGATCAGCGCCCACAGGAACGGCAGCCGCGCGGCGCCGCCGATGAGCCCCGGCTGCACGAAATTGTCGCCGATCACCATGACGAGCGCGCCCCAGCCGAAGACCAGCGCCGCGGCGATGCCGCTGCCGCCCTCGAGCAGCATGACGAGCGCCGCCGCCGTGAACGCGAACCAGGCGCCGAGCGGCAGCATCGCGAAGGCGGCGGTCAGGATCGCGAACAGCACTGCATGCGGTACGCCGGCAACGAGGTAGCCGATGCCGATGATGACGCCCTCGCCGACCGCCACCACCACCGTCCCGTTCACGACGCCGCGCACGGCGACCACCATCCGCTCGGCGAGCCGCTCGCCCGGCGCGCCGAGCCAACGGTCGGCGAGCCCGAGAAGCCGCGCCGCGATCGTCTCGCCGTCGCGCAGCAGCATGAACAAGGCCATGAAGGTGAGCAGCGCGACGAAGAGGCGGCGCAGAAGCTGGCCGCCGAAGCTCTTCGACCATTCCGCCAGGCTGTTTCCGCCGACGCCGCCGAAGAGCTCTTCGGCGGCCGCCGGATCGGCGAGGTTCGTGCGCCACCATTGCTCGACATGCTGCCCGAGGAGCGGCACCCGCGTCAGCCACTCGGGGACCGGCACGCCGTTCCGCTGTGCCTCGCCGGCCCATTGCAGGATCGCCTGCGCCTCGCGCCCGATCTCCACGAGCGCCAGGACGACCGGGAAGGCGAGGACGAGCGCCGCGAGGATCGTGAAGAGCAGTGCCGCGAGAGTGCGGCTCTTGCCCAGCACGCGCGGGGCGAAGCGCCGATATA
Source organism: Microvirga sp. (assembly GCA_036742625.1). Classification (GTDB taxonomy): domain Bacteria; phylum Pseudomonadota; class Alphaproteobacteria; order Rhizobiales; family Beijerinckiaceae; genus JAJKJG01. Next base: position 5,128 of record DAINQO010000022.1, read on the forward strand.
GCGGCCAGGCCGCCACCGCGATCACCGCGGCCCAGGCGAGCGCGACCACATAGGAGCGGGCGACGAAGATCGCGACGGCGAGGAGCGCCGCCGCGAAGCACAGCCGCACGATCCGGCGCGAGCCGGCGTCCGGATCGGGCAGGCTGCCCGCCGGCGCCGCGGGCGCGCCCGCGACGGATCGAGGTCGAGAGTCCATTTGGCGGGCCGCTCCTTGCCACCGTCGCTGAAGGAACGCGCCAAACGCGAAATCGCCGCAACCGCCGCATGCCGGTCCGGCGCGACGAGCCTTGCGGTCTGAGGGCGCCGGCCCTAATCGGCTTCAAAGCGTCAGGAGCGGCACATGGCTCGCCTCGAGGATGGATTGGCCGACGTCCTGCCGGGCGACGGGACAGCGGGCGCCCTCGGCGGGCGGGTCTGGCTGCCCCGGGTCGACGGCCCTGCCGTCGTCGCGATCCGCGACGGCGGCGTGATCGACGTCTCGCGCGCCTTTCCGACCATGCGCGATCTGTGCGAGGCCGGCGATCCGGCCGCCGCCCTGCGGGCGGCCGCGGGCGAGCGGGTCGGAGCGCTCGCCGATATCCTCGCCAACACGCCGCCGGATGGCCGTGACCGGGCAAAGCCGTGGCTCCTCGCGCCGCTCGATCTCCAGGCCATCAAGGCCGCCGGCGTCACCTTCGTGATCTCGATGCTCGAGCGGGTGATCGAGGAGCGGGCGCGGGGCAACCCCGATGCCGCGACCGCCATCCGCCGGGAGGTCAACCGCCTCGTCGGCGACGATCTCGCGAAGCTCAAGCCCGGCTCGCCTGAAGCGGCGCGCCTGAAGGAGGTGATGATCGAGCAGGGCGTGTGGAGCCAGTATCTGGAGGTTGGCATCGGTCCGGACGCCGAGATCTTCTCGAAGGCGCCGCCGATGGCGGCGGTCGGCACCGGCATGGACGCCGGGCTGCACCCGAAATCGAGCTGGAACAACCCCGAGCCCGAGGTGGTGCTCGCCGTCTCCTCGGCCGGCCGCATCGTCGGCGCGACGCTCGGCAACGACGTCAACCTGCGCGATTTCGAGGGCCGCTCGGCGCTGCTCCTCTCGAAGGCGAAGGACAACAACGCCTCCTGCGCCATCGGCCCGTTCATCCGTTTCTTCGACGCCACCTTCTCGCTCGACGACGTGCGCCAAACCACGGTGACGCTCGTCGTCGAAGGGCCGGAGGGCTACCGCCTCGAGGGCTCGTCCTCGATCGCCAAGATCAGCCGCGACCCGGAGGATCTCGTCGCGCAGATGATCGGGCCGAATCACCGCTATCCGGACGGCGCCGTGCTGTTCCTCGGCACCATGTTCGCGCCGATCGAGGACCGCGACGTGCCGGGCCAGGGCTTCACCCACAAGATCGGCGACGTCGTCACCGTCGCGGCGCCGAAGCTCGGCCGCCTCGTCAACCGCATGCGCCATTCGGGCGATTGCGAGCCCTGGACCTTCGGCGCCGGCGCCCTTATGCGCAACCTCGCTGCGCGCGGGCTCATCTGAGCCGCGCGGCGAGGGAAGCGAGGGCGGGGTTTCGGTGCGGCGGGTGCGGTTCGTACGACAAGCCATCGTCGCGGGGGCGCTTCTCGCCGCCGCGCCGGCCAAGGCCGAGATCACGGTCGCGGTCGCCCGGATCACCGAGGGCTCGCTCTGGGTGATCGGCCAGACCGACGAGCCGAGGTCGAGGTGACGCTCGACGGCGCCTTCACCGAGAAGGCCGACCGCCGCGGCTATTTCCGCTTCCGCGTCGTCCACCACCCGCCGGACTGCATCGTGCGGCTGCGCAGCGCGACGCAGGTCCAGGAGGCCGTGGTCGCAAATTGCGGCCAGGCCGGGCCGCCAGGGCCGCCCGGTCCGGCGGGCGCCGCGGGGCCGCCCGGACCGCAGGGTGCCGCCGGTCCGCCGGGACCGCCGGGCCCTCCCGGCCCGGAAGGCCCCGCCGGTGCGCCGGGTCCGGCCGGTCCGGCCGGCCCGCGCGGCGTCGCCGCATCGGCGCCGCGGGCGCCGGCCCGTGCGCCTGCCGCCGCCGCCCAGCCCGCCGCCCCGGCAGCGCCGCCGGCCGAGGACCAGTGAGCTACTCCGCCGCGACCTTGTAGGCGCGCGCGTAAGCGAGGAGCGCGTCGTCGGCGACCGGCTCGATCGGCGTGAAGTCGCGGTGCGCGATGAACTCGGGGCGGGTGAACTTGGTGATGTGGTTCGAGACCGCGCACAGCGTCAGGTAGACGATCTTGCGCGGGTAGGGCGTCATGTTCGGCGGCGAGGCGTGGACGAGGTTGCCGTGGAACATCAGGACCGAGCCCGGCTTTCCGGTCGGCGCGACGATGCCGGGGCCGCCGTCGGCCGGCTCCGCTTCGCGCACGAGGCCCGTGACGGTGGCGTTGTCGAGCGTCCACAGAGGATATGAGGTCGTGACGGTGTCGTGCCCGGCCTTAAGCGTGCCGGCCTTGTGGCTCTTCGGGATGAACATCAGCGGCCCATTGATCGGCATCACCTCGTCGAGGAAGACGCCGATGTTCATGGCCCGCGCCTCGGGCATGCCGTCGTCGCGGGCCCAGGTGCCGTAATCCTGGTGCCACTGCCAGAGCTCGCCCTCGAAGGGCGCCTTGGCGTTGATCTTGAACTGGTGGACGTAGACCGGCTCGCCGAAGAGCTGCTGCAGCGGCTCGACGAGGCGCGGATGGCGCGACAGGATCCGGAACGCCTCGTTATAGGTATGGGCCGCGAAGGCCGTGCGCGGCGCGCCGGTCTTCTCGCGCCACACCTCGGGGCGCTCGGTGTAGATCTCCTCGGCTTCCGCGCGCAGGGTCGCGACCTCTTCCTCGGCGAAGCAGCCGGGCATGAACACGTAGCCGAGTTCGTCGAACTCCTTGAGCTGCTGGGGCGAGAGCTTCATGGCGGCTCCTCCGCTGTCATCCCCGGGGGCTCCCGAAAGCAAGAACCCGCGATCCACGGACCGGCTCGATCCGGTGACTTGTTCCGACCGGCAGCTTCCGCCAATTCGCCGCAAGGCGCAACGGAGCGGCGCACCACCCTCTCCCGGAGGGAGAGGGGCAAGGGTGAGGGGATCCGGCCGCGGGACAGAAGGCTCCGCCGGCAATGGCGTCACCCCTCACCCGGTCGGCGCTTTCGCGCCGACTCGACCTCTCCCTCCGGGAGAGGTGGGGCGCGCGCGATCCTCCCGTCGCTTCCTCGGCTGCGCTACCCCTCGATCTTCACGTTCGCCGCCTTCACGACCTCGCCCCATTTTTTGATCTCGTCCACGACGAAGCGGTCGAAGCTCTTCGGATCGCGGACGTTCACGGCGATGCCGAGCTTCGTCGCCGCTGCGCGCAGCTCGGGCCGGGCGAGCGGCGCCGTCACGGCCTGCGAGAGGCGGGCGAGCACCGCCGCCGGGGTTCCGGCCGGCGCCCACAGGCCGATCCAGGCGTCGGCTTCGCCGCCCTGCACGCCCTGCTCGGACAGCAGCGGCACGTCCGGCAGCTGCGGCGCCCGGATGGCGCTTGCGACCGCGAGCGCCCGCATGGTGCCGGCCTGCACCTGGCCGAGCACGGAGGGCAGCGTCGCGAAGGCGGCGTCGATGCGGCCGGCGACGAGCTCCTGCGCCATCGGCGCCGCCCCACGGAAGGGCACGTGGACGAGGTCGGCCCCGGTCTTGACCTTGAACAGCTCCATCGCGAGGTGCGAGGCCGAACCGTTGCCGGTCGAGCCGTAGTTGAGCTTGCCCGGATTGGCCTTCGCGTGGGCGACGAGCTCGGCGACGGAGCGCACGGCGAGGTCGTTCTTGACCACGAGCACGTGCTGCAGATCGGCGAGCCCGGCGACGGCGGCGAAGTCCTTCGCCTCGTAGCCCGGGTCCTTCAGGAGGATGTAGTTCGTGGCGTGGGTCTGGTTCGTCGACAGCACGAGGGTGTGCCCGTCGGGGTCGGCCTTCGCGACCTGCCGGGCGCCGATCGCACCGGCGCCGCCGCCGACGTTCTCGACGATGGCACTCTGGCCGAGCGCTCCGAGCTCCGGCGTGAGGAGCCGCGCGAGCGCATCGACCGGCCCGCCGGCCGGGTAGGGCACGACGATCTTGATGACGCGGGTCGGAAAGCCTTGCGCGAGGGCGCCCGCGGGCCCGAGCGCGGCGCCGGCGAGGAGGAGAAAAGTCCGACGGCGGGTGATCGTCATGCGGTGCTCACGGGTTTTGATGGGGCGCATTCAGGGTTTCGATGGGACAGGTTCAGGGTTTCGTCTTGCCCGGGCGGGCCCCGGCGACTAGGGTCCGCCGCGCTCGCATCGGCGAGCTTCTAGCATCCCGACCGGAGAAGTTTCCAATGGGCTTTCTGTCCGACACGCTGTCTCGCGTGAAGCCGTCTGCGACGATCGTCATGACGCAGAAGGCGCGGGACCTGAAGGCGCAGGGCAAGGACGTGATCTCGCTCTCGGTCGGCGAGCCGGATTTCGACACGCCGGACCACATCAAGGAGGCGGCGGTCGCGGCGATCCGCAAGAACGAGACCCGCTATCCCCCGGTCGCCGGCATCCCGGCGCTGCGCGAGGCGATCGCCAGGAAGTTCAAGCGCGAGAACGGCCTCGACTACAAGCCCTCGCAGACGATCGTCTCGACCGGCGGCAAGCAGGTGATCTACAACGCCCTCCTCGCGACGCTGAACCCGGGCGACGAGGTCATCGTGCCGCGGCCCTATTGGGTCTCCTATCCGGAGATGGTCGCGCTCTGCGGCGGCACCGCGACCTATGTCGAGACGACGATGGCGCACGGCTTCAAGCTCCAGCCGGAGCCGCTCGAGCGCGCCATCACGCCGAAGACGAAGTGGCTCATCCTCAACTCGCCCTCGAACCCGTCCGGCGCCGCCTATACGCGGGCCGAGATGAAGAAGATCACCGACGTGCTCATGCGCCACCCCGACGTGTGGGTGCTGACCGACGACATGTACGAGCATCTCGTCTACGGCGACTTTACGTTCGTCACGCCGGCGCAGGTCGAGCCGGCGCTCTACGAGCGCACGCTGACCATGAACGGCGTCTCGAAGGCCTACGCCATGACCGGCTGGCGCATCGGCTACGCCGGCGGGCCGGAGAAGCTCGCCAAGGCGATGGAGTTCGTGCAGGGGCAGCAGACCTCGGGCGCCTCGACGATCGCGCAATGGGCCGCGGTCGAGGCGCTGAACGGGCCGCAGGACCACCTCGCGACGTTCCGGAAGGCGTTCGAGGAGCGGCGCGACCTCGTCGTCTCGATGCTGAACCAGACGAAGTACCTCAAGTGCCCGACCCCGGAGGGGGCGTTCTACGTCTACCCGTCCTGCGCCGACGCCATCGGCAGGAAGGCGCCGTCGGGCCGGACCATCGGCACCGACGAGGATTTCGTCACCGAGCTCCTCGAGAGCGAGGGCGTCGCGACCGTGCACGGCACGGCCTTCGGGCTCGGCCCGAACTTCCGCGTCTCCTACGCGACCTCGAACGCGTTGCTCGAGGAGGCCTGCAACCGCATCCAGCGCTTCTGCGGCGCGCTGCGGTAAGCGCTCGCGTCGATCACGGCCGCACGGCAGGCGTCTCGACCGTCATGCCGGCGGCGCGCGTCGCGAGGTAGAGCTCGAGATCGACGTATTCGGGCGCGCCGTAGGCAAACGCCTCGGCGCGCATGCCGACGATGCAGTTGCGCAGGCGCCGCTGCAGCGAGCCGAGGCCCTGCCATTCGAGCCGGTAGAGCGGGTAGCCGGTCGGATGGCCTTGCGGGATCGGCGCGCCGGCGAGCCGCCGGCCGGCATTGTCGTCGTGGCACAGCGCGCAGGAGAGGTTGAGCTGCCCCTGGCGCGCCTCGTAGAAGGCGCGGCCCTTGTCCCGGAACGGCGTCAGCCGCTCGTCCTCAGGCGGCGCGATCGGCAGCCCGCGCGACTGGTGCGCGATATAGGCCGAGAGCCCGAGCATCTCCTGGCTCTCATGGGGCAGGAGCCTCGCGCCCTGGCGCTCCGAGCGGCATTCGTTGATGCGCTGCTCGAGATTGATCGGGCGCCCGGCCTCCTCGCTGAAGGCGGGATAGCGGGCAGCGACCCCACGCATCGAGGTCTTGGCGTCGCCATGGCAGTCGGCGCAGGCGCGCTCGGCCGGACCGGCCTTCCGGCTCCAGAGCGCCTCGCCATCGCGGACCCAGAGCATGCCCGGGTTGGCGCTGTCGTCGCGCTGCATGCCTTGCGTCTCGCGGCTCATGAAGTCGAAGCCGGAGCGGCGCCCGTCGGCTGCGGTTTCGGCCGACGCCGCGGCCGCGGCAGCGAGGGTGAGGGCGAGGCCGGCAAGGCTCGCCGCCGCGCGCTGTCGGAAGCGGTCCGTCATGCGACCGTGATCTTCACCGTCTCGGTCTGGCTGTGTCCGGCGTCGTCCGTCCAGGTGAAGGCGAGCTCGCCGCTCTGCGTCGCGACGGTCGAGAAGGCGATGAACGGGTTCGCGGCGACCGCCGGGAAGAGCTCGGCGCGAAAGATCTCCTCGCCGTCATAGGTGCAGGCGAAGCGGTTGATGATGTCGCGTGCGATCGCCTCGCCGCTCGGGCCGCGCCGGTAGCCGGTCTCCATCGGGTGGCGCACGAGCGTCTTGATCTCGAACGTCTCGCCGCGCTTGATCTCCTTCGGGACGTTGATCAGCGCGCCGGCCATCTCAATCCTCCAGGCAGGCCGCAAGCGTCACGATCACGTCGGCCGAATCCTGCCACAACGAGCCGTCGCTCATCCGCGCGACGGCGACGAGCTTCTGCGAGGTGGCGAGCCGGATGCGGATCTCGACGCGCGCCCGTCCGGAGCGCGGCCCGAGGTGGAACAGGGCGACGTTCGGCTGCGGGTTCTTCTCGTTGAAGACGGCGATCGTCTTGACGTGATCGGCGGCGCTCATCGGGCTCTCGACGGCGACGCTCAGGGTGACGGAATTGCCGTTCTCGACGAGCGCCGGGATCTCGAGCTTGACGCGCCCGTCGCGGATCGCGGCTTCGCCCGCGAACTCCCGGATCGCCGCCTCCATCGTCTCCGGCACGGCGGCGCGGGCGGGGCGGATCGCGACCGCCGACAGGCAGCCGGCGGCCGGCAGGGCGGCTGCGGCCGCGAGGAGGTCGCGTCGGCTGGGTCTGCGGCGGCACGCGGGGTTCATCGGCTCTATTCCCTGAGCGTCGTCAGGTAGGCGACCACGTCCTCGATCTGCTCTGCGGTCAACACCGGCTTGCCGCGAAAGTTCGCGGCGACCCGGGCAAGGCCGTCGGTCCGGTAATAGGGCGGCATGATCGTGGCGCTGTTCAGGCGGCTCGCGTCGACGATGCGCAGGCGCAGCTGGCCCTCGGTCGAGCGCGAGCCGGCGCCGGCGAGGCTCGGCGCGAGGTCGCCCTGGAAGCGCTCCTCCGGGAACGGGCCGGAATGGCACAGCAGGCATAGGCCGACCTGGCGGCTCGCGACGATCGCCCGCCCGCGGGCCGGGTCGCCCAGAGCCCCGGTGAGGCTTTGCGGGATCGCGTCGTCGACGATCGCGAACGGGCGCAGCTGCGCCTGCGCCGCGTCCGCACCGAGTACCGCGGCAAGGCCGGCGGCGATCGCGACGCGCACAGGCACGCTCCTACCCGAAGACCTCGTTGGTGATGGTCTTGAACCACGCCTCGGCATAGGTCGCCTCGAGCGAGCGGAACGAGCGCGGCGCGTCGGCCGGGCTGACGCCGCCGGCGCCTTCGACGTCGGCCAAGACGCCGTTCGCCGGCTTGTACACGCCGGCGACCGAGATGCCGTAATCCGGCGCGACGAGGCTGTAGCAGGTGTTGATGAGCTTCGGCTCGGCCGGCGTCCCGCCCTTGAGCAGGGCGGCGATCGCGGCGGCGCAGACCTTGGCCTGGGCGTTGGCCGTGAACGCCGATTTCGGCATCGCGCCGGCGATCGAGGCGTCGCCGATGATATGGATGTTCGGCTGCAGCTTCGATTCGAAGCTCGTCGGATCGATCGGGCACCAGCCGGTGCGGTCCGCGGCGCCGGCCGCCTCGGCGATTCGCCCGGCGCGCTGCGGCGGGATGACGTTCGCGACCGCCGCCTGGTGGCGGCCGAAATCGGTGACGAAGGTCTTGGTCGCGGGCTCGACCGCCGTGACCTTGCCGCCGGCCGACAGCGACACCCATTCGAGGTTCGGATAGAGCTCCTTCCAGGCGGCCTGGAACAGGCGCTGCTTCGAGAACGCGTCCTTGGCGTCGAGGACGATCAGCTTGGCGCGCGGCTTCTTCGTCTTGAGGAAATGGGCGATCAGACTCGCGCGCTCGTAAGGCCCGGGCGGGCAGCGGAAGGGGTTCGCCGGCGCCGAGATGACGACCGTGCCGCCATCCTCCATGGCTTCGAGCTGGCGGCGCAGCAGCAGCGTCTGCGGGCCGGCCTTCCAGGCATGCGGCATCGCCTCGGCGGCGGCTTCGGTGTAGCCGGGCAGCGCGTCGAAGCGGAGATCGATGCCGGGCGCGAGCACGAGGCGGTCGTAGGCGAGCTTCGCGCCGTCGCCGAGCGTGATCTCGCGCCGGTTGGGGTCGACCGCTGTCGCCTGCTGGATCGCGACCTCGACGCCGTCCTTGCGCACGCCGTCGTAGCCGAACTGCTGCTCAGCGAGGTCCCGCAGGCCGGCGATCACGCCGTTGCTGAACGGGCAGGCCGTGAAGGTCGGACTCGCCTCGACGAGCGTCACGGCGGCACCCGGCAGGTTGCGTTTCACGGCGCGGGCGCAGGTCGCGCCGGCAAAGCCGCCGCCGACCACGACGACCCGCGGTGCCGCCTGACCGAGGGTCGGGCGCGGCAGGAGCGGGACCGCGGCGGCGGCGCCGAGGCTCTTTAGAAGGGTGCGGCGGTCGGGTTGGCGCATGTCGGCCTCCTAGCGCTGCGCCGTAAGCCAGGCCGCGATCGCTTGCGTCTCCGCCTCGGAGAAACCCTTGGCGATGCGGTCCATCACCGTCGCGGCGCGCTGGCCGGAGCGGAACTCCTGCATGGCCTGCACGATCTCAGGCGCCGGGCGGCCATCGATGGCAACCACCGGCGAGCCGAGCCGCGCCGGCGCATGGCATCCGGAGCACGCCGCCGCGCCGGGCGGCACGGGTGCTTGCGCCGACGCCGAGGCCGACAGGCCGACGAGTATTGCCGCAAGCGAGGCACGACGCGCCATCATGGGGGCGTCCTGAACGGGGAGGGCGCGCGGCGACGGTTCGCCGCCGCGCGACATCCGGAGATCACGCCCTGCCGAGGTCGTGGTTCTTGAGCGGCAGGTTGCGGATGCGCTTGCCGGTCGCGGCGAAGATCGCGTTGAGCACGGCCGGCGCCGCGACCGCGATCGTCGGCTCGCCGACGCCGCCCCAGAAGCCGCCGGACGGGATCGCCTTCGTCTCGACCGCCGGCATCTCGTCGATGCGCATCACGTTGTAGGTGTCGAAGTTCTCCTGCTCGATGCGCCCGCCCTTGACGGTGCACTCGCCGTAGAGCGCCGCCGAGAGGCCGTAGACGAAGGAGCCCTCGACCTGCCGCGCCACCTGCTCGGGGTTGACGACGTGGCCGGGGTCGGTCGCCGCGACGATGCGGTGGATCTTGAGCTTGCCGCCGTCGAGCGACACCTCCGCGGCGCCGGCGACGTAGCTGCCGAAGCCCATCGTCTGGGCAAGGCCCCGGAACACGCCTTTCGCCGCCGGCTTGCCCCAGCCGATGCCCTCGGCGGCGGCGTTGAGCACCGCGAGATGCTTCGGGTGGTTCGCCATGAGCTTGCGCCGGAACTCGAGCGGATCCTGGCCGGCCGCATGGGCGAGCTCGTCCATGAAGCATTCCATATAGATCGCGTTCTGGTTCAGGTTGACGCCGCGCCAGAAGCCCGGCGGCACCGGCGGGTTGCGCATCGCGTGGTCGATGAGGAGGTTCGGCACCGTGTAGCCGAGCGACATCTCCGGCCCGGGCGGCAGGAGCCCCTGGAAGACGAGCACGTCGCGCCCGTTCTGCAGACCTTCCGGGCGCACCGCGGCCTGGATCGACTGGCCGGAGATGCGCATGTGCAGCGCCGTCAGGTTGCCCTTGTCGTCGAGGCCGCCGACGAGCTTGCACTGCGTCACGGGGTGGTAGGCCCCGTGCATCATGTCTTCCTCGCGGGTCCAGATCAGCTTGATCGGCGTGCCCGGCATCTGCTTGGCGATCGCGACCGCCTGGCGGACATAGTCGTGGAAGGCGCCGCGCCGGCCGAAGCCGCCGCCGAGATGGATCTTGTGCACGTCGACCTTGGCGATCGGCAGCCCGGAGGCCTCGGCCGCGGCGGCGAGCGCCGCCTCGCCGTTCTGGGTCGGCGTCCAGACCTCGCATTTGTCGGGCGTCCACAGCGCCGTGGCGTTCATCGGCTCCATGGTGGCGTGGTTCTGGTAAGGGTAGCTGTAGACCGCCTCGACCTTCTTCGCGGCGGTCGCGAGCGCGCCCTTGGCATCGCCGGCTTGGTTGCCGACGAAGACGTTGTCGGTGGCGTCGAGCCCTTCCTTCAGCCACTGGGCGATGCCGTCGCTCGAGAGCTTTGCGTTCGGGCCCTCGTCCCAGACGATCGGCAGCGCGTCGAGCGCGGTCTTTGCCCGCCACCAGGTGTCGGCGACGACGGCGACGGCGGAATCGCCGACCTGCACCACCTTCTTGACGCCCGGCATGCCCTGCACCTTGGCGGCGTCGAAGGACTTCACCTTGCCGCCGAAGACCGGGCAGTCCTTGATCGAGGCGTTGAGCATGCCCGGGAGCTTGAGGTCGGTGCCATAGATCTGCTTGCCGGTGAGCTTCTCGGCCGTGTCGAGGCGGGCGAGCGGCTTGCCGGCGATCGTCCAGTCCTTCGGGTCCTTGAGCTTGATGTCCTTCGGCGGCTCGAGCTTGCCGGCCGCTTCCGCGACCTTGCCGTAGGTGGTCGTGCGCCCCGACGGGGTATGGGTGACGACGCTCTTCGCGGCCTTGCATTCGGAGGCCGGCACGCCCCAGGCGTTCGCCGCCGCCTGGATCAGCATCTCGCGTGCCGCCGCGCCGCCCTTGCGGACGTACTCGTTCGACTCGCGGATGCCGCGGCTGCCGCCGGTCGAGTAGCTCTGCCAGACGCGGTTGCGGGCGAGGTTCTGGCCGGGGGTTGGATATTCGGTCGTGACCTTCGACCAATCGCCTTCGAGCTCCTCGACGACGAGCTGGGCGAGGCCGGTGAGCGTGCCCTGTCCCATCTCGGAGCGGGCGATGCGCACGACGATCGTGTCGTCGGGGCGGATCACCACCCAGGCGTTGACCTCGGGAGCCATGGCTCCCTGCGCGGCGGCGTTGCCGGCGAGCGGGACATGGAAGCCGAGCGAGAGCCCGGCGGTCGCGGCGGTCGAGCCGGCGAGGAACTTGCGGCGCGAGACTTGAAGCGCTGTCGTCATGATGTCCTCCCCGTTTCTCAGCCGCGACGCGCTTCGCCGCCCTCGGCGGCAAGCTTGATCCCGGCGCGGACGCGGTTGTAGGTGCCGCAACGGCAGATGTTCGTGATCTCCGCGTCGATGTCGGCGTCGGTCGGCTTCGGCGTCTTGGCGAGAAGCGCCGCCGAGGCCATGATCATGCCGACCTGGCAATAGCCGCATTGCGGCACGTCGAGCGCGAGCCAGGCCTTCTGCACCGGATGCTGCCCGTCCGGCGACAGGCCCTCGATAGTGACGATCTTCTGGCTCTCCGAGACGGCACTCACCGGCAGCGAGCAGGAGCGCGTCGCGGCGCCGTCGATATGGACCGTGCAGGCTCCGCATTGGGCGATGCCGCAGCCGTACTTCGTGCCGGTCATGCCGAGCTGCTCCCGGATCACCCACAGCAGCGGCGTGTCGGGCTCGACCTCCACCGTGTGGACGGTGCCGTTGACATTGAGCTTGGCCATACGTCTGCTCCTCGCGAAGGCGGGCTCCTGCGACCCTGTGCGGCGGAGTGTAGCGGCGCCGTCGAGCGCCGTCTTTCAAATTCGCGCGAGAACCGTCGGCATCCGGGAGGGTCGGCCCTGCCCCGGTTTCGCCTCATACCGCTCTTACGGCCACGTTAGCGGGACCCCCGGGCAGGAGCTTCACAGATGGCATTTCGCAGGTTGATCACGGCCGGCGCGGCGGCGCTTCTCGGCCTCATTGCGGGCGCGCCGGCGCAAGCGCAGAACACGCAGGTCGGGCTCCTGCAATGCGACGTGTCGGGCGGCGTCGGGCTGATCATCACCTCGCAGAAGGAGCTCATCTGCAACTTCCGCAACTCACGCGGCGAGTACGAGGTCTACACCGGCGCGATCCGCAAGTTCGGCCTCGACATCGGCGCGACGGCCGGCGGGACGATGGCGTGGAGCGTGCTCGCCCCGAGCGGCCGCATCTCCCGCGGCGCACTCGCCGGCGTCTATGCCGGCGCGACGGCCGAGGCGACCGTCGTCGGCGGCGTCGGCGCCAACGTCCTCGTCGGCGGCTCGGACCGCTCGATCGCCCTGCAGCCGCTCTCGGTCTCGGGCCAGGCCGGCCTCAACCTCGCGGTCGGCGTCGCCGACCTGATCCTCGTCGCCGCACCGCCCCCGCCGCTGGATCCGCCGCGCGGCCGCCGCCGCGGCTGAGGCGCGCACAAGGTCTTTCACGCGGCCGGGCCAACGCCCGGCCGTTTTGCATTTTCGGCGCGGTCTGCGGGGGCTTGCCATCGCGGCGGGAGAGGCAGAGCATTCCTGATCGAGCGCCCGTGAGAGGCGCGGGGCGAGAGGAGGAATGATCATGGCAAACGGCAGACCAGATGCGGGTCCTCGGTGCATCGCCATCGTGGGCCCTTTCCAGAGCGGCAAGACCTCCCTCCTCGAAGCCATTCTCGAGCGCACCGGAACAATCGAGCGCGCCGGGCGCGCCAACACCGGCAACATGGTCGGCGATTCGAGCGCCGAAGCCCGCGCCCACGCGATGAGCGTCGAGCCGAATTTCGCGACCTGCAAGTTCCTCGACGAGACCTTCACCTTCGTCGACTGCCCCGGCTCGGTCGAGTTCGCGCACGACATGCGCACCGTGATGCCGGCCTGCGACGCCGCGGTCGTGGTCTGCGAGGCCGACGACCGCAAGATCCCGGCGCTCGAGCTCGTGCTGCGCGAGCTCGAGGAGGCCGACATCCCGCGCTTCCTGTTCATCAACAAGATCGACGTCGCGAGCCGGCGCGTCCGCGAGACGCTGGCGCTCCTCCAGAAGGCGTCGCGCACGCCGCTGCTCCTGCGCCAGATCCCGATCTGGAAGGACGGCATCGCCGTCGGCTTCATCGACCTCGCCCTCGAGCGCGCCTTCGTCTACCGCGAGCACGCCCCGAGCGAGGTGGTCGAGCTCCCCGACGGCGAGCTGCCGCGCGAGAAGGAGGCGCGCTTCTCGATGCTCGAGCGTCTCGCTGACCACGACGACGCGCTGATGGAGGACCTGATCTCCGAGATCGAGCCGCCGAAGGACCGTGTCTTCGAAGATCTCGCGAAGGAGCTGCGCGAGCGCCAGGTCGTGCCGGCGATGATCGGCTCGGCCGAGCGCGGCAACGGCGTCACCCGACTGCTCAAGGCGCTGCGCCACGAGGCGCCGCGGCTCGCCGACACCCGCGGCCGGCTCGGCGTCGCCGATTCAGGCCCGCCGCTCGCCCAGGTCATGAAAAGCCTGCACACGAGCCACGGCGGCAAGCTCTCGATCGCCCGCGTCCTGCGCGGCGGCTTCAAGGAAGGCGACACGGTCGTCGGATCGAGCGGCTCGGAGGCGCGCATCGGCGGCCTCGTCGCCTTCGTCGGCAGCCAGACGACGCGCCAGACCGAGGCGCGGGAGGGCGAGACGCTCGGCTTCGGCCGGCTCGACACCATCGCCACCGGCGATTGCTTCGCGGCCGGTAAGGCGCGGCCGAACGCGATCGCCTCCGTCGCCCCGCCGGAGCCGGTCTACGCCTTCTCGGTCCGGGTCAAGGACCGCAAGGACGACGTGCGGCTGACGAGCGCGATCCACAAGATCATCGAGGAGGATCCGGCGCTGACCCTCGAGCACAAGGCCGACATGGGCGAGATGCGCCTCCTCGGCCAGGGCGAGATGCATCTGCGGGTCGCCTTCGAGCGCCTGCAATCGCGCTTCCAGGTCGGCGTCGAGACCGGCAAGCCCAAGGTCGGCTATTGCGAGACCATCAAGGCTCCGGCCGGCGCCCGCGGCCGGCACAAGAAGCAGACCGGCGGCCACGGCCAGTTCGGCGACGCCGTGATCGAGGTCAGGCCGCTGCCGCGCGGCGAGGGCTTCGCGTTCGAGGACAAGATCACCGGCGGCGTCGTGCCGCGCCAGTACATCCCCTCGGTCGAAGCCGGGGTGCGCGACTACATCAAGCGCGGACCGCTCGGCTTCCCGGTCGTCGACCTCGCCGTGCGGCTCACCGACGGCTCCTACCACACCGTCGATTCCTCCGACGCCGCCTTCCAGTCGGCGGCGAAGATCGCCATGGCGGAGGCGCTGCCGAAGGCCCACCCGGTGCTGCTCGAGCCGATCCTCGCGGTCGAGATCGCTATCCCGACGGAGGCGATGTCGAAGGCGAGCGGGCTCGTGACGGCGCGGCGCGGGCAGATCCTCGGCTACGACACGCGCCCGGGCTGGCAGGGCTGGGACGTGCTCAACGCCATGATCCCGGAATCGGAGATCGGCGACCTCATCGTCGAGCTGCGTTCCGCGACCGCCGGCGTCGGCTCCTTCTCGACGAAGTTCGACCACATGGCGGAGCTCGTCGGCCGCCCGGCCGAGATGGTGCTCCAAGCGCAGAAGGCGGCGGCGGCGCATTAGCAGCCCCGACCTCTCCCGCCTGAGGCCTCTGCGAAAGAGTCTTTGGAGCCGCTTCGCGGCGGCTTCCTGCGCTGGGTCCCGGGTCGCATTCCGCTTTCGCTGCATGGCCCGGGAAAGCCGTGGAGGGATTGCCGCTCGGTTTCTCAACAGCGCTTTCCCGGACGCCTGCAACGCAGCGAAGCGGACTGGGAGGCGATCCGGGACCCAGCGCAAGACTCGCGAAGCGGCGCTTACTTTTCCTTTCGCAGCGGTCTCCACCGGGAGAGCCGGGCGCTCCATCGACAAATCGCCTTTCCCGCGACAAGCTGTCGCCAGCGCGGCGCATCATGACCGCGAGGGGAGGGAGGAATGACCGCGACCACCGCCGCCGCCGCGGCCGCCGGCGCCAGCCCGGCGAGCGCCAGGCCCTGGCTCGCATCCTACCCGCCGGGCGTGCCGGCGACGATCGATGAAGCGGCGCTGATCACGCTCGCGGCGCTATTCCGCGACAGCGTGCGAACCCATGCGGAGCGCCCGGCCGTCGAGAGCTTCGGCAAGCGCATGAGCTACGCCGAGCTCGGGACGGCGGCGGACGCCGTCGCGTCCTGGCTCCAGTCGCAAGGCCTCAAGCGCGGCGACCGGGTCGCGATCATGCTGCCGAACGTGATGGCCTATCCGGCGATCCTGCACGGCGTCCTCACGGCCGGCTACACGGTCGTCAACGTCAACCCGCTCTACACGCCGCGCGAGCTCGTCCATCAGCTGCGCGATGCCGGCGCCCGCATCCTCTTCGTGCTCGAGAATTTCGGCCACACGGTCGAGGAGGCGCTGCCGGAGCTGCGCCTCGACAAGGTCGTGGTCGTCACGCCGGGCGACCTCATGGGTCTCAAAGGCGCGATCGTGAACCTCGTCTCGCGCCACGTGAAGAAGGCGGTGAGGCCATACAACCTGCCGGCCGCGATCCCGTTCAAGACCGTGCTCGCCGAAGGGCGGACATCGGCGCCGAAGCCGGTCGCGGTCGGGCTCGATGACGTCGCCTTCCTGCAATACACCGGCGGCACCACCGGCGTCGCCAAGGGCGCGACGCTGACGCATCGCAACGTCGCCGCGAACGTCGCCCAGATGGAGCTCTGGATGAAGAGCCATCTCGGCGAGCGGCCCGACCACGTGATGGTCACGGCGCTGCCGCTCTACCACATCTTCGCGCTCACCGTTTGCGCCATGCTGATGGGCCGGCTCGGCGCCTGCCAGCTCCTCATCGCCAACCCGCGCGACATCCCGGGCTTCGTCAAGATCCTCAAAGGCGCGAAGTTCACGCTGATGTCCGGCGTCAACACGCTCTACAACGCGCTCGCCAACAACCCCGCCATCAAGGAGGTCGACTTCTCGCGGATGCGGCTCTCGGTGTCGGGCGGCATGGCGACCCAGGCTGTCGTCGCAAGGAAATGGAAGGAGCTGACCGGCTCGCCGATCGTCGAAGGCTACGGCCTCTCCGAGACTTCGCCGGTCGTCTGCGCCAACCGCCTCGACATCGCGGAGTTCACCGGCACGATCGGCTACCCGGTGCCCTCGACCGACGTCTCGATCCGCGACGCCGACGGCAACATCCTGCCGGCGGGACAGCGGGGCGAGCTCTGCGTCAAGGGCCCGCAGGTGATGCGCGGCTATTGGGAGAAGCCCGACGAGACCGCGAAGGTGACGACGGCGGACGGCTATTTCCGCACCGGCGACGTGGCGGTGCTGCTTCCCGACGGCCAGGTGAAGATCGTCGACCGGATGAAGGACATGGTCCTGGTCTCCGGCTTCAACGTCTACCCGAACGAGGTCGAGGAGGTGCTCGTCTCGCACCCCGGCGTGCTCGAGGCGGCGGTGATCGGCATTCCCGACGCGCATTCCGGCGAGGCGGTCGCAGCCTATATCGTCAAGAAGGACCCGAACGTCACGGTCGAGGACATCCGGGCCCACGCCCGCGAGAATCTCACGGCCTACAAGATCCCGCGGATCATCGAGTTCCGGGAGAGCCTACCCAAGACCAATGTCGGCAAGGTCCTGCGGCGGGCGCTGCGCGACGAGGTGCTAGGGCAGCGCAAGGGCTGAGGCGAAACGAAACGGCCCCGCCGGGGCGGGCGGGGCCGTTCGTCGGTGCTCGGCGGAGGGGCGGCCGCCGAGACCTTGCCGGTGCGGCCTTCGCGAGGGAGAGCACGAAGACCGGTGCAGCGACTGTCGGATGATGCCGGAACGGCGTGCGCCGCGCGGTGCGGCAGCGCACGAGCGACGCTGAACGCGGGGCTCGCCAAGGCGTGACTTGCGCCTGACGGCGCGTCGCGACACCTTCCGGCGCATCGCGGAGAATGCTCTCATGTGGATCAAGCAGCGGCCAGGGTGGGAGATCCCGGAAGCGCAGGCGACGGCCGAAGCGGTGTTCGTCAACCGCCGCGCGCTTCTCGCCGGCTGCGGCGCCGTCGCCGGCGGGCTCGCCTTCGGCGAGCGCCCGGCGCTCGCCCAGCGCGCCGATCCGACCTTCGACCTCTATCCGGCGAAACGGAACGAGGCCTACGCGCTCGACCGGGCGATCACGCCGGAGAAGTTCTCCGGCGACTACAACAACTTCTATGAGTTCGGCTCGTCGAAGAGCGTCGCCGCCGCGGCGCGAGCCCTCAAGACCCGGCCCTGGACCGTGAAGGTCGACGGCATGGTCGAGAAGCCGTTCGAGATCGCGATCGACGACCTCATCCGCAAGATGCCGCTCGAGGAGCGGCTCTACCGCCATCGCTGCGTCGAGGCCTGGGCGATGGCGGTGCCCTGGACCGGCTTCCCGATGACGGCCTTTCTCGAGCTCGCGAAGCCGCTCTCCTCGGCGCGCTACCTGCGCATGGAGACCTTCCTCGACAAGGCGGTGGCGCCGGGCCAGCGGCAGGTCTGGTACCCGTGGCCCTATGTCGAGGGCCTGACGATGCAGGAGGCCGCAAACGAGCTGACGTTCCTCGTCACCGGCGTCTACGGCAAGCCGCTCGCGAACCAGTTCGGCGCTCCGTTGCGCCTCGCCGTGCCGTGGAAGTACGGGTTCAAATCGGCGAAGTCGCTGGTCAGATTCACCTTCACGGACGAGCGCCCGAAAAGCTTCTGGGAGGCGCTCGCGGCAAACGAGTACGGCTTCTGGGCGAACGTCAACCCCGACGTCCCGCATCCGCGCTGGAGCCAGGCGGCCGAGAAGGTCCTCGGCACCGAGGAGATGCGCCCGACGCTCCTCTACAACGGCTACGGCGAATACGTCGCTGGGATGTACAACGGCCTCGACGACAAGAAGGAGCGACTGTTCGTGTGACCGGCGCAGGGCGGGTGCCTCTATCCGCCGCGCCGGGATCGTGCCACTTTTCCGCTGTTACACCCGCGGGGATACGCCATGCGCAGCTCCTGGCTCCTCTTCATCCTCGTCCTTTTCGCGACGCCCGCCGGCGCCGTCGACGGCTTCGACCAGCCGGGCGGCGACTACACCAATTTCGAGGCGGCCTCGTGGTTCGTGTGCCGCAACAGCTGCGGCGGCGATTCGCGCTGCCGCGCCTGGACCTGGGTCAAGCCCGGCATCCAGGGCCCGGCGGCGCGCTGCTGGCTCAAAGACCGCACGCCGCCGCTCGTCCGCAACGCCTGCTGCAATTCCGGATCGGGCGCGAACATCCGCAAGGCCGACCTCAAGGCCGAGGACAAGACCGACCGTCCGGGCTTCGACATCAACAACTTCACGGTGCGCGGCTGGCAGGAATGCGAGCGCGCCTGCGCCGGCGAGAGCCAGTGCGGCGGCTGGAGCTATGCCCGGGCGGGCGTCCAGGGGCCGCAAGGGCGGTGCTGGATCAAGTCGCGGGCGCCGAACCCGGTCGTCAACCCGGGCATCGTCTCGGGCGTGAAATGGAAGCCGCGCTCGGTGCGCATCGATTGAGGCGAGGCGCGGTTCGCGGCGCCGCCTCCACCTTCCCTGACACTCGCGCCCGGCGGACGGTCGTGATGCTTGCCCGCACCGGCTCTTGTCCCTACACCGCTTGAGTGAAGCGCGTTATCTTGATGCCCGAGGTTCGCAGGACATTGAGCCGGCTGCCACGCCCGACCGCCGAGCGTATTCTCGACAAGATCGAGCTCTACGCGGCCGAGCCACAGGCGCTCGCAAACAACGTCAAGCGGCTGAAGGGCGACCAGGGCTTCCGACTGCG
This sequence comes from Microvirga sp., assembly GCA_036742625.1. Taxonomy (GTDB): domain Bacteria; phylum Pseudomonadota; class Alphaproteobacteria; order Rhizobiales; family Beijerinckiaceae; genus JAJKJG01. Next base: position 24,113 of record DAINQO010000022.1, read on the forward strand.
CATCGGCGATTGGCGGGTTCTGTTCGACGAGGATGCCGAGACGGTGATCGTGCGCGGCGTTCGCCCGCGAGGGTCCGCCTATGAATGACAGGGATGGGACGACGGACGTGGCTCGCGTTCAGATCATCACAACGCCGGGAGGCGAGCGCATCGCCGTGCTTCCGGCCGAGGACTACGAGGCGCTCGTGGACGCGGCCGGTGATGAAGCCGACCCCGCCGAGGAGGAAGCGCTCGCGGCCGAGATGCGGCGCCTGCGCGCGGAAGACCCGCGGGCCGGCCTGCCTTCCGAGCACTTCCGGCGTATTCTCGCGGGCGAGAGCGCGATCCGGGTCTGGCGCGAGTATCGCGGCCTCGCCCCCGACGTTCTCGCCGAACGGGTGGGGGTGCCAGTGCACGTGCTCGCTGACGCCGAAGCACGGCCGGCCGACAGCTCGATCGAGACCCTGCGCGCGATCGCCCGCGAACTGGAGGTGCCGCTCGACGAACTCGTCTGACACTGCGGCGGCGGGCGCCCCCTCCACCTTTCTCTAACCCTTTCCGCCGACACTCGCGCCTCCGCGAGGCCTGGCGCATCCATGTACGCCGTCATTCTTGACGATGCCGAGCTCAACAACCTGCTGATGACGCAGGCGATCCGAGGCCTGCCGGATTGCGAGCCGAAGGCGTTCACGCGGGCCGACAAGGCGCTCGCCTTCGTCGCCGGGAATGCCGCGGAGATCGGCATCGCGATCACCGATTACGACATGCCGGGCATGAACGGGGTCGGCTTCATCCGGGCGGCGCGGCAGGTCGAGGGCTTCGCTCCCGTGCCGATCGTCATGGTGACCTCGAACGAGGCGCGGGCGCTGCGCCGCGAGGCGCTCGAGGCCGGCGCCACCGACTTCTTGCAGAAGCCCTTCGACGCCGTCGAGGTCAGGGCGCGGATCACGAACCTTCTGGCGCTCGACCGGGCGCGGCAGGCCGAAGGCGACCGTGCGGCGTGGCTCGCGCGCGAGGTCGCGGCGGCGGTCACGGTCATCGAGGCGCGGGAGCGGGAGATCGTCATGCTGTTGATGAAGGCGGCCGAGCAGCGCGACACCGACACCGGCGAGCACGTCGCCCGGGTCGCCGCCTATGTCCAGCTCATCGCTGAGGCGCTCGGGCTGCCGGCGGACGAGTGCCGCCAGCTCTCGCTCGCCTCGACCATGCACGACGTCGGCAAGATCGGCGTCTCGGACGCGATCCTGCTCAAGCCCGGCCGCCTCACCGCGGACGAGCGGACCGAGATGCAGGAGCACGCCGAGCGCGGCCGGCGCATCCTCGAGACGAGCTCGTCCGATCTCGTGCGGCTCGCGGCCGAGATCGCCGCCGCCCACCACGAGCGCTTCGACGGGCAAGGCTACCCGTCGGGCCTGAAGGGCGAGGCGATCCCGCTCGGCGGCCGCATCGTCGCCGTCGCCGACGTGTTCGATGCGTTGACCTCGGAGCGTCCCTACAAGAAGGCCTGGCCGCTCGCCGAGGCGCGGGCCCATCTCGAAGCCAACGCCGGCAGCCATTTCGATCCGGCCTGCGTCGACGCCTTCGTGTCGCGCTGGGAAGACGTCCTGCGGCTTGCCGGCGAGGCCGCCGCGGCGGCCTGATCGCCGCTCCGCCGTGCGGGGAGCGGCGAAGGCGTCGCCGTCACTCGGCCGTCGCGGTGACCTCGAGCTTCTCGAGGATCACGCCCGGCTCGCCGATCGAGGCGAGGTCGGCGATGCCGAGCCCGCCCGGATCCTTGGTCTTCGCGGCGATCGAGAGCTTGCCGGGCTTCGCGACGAAGCGCGCCACCGCCTGGCCGATCGCCTTCGCCTGGCCCGAGTTGCCGAGCATCGCCGGAATCCCGACCGCCGCCACCATGCCGAACTCCTTGCGCAGATCGTCCGGCGACTTCTTCTGCTTCGCCGCCTCCTGGGCGAGAAGCTTCTCGACGAGGCCGCCGTTCTCGATCCGGAAATCGGCACTCTTGACCGTCGCGCCGAGGAGCGCCACGAGCGCCATCGCGTTGTCGGCGCTGAACACGTCCTTGGTGACGCCGCCGATCGTGGCGCGCAGGTTGGTGCTGCCCATATTGGCGCCGCGCATCGAGAGCTCGCGCAGCTGAAGCTCGTTCGTCGCCGCGTTCCAGGTCGCCGCGGTGAGCCAGGACAGGTCGAGCTCCTTGTAGCCGAGGGCGGCGAGCTCCTTCAGCCCATCCTCCGTCACGCCCGGCGGGATGACGAAGCGGAAGCTGTCGACGCCGACGCGAAGATTGGTCGGGATGCCGTTGAGCGGCTGATCGGCGGTCACCTCCATGTCCTTGACCGAGAACTTGATGTTCTCGAGCACCGGCCCCTTCTTGTCGCCGTCCGGCATGTCGAAATCGATGCCTGAGATCCGGATCGTGCCGATCGTCGGGATGAGCTGGCGCAGCGACGCCATGTCGAGATCCTTCGCCGGCTTGCCCTCGAGGTCGCGCAGGCCCTTGAACGTGCCGGTGAAGGAGAAGCCCGTGAAGGCGATGAGGTCGATCTTCGCCCTGCCCTGGTCGGTGGCGATCTCGAAGCGCTCCATGCGCATGTCGGCGGGCTTGCCGCCGCCGCCGGAGTAGGCGATGCGGGCGATCCGGCCCGCCTCCTTGCCCTTCTCCTTCGGCGGCATGATCTCGATGCCGGTCGCCTCGACGAGCCCGATCTCCATCGAATCGAAGACGTCGGCGATGGCCCCGAAGACGCGCGACTGCTCGGCCGAGCTCGCCTTGTCGAGATCCTCGATGGACGCGAACGCCTTCATGGTCTCCATCCAGGAGGATTTCGTCGGGCGCGCCGAGAAATCCTTGCCGGATATGCGCGCAAGCTTGAACTGCGGCCCATCTTCCGGGACGACGGCGAGGTTCTCGAGCGTGAAGCTGCCGTAGATCTTTTTCATCGCGGCCGGCGTCGCCGCCTTCTCGGCGTAGATGCGCGCCGCCTCGGCCACGTCGACATCGGTCATCGTCAGCCGGCCCATGGTGCCCGAGCCCGGGCTCTTGCCGCCCTTCATCTCCATGGTGCCGCCCTCGCTCGTCGCGTTCGCGATGCGGCCCTTGGCGACGTCGGCGACGACGATGTTGCGGTAGCGGGTCGTCTGGCGCTGGTTGGCGAAGGTCTGCTCGACCACGAGCTCGGGGACACGGATCTCCTTCGCGGACAGGCGCCCGACGCGCGCCGCGAGCGGCTCGGCGGCGTTCTTGTCGAACAGGCTCATCAGCTCGGCGCGCGAGAGGCTCGATCCCGAGAACTCGACCTTCGGCATGCGGTAGGTGGCAAAGCCGAGGTCGAGCGTCACGTCGTCGAGGGTGACCGTCTCGCCGGCGCCGATCCCCTGCAGGGCCCGGCCGAGACCCTGCTGGAGCGTCGGCACCTGCGCCGCAGCGATCCCGAGGAGGCCGCGATCGGTGCGGATCGCGCCGATGTGGAGACGGCCGTGCTCGCCGAGCACGAGGTCGACGTCCCGGACCGGCGGCACGCCGATCCCGCTCGCCGCGATGGCAAGCGTCGAGACGGCGGCAAGGCAGGCGAGACGGAAGCGGCGCGATGTTGCGACGGACATTTCAGATGTTCTCCCTTGTGCTGCGGCGACGTTACGACAGCGCGCGCCTCTTGCGAAGCGGGGTCGGGGAACGTTCGTAACCGCACGTCGGAACCCCTCTCCCTTGCGGGCCCCCCTGCGTCGCGAGCGCCCGCTGGCGCTGCCAGAAACGGCGCATCTCGCGCATGCGGCCCCGAACGTGGACCG
>DAINQO010000023.1:0-27798 GCA_036742625.1 Microvirga sp.
CTCGATCGGCTGCAGCGAGCCCGGCGTGCCGGCATTGTTGATCAGGATGTCGAGCCGCCCGAGCCCCGCGACCGCTTCGCCGACCATCCGCTCGGCCTCGCCCGGTGTCGAGACGTTGCCGGGGGCCGGGACCACCTTGAGCCCGGCGCCGTCGAGCCGCGCGATCTCCTCCGGCGCGCGGTTGTCCTGCGGCAGGTGGTTCATGGCGACCGCGGCCCCGCTCTTCGCGAACAGCTCGACGGCCGCAAGCCCGATGCCGGACGAGCCGCCGGTGACGAGGACGGTTTTGCCGGAAAGATCGGCGCTGATCATTTGCTCTCCTTAAGGCACGATCCACGGTGCGCGGCGCCTTTCGCCGAGAGCACATCGCATCCGTGAGGCCGCTGGCGCAACCGATGAATCGAACATCAGCCATCCCACGCTTGACAGTGCAAGCGCGGCTTGTAGCGTGAGGCATGCTGAGGGAATGGTCATAGATCGTTCACTTCCAATTAAGTTATCTTAGCGCTGTGAGCATTGCGGCGAGTCATGTATGTTTCGCTGAAGACTATTTCCGCGACGGCTGCCCTCCGCAGGCTTGCCCTCCATCGAGATTTTGTGGTCCGAGGAAAGCTTGCATGGCTGATCGCGGCATCGCTGCTGTTCGTACTTGCGGTGCCTCGGGAAGCCCACTCATGCCGAGTGGCGAGCGATATGCGCTGGCACATCTTCAGCGAGCAGCCCGGAGGCGATTACCAGGCCGTGGCGGAAATCAGGATCACGACGCTGATCCGTCCGTTCAGGTACAAGGACTGGCGTGGCGTGGAAGAAGGACCGGAGCGCGCCTACGAGGCGGATGCCGAAGTCCTGCGAGGGATCAAAGGCGTGAGTACCGGCGAGATTGTTCGCCTCCTGATTCCAGGAAGCAGCTGCGACTTCCCTTTCGCGGTGGGAGTGCGCGGGTACATCAGCAGCAATTCGGTCGAGGCCAGCAACGGAAAAGTGATTATTCGTCCCTGATTAGATGATCTTCATTGGAAGGCATTGGTGAGCTGGGAAGACGTAGAATCGAAAAGATTCGAGCGATGCGGCCGCTCGATGCGCTGTGAGGCATTGCGGCGAGCGATGGATCTTTTGCTGAAGTTTATCGCAGCGGCTGCCCTGCGCAGGCTTGCCCTCCGTCGAGTCACCTCCTGCTGCCATGCGCCGTTCTCCGGCAACCAACCGGGCGCCCCGGCCCTCCGCGTGCCGCTATGAGCAAATCGGCATTCCGATCTGGCCGGCTTGCAAAGGCTGCGTTCCGGGCGATCATCTGCGGACTCGCGCTCGCTGCGGTGGACGGCAAAGCGGTGCGCGGGCAAACGGGCAATGACGACCGGCCTTTTGCGACGAAGTTTTTCCTGGATGAGCCGCCTAATTCAAACCAATTAAACATTATTCCAAACGCAGCAGATCTGATGGTCGCGAAGGTGCGACTGATTGGTCGAGCTACATATCTAATCGGCCGTCATCAGCCATTGCCTAAAGACTTATTCTATGCGAAAATGGACGTCTTGCAGGTCATTCGCGGTGATATAAAGCCTGGTTCCCGGGTTCATTTGTATTTTGGTCGGCCGGGACAGCCTCGTCCAGGAGAGCCGTTATACTACAAATATCCACATACACCGGCTATGCTGGAGCGGAATTACTACGTTGTCTTTCAGACCGATCCTGACGACCGACGCCGCCTTGTAGCTTTCCGGTATCGGAGGAGGAATATGGCGATTGGAATTCTGAAGTCAGCGAGTACGAGCGCATGCGGGGCATGCCCGGTTCGCGTGAGTAGATCAGACACGTCCCGCTCCTCGCGAACAGCTCGACGGCCGCAAGCCCGATGCCGGACGAGCCGCCGGTGACGAGGACGGTCTTGCCGGTGAGGTCTGCCGAGATCATCGCTTTCCTTTCAGGGCTAGCCGGGGCCGTCCTCCCAAGCGCCTCATCCTGAGGTGCGAGCCGAAGGCGAGCCTCGAAGGACGCAACCCTGCCGACGCAGCGCCCCGCCGCCGTTGCGTGCTTCGAGGCTCGTCGCTTCGCTCCTCGCACCTCAGAATGAGGAGATTGGAGATGTCCCGACGATCTTCAGCCCCGCGCCCGGCGCGTGGTTATTCTCGGGCAGGTGGTTCATGGCAACGGCGGCGCCGCTCCTCGCGAACACCTCGACGGCCGCGAGCCCGATGCCGGACGAGCCGCCGGTGACGAGGACGGTTTTGCCGGAAAGATCGGCGCTGATCATTTGCTCTCCTTCTCACAACCGAAATTCAGGGGCCTCCTCCCAAGTCCTCATCCTGAGGTGCGAGCCGAAGGCGAGCCTCGAAGGACGCAACCCAATCAATGCCGCGCCCGTCCGTCGACGCGTGCTTCGAGGCTCGCTCCGCTCGCACCTCAGCATGAGGAGATTGGAGATCTTCAGTCCCGCGCCCGGCGCACGGTTGTCCTGCGGCAGGTGATTCATGGCGACGGCGGCGCCGCTCTTCGCGAACAGCTCGACGGCCGCAAGCCCGATGCCCGACGAGCCGCCGGTGACGAGGACGGTCTTGCCGGAAAGATCGGCGCTGATCATTTGCTCTCCTTCTCACAACCGAAATTCAGGGGCCGTCCTCCCAAGTCCTCATCCTGAGGTGCGAGCGAAGCAAGCCTCGAAGGATTGCTCTCCTTCTCACAACCGGAATTCAGGGGCCGTCCTCCCAAGTACTCATCCTGAGGTGCGAGCGAAGCGAGCCTCGAAGGACGCAACCCTGCCGACGCAGCGCCCGACCGGCCGGTGCGTGCTTCGAGGCTCGCTCCGCTCGCACCTCAGCATGAGGAGAGTGGAGATGCCCCCCGACGTACTCGGCGCCCCCCGCCCCTCACCCGCTCGGCTTCGCCGAGTCGACCTCTCCCCGCTTTGCGGGGAGAGGTGGCGTCACTCGATCTTCGCGCCCGAGGTCTTGACGACCTTGGCCCATTTCTCGATCTCGGCCTTGACGAAGGCGCCGAGCTCGTCGGGCTTGTAGGGCCGGATCTCGCCGCCGATGTCGGCGAAGCGCTTCTGCAGCTCGGGGTCGGGGAGCGCCTTCAGCACCTCGGCGTTGAGCTTGGCGACGATCTCGGGCGGGGTCTTCGCCGGCGCGAAGATCGCAAACCAGCTCGAGGCGTCAAAGCCCGGCAGCCCCGACTCGGCGATCGTCGGCACGTCCGGCAGCGCCACCGAGCGCTTGAGCGACGTCACCGCGATGGCGCGCAGGTTGCCGCCCCGCACCTGCTCGATCGAGGACGGCAGGTTGTCGAACATCAGGTCGACCTGCCCGGCGATGAGGTCGTTCACGGCCGGCGCCGAGCCGCGATAGGGCACGTGCACGAGCTCGACCCCGGTCATCTGCTTGAACATCTCGCCCGAGAGATGGATCGAGGTGCCGTTGCCGGAGGAGGCGAAGCTCAGCTTTTTCGGCGACGCCTTCGCCTCGGCGATGAACTCCTGGACCGTCGTCGCCTTCACGTTCTTGGGGTTGACCTCCATGATGTTCGGCACGCCGGCGAGGAACGCCACCGGCGCGAAGTCGCGCACCGGGTCGAAGGTCATGCGCGCGTAGAGGCTCGAATTGATCGCGTGCGTGCCGACCGTGCCGACGAGCAGCGTGTAGCCGTCGGGATCGGCCTTCGCCACCGCGTCCGAGCCGATGTTGCCGCCGGCGCCGCCGCGGTTGTCGATGACGAAGTTGTGGCCGAAGGCCTTGGCGAGCCGGTCGCCGATGTGCCGCGCGAAGATGTCGGTCGTGCCGCCGGCCGGGAACGGCACGATCATCTTGACGATGCGGCTCGGATAGGTGTCGGCCGGCGAGGCGGCCGGGGCGGCGGTCGCGGCAAGGCAGGAGAGCGCTCCGGCGAGCGCGAGGGCGGTCTGGCGCATGGGCGTTCCTTCCGTCATTTGCGTCGTTGCGCCCTCCTAGCGCAAGACAAGGCTCCGCGTACACCTCTCCGGCTTGCACTGAGGCGACAGACGTTCTTCATGGCATCCTCGATTCCTCATGCTGAGGTGCGAGGCCGAAGGCCGAGCCTCGAAGCACGCACCGGCGGTTGGGCCTGCACCGGCGGGGTTGCGTCCTTCGAGGCTCCCCCCGGATCAAGTCCGGGGGTCGCACCTCAGGATGAGGGGCTTGGGTGAGTGGCCCCGATCAATACCTTGGAGAGAAGACGCGCATGACCTCGCCCCGCTGGAAGCGCCGGCCGCATGGATCGACCTGGGGCGATTTCGGCCCCGACGACGAGCGCGGCCGGCTCAATCTCCTGACGCCCGAGAAGGTGCGCCAGGGCGTCGCCGAGGTCCGCGAGGGGCTGACCTTCTGCCTGTCGCTGCCGCTCGAATATCCCGGCGGCAACGTCCTGAACCCGCGCCGCCACCCGCCGGTGGTGCGGCCGACCCTGCGCGGCACGCGGCCGAACTTCAACTTCCCGGTCTGCGAGGAGGTGCCGGACGCGACCGACGTGATCTGCGACGACCTGGTCGTCATGCACCTGCAATACTCGACGCAGTGGGACAGCCTCGCCCATGTCGGGCAGCTCTTCGACGCCGACGGCGACGGCCGCCCCGAGGCGGTCTACTACAACGGCTTTAAGGCCGGCGAGGACGTGGTCGGGCCGAGCGACGGCGCCGAGGCCGGGGTGCCGCCGGGGCTCGGCGCCCGGACCTCGTCGCAGGCGCGGCGGCTCGGCGTGCACCGGATGGCCGAGGCCTGCATGCAAGGCCGGGGGGTGATGATCGACCTTCACGCCCATGTCGGCCGCGAGCGCGTCGTCGTCGGCTACGACCGGCTGATGCGGGTCATCGAGGCCGACAAGGTCGCGGTCGAGGAAGGCGACATGGTCTGCCTCCACACCGGCTTCGGCGCGCTGCTGCTCGAGCTCGGCGGCACGTCCGACCCCGCCGTCGTCAACAACGCCTGCGCGGTGCTCGACGGCCGCGACCAAAAGCTCCTGCGCTGGATCACCGACTCCGGGCTCGCCTGCCTCATCGCCGACAACTACGCCGTCGAGGCCCATCCGGCGCTCCCCGGCGAGGGCTGCTGCGCGACGCTGCCGCTGCACGAGCACTGCCTTTTCCGGCTCGGCGTGAACTTAGGCGAGCTGTGGCACCTGACGCCGCTCGCGCAGTGGCTGCGGGCGAACGGGCGCTACCGCTTCCTGCTGACGGCGCCGCCGCTGCGCCTCACGGGCGCCGTCGGCTCGCCGGCGACGCCGGTCGCGACGGTGTGAGGGCGAACGGTCTTTACGGCCGGACCCGGCCTACTTAGCTTGCAAGAAACGTAGGGAGGAAGACATGATCCGCGCACTCGCCGCCGGGCTGGTCGGCGCCTGTCTTCTGTCGGGCGCCACCGCCGCCGACACCCTCGCCACGCGCGACATGCCGGTCCGCATCGAGCTGCATCCGCTCCAGACCCTCACGCTCTCGGATCAGCAGTTCCTCGCCGGCGACAAGGCCGGCGCCAAGGCGACGACGCTCGGCGGCGAGCTGTCGATCGCGCAAGGGACGGGGCGGCTGCCGGCGGTGATCCTGATGCACGGCTCGGGCGGGGCCGGCGGCAACATCGGCTACTGGCAGCGCCAGCTGCACCCGATGGGCATCTCGACCTTCGTCATCGACGGCATGACCGGGCGCGGCTTTGCCGGCGTCGGCTCAAACCAGGCCTCGCTCGGCCGCCTCAACTTCATCGTCGACATGTACCGGGCGCTGGCGGTCCTTTCGAAGCACCCGCGGGTCGATCCGGAGCGCATCGCGCTGATGGGCTTCTCGCGCGGCGGCCAGGGCGTGCTCTATGCGAGCCTCGAGCGCTTCCACAAGCTCTGGAACGAGAGCGGCGTGCAGCCCGCGGCCTATGTCGCCTTCTACCCGGATTGCGCCACGACCTACCGGGACGATGCCGCCGTCGTCGCGAAGCCGATCCGCATCTTCCACGGCACGCCGGACAACTACAACCCGGTCGCGACCTGCAAGCGCTTCGTCGCCCGCCTCAAGGAGGCGAAAGCCGATGTCGAGCTGACCGAATACCCCAAGGCCGAGCACGGCTTCGACAACCCGCTCGCCCCGAACCCGGCCCGGGCCGCGACGAACGACCAGTCGGTCCGCGAATGCACCATCCGCGAGGGCGAGGGCGGCACGCTCGTCAACGACGCCACCAAGGCGTCCTTCACCTACAAGGACGAGTGCGTGCGCCTCGGGCCGCTCGTCGGCCATGATCCGGAGGCGACGCAGGCCGCAACCGTCGCGGTGACCGGGTTCCTGAAGTCGGTGCTGAGGCCTTAAAGGCGAGGGCGGCAGCGCCGTGACCGAGGACGAGCGCGCCATCCGCGAGCTTGTCGCGACCTGGATGGCGGCGAGCCGGGCGGGCGACCTCGACACCGTGCTCGGCCTCATGACCGAGGACGTGGTGTTCATGGTGCCGGGCCGCGAGCCCTTCGGGAAGGAGGCTTTCGCCGACCAGTCGCGCGGCATGGGAGAGGCGCCCCTCGAGGGCACGAGCGACATCCGCGAGCTGCGCATCCTCGGCGACTGGGCCTTCATGCGCAACCACATCGAGATCTCCCTGACCCCGCCGGGCGGAGACCCGAAGCGCCGCGCCGGCGACACGCTGACAATCCTGCGCAAGGAAGCCGACGGCCGCTGGCGCCTCGCGCGGGATGCGAACCTTGTGAGCGAGGCGGGGTCGTCGGCGTAGGTTGCGCCGCTGATTCGCTCGCATCCTCCTCGCCCTTGCGGCGGTCACCCTCGCAACGGCGGCCTTGGCGCGCGTTCCGCGTCCGATTGGAGACCTCTGCGCAAAGAGTTCGGCGCCGCTTCGCGGCAGAGTCTTGCGCTGGGTCCCGGGTCGCATTCCGCTTTCGCTGCATGCGCCCGGGAAAGCGGTGGAAAGATCAGCGCGAGCCTCTCAACCGCCCTTTCCCGGACGCCTGGAACGGAGCGAAGCGGAGTGGAAGGCGATCCGGGATCCAGCGCAAGAACTCGCCGCGAAGCGGCGCCGAATCTCATCTTTCGCAGAGGTGCCCGCTCAGGAGAGTGTTCGCCAGCCTCCGCTCCTCAACCCGGCATCCGGTACAGCGCGCACAGCTTGTTCCCGTCCGGGTCGCGGAGATAGGCGAGGTAGAGCGGGCCGAACGAGCCTTCGCGGCGGCCGGGCGGGTCCTCGCACGTGGCGCCTCCACTCGCCGTCCCGGCCTTGTGCCAGGCCTCGACCTGTTCCGGCCCGTCCAGGAAAACCCAATCGTGCCGCCATTGGCGCGGCAGGCCGCCTGCCCGTCGATCGGCTTCGACACCATGAAGGCGGCGCCCTTGTGCAGGTAGGACAGGCGGCCCTTGGGGTCGACCCGGCCGGGCTTGCCGCCGATGGCGGCAAACAGCGCGTCGTAGAAGGTCTTCGACCGCTCGATGTCGTTGCTGCCGACCATGACGTGGCTGAACATTCACCTGCTCCTTCGGCTCACGCGAACCGCTCGCGCGACCGCGCCCGGGCTTTCTCGGCCTCGGTCGCGCGGTCGCGGGCCGGGGCCGTCGTCGCGAGCGAGTCGAGGAGCCGGCGGGCGGCGTCCGTGACCTCCTCGACGGCGCGGTCGAAGGCGGCGGCGTTCGCCCGCGACGGCGTGTTGAAGCCCGAGAGCTTGCGCACGAACTGCAGCGCCGAGGCGCGGACCTCGTCCTCGGTCGCCGGCGGCTCGAAATTGAACAGCGTGCGGATGTTGCGGCACATCGTGTCTCTCCTCGCGCCCGGGCGCGGCCACTCTTTCGCTGCCTGAGTCTAGCAGATTTGCGCGCTCTGGCGACGGTGCGGTCTCAGGGGAGCGGCGTCGCGGCGCCGGGCGCGAGGCGGTCCCAGCAATCGTCCCGGCGCCGCGACAGGCGGTGCTTCATGATGCGCTGGCTCGGCGTGCGCTCGAACGCGGCGACGATGCTCACGTAGCGCGGCACCTGGTAGGGGGCGAGCCGCGCGGCGAGCCAGCCCGACAGCGACGCCGGATCGAGGGCGTTGCCGGCCTTCAGCTTCACGAACAGCTTGATGTCCTGCTCGCCGATATCGGCCGCGACCCCGATCATGGCGCAGTCCTCGACCGCCGGATGGCCGGCGGCGACGCTCTCGACCTCCCAGGCCGAGACGTTCTCGCCCTTCACCCGCACCGAGTCCGACATGCGGCCGTGGAAGAACAGATTGCCGTCGCGGTCCCAGGCGCCGAGGTCGCCGGTGTGCAGCGCGCCGCCCCGAAGGGCGGCGGCGGTCGCCGCGGGGTTGCGGAAATAGCCCTTGGTGATCGCCAGCGGATCGCGGCTCCGCACGACGATCTCGCCGCGCTCGCCCCCCGGCACCGGCGTCCCGTCGGGGCCCAAGAGCGCGACCGCGAACCAGGGCACCGGCCGGCCGACGGAGCCGACGACGCCGCGGTCGTTGTAGGTCGTGAAGCTCGATGCCTCGGTCATGCCGTAGCATTCCCGCACCTGCAGGCCGAAACGGTCCTCGACCGCCCGCCACACTTCCGGCGGGCAGCCGCCGCCCCAGGCGATCCGGGCGCCATGGCGGCGATCCAAGGCGGAGGGCGGCTGCTTCAAGAGGATCTGCAGAATGCCGCCGAGGAAATGGATGTGGGTCGCGCCGGCCGCCGAGACCTCGGCCCAGAACCGGCCGGCGCTGAATCGCTGAACCATGTGCAGGATGACGCGGCGGAGCAGCGGCAGCACGATCAGCTGCGACCCGCCGATGTGGTAGAGCGGCTCCCACATGTACAGCACGTCGCCGTCCCGCGCGTCCGAGACCAGGCGGGCGCCCTCGCCGGCGAGGCGCAGCATGCGATGCGACATCAGGACGCCCTTCGGGGCGCCGGTCGTGCCCGAGGTGTAGCTGATCGCAAACAGCGCCTCCGGCCGCGGCAGCTCCTCGTCGAAGCCCGCCGCTCCGGCGGCAAGCGACGCGAGCGTCGCCACCCCCTCGACCTCGCCCTCCGCGACGAGCGTCGCCGCGGCGAGCGATGCGCCGCAGCCGCGGATGAGCGGGATGAGGTCGGCCCGCGCGATCACCATGCGCGGCTCGGCATGGTCGAGGATGTAGCGCAGCCCGTCGGCGCGCAGCTGCACGTTCAGCGGCACCCAGACGGCCCCGGACTTCGCCAACGCGAACAGCAGCGCCAGCGCGGCGGGGCTGTTCGCCAGCATGACGGCGACCCGATCGCCGCGCCCGACGCCGAGGCGCCGCAGCCCGGCGGCGATCCGGCCGGACTGGTCGTGCAGATGGGCGAAGCTCAGCGCCTCGCCCTCGAAACGGGTGAAGACCCGCTCGCCGTCGCGCTCCGCCAGGCTGACGAAGCGCTCGATGAAGCCGCCCTCGTCGACGTCCACCATCCGGGACTCAGCCAAGCCCGGCGCTCACGAGGCGTAGCCCGGCTCGTGCTCGTCGAGGATGCGCTTGACCTCCTCCATGTGAAGCTCGGCGTTGATCGTGAACCTGGCGAACTGGTCGTGCGTGGTCTGCGCCATCTCGTCCAGCATCACGTTCAGCGGCTGCCCCGTCTGCATGGCGAGGATCTGCACCTGGCAGGCCCGCTCCAGGTAGTAGAAATCATCGAAGGTCTGCGCGATGGTTTCGCCGACGATGACGACGCCGTGGTTGGCGAGGAACAGCACGCGCTTGTCGCCCATCGCCGCCGCCATCCGCTCGCCCTCGTCGGTGGCGTCGGCGATGCCGTTGAAATGGTCGTCATAGGCGACGTCGCCGAAGAAGCGCGCCGCGTTTTGGTGCACCATCTGCAACCGGCCGCCCTTGATGGCGGTGATCGCCGTCGAGTAGGGCGCGTGCAGGTGCATGACGACCTTCGCCTTCGGGTGGTTCAGGTGCACCCGGGTGTGGATCGTGAAGCCGGTCGTCGGCGCTCGCCCGTGGCCTTCCACCGTGGTGCCGTGCTCGTCGATGACGAGCAGGCCGCCGGCGGTGATGCGCTCGAAGGCGACGCCCTTCGGATTGATGAGGAAGCGGCGGCCCGGCAGCATGACGCTGATGTGGTTGCACACGCCCTCGTGCATGTTCAGCCGCGCCGTCATGCGGAACACGGCGGCAAGGTCGACGCGCGCCTGCTGCGTCTCGGCCGCGTTGCCGCGATCGCTCGTCACCCCGTCCGTCATCGCAGCTCTCCCTTATGTGCGCTCATTGGCTGACCGCCCGCCGCCGCAGCACTTCGGCGGCGATGATGAACACGGTGACGAACAGCAGCACGATCGTGGACACCGCCGCGAGCGTCGGGTTCACCTGCAGCAGCAGGTCGTTCCACATCCGCCGCGGCAGGGTCGACGTGCTGCCGCCGGTGACGAACAGCGAGATCGTCAGCTCGTCGAACGAGGTGATGAAGGCAAACAGGAAGCCGGCGAGGATGCCGCCGCGGATCTGCGGCAGCGTGATGTGGACGAGCGTGCGCCATTTGCTCGCGCCGAGGCTCCAGGCGGCCTGATCGAGCCGCTCGTCATAGGTCTTCAGCACCGCCATGACGGTGATGACGACGTACGGCACGGCGAGGATGGTGTGCCCGATGACGAGCCCCAGGACCGTGCCGACGAGGCCGATGCGGGCATAGAGGTAGAACAACCCGACGGCGATGATGATCCGCGGCAGCACCAGCGGCGCGAGGATCAGGCCGAGGACGATGCCGCGGCCGGTGATCCGCTGCCGCACGAGCACGAAGGCCGCCGCCGTGCCGAGCACCGTCGCCGCGGCGCCGGTCAGGAGCGCGACGACGAAGGACCGCACGGTGGCGGCGATCCAGTCCGGCGCGTCGAAGTAGAGCGCGTACCAGCGCAGCGAGAACCCCTGCGGCGGGAACTCGATGAAGTTGCCGGCGGTGAACGACACCGGGATCACGAAGAAGGACGGCAGGCACAGGAAGGCGATGATCAGGGCGCCCGAGACGACGAGCACGCCGCGCGCGGCCGAGCGCTGGCGGCGGTCGGGCCGGACCGGGACGAGCCTTTCCCACATCTCGCCGCCGCGGTCGCTCAGCCAGCCGAGCGCCGCGATGAGCCGGCCGCCGACCGCCGCGCCGAGGCGGCCGAGCGGACCCGGCGGTCGCGCGGTCCCGGACCCGGAGTCCGCGCCCGACAGGCTCGAGAGGCCGAGCAGCCGGTCGTAGAGCAGGAAGACGAGGGCGGTCGCGACGAGCAGCATGACCGCGAGCGCGCTCGCAAAGCGCCAGTTCAGCACCTCCTGGATGATCGAGATGATGACCTGCGAGATCATCGTCTCCTGTCGCCCGCCGAGCAGCGCCGGCGTGATGAAGAAGCCGAGCGCGCTGATGAACACCAGGAGGCCGGCCGAGGCGACGCCCGGGACCGACATGCGGAAGAAGATCTGCCAGAACGCGCTGCCGCCCCGCGCCCCGAGGGTGCGGGCGGCGCTGACGAGGGTCTGGTCGAGGCGCTGCATCACCGACAGCATCGCCATCACGGCGAGCGGCATCATCGCGTGCACCATGCCGATCATCGTGCCGGTGAAGTTGAAGATCAGCGACAGCGGCGCGTCGGTGATGCCGAGCGAGAGCAGCAGCTTGTTCACGGCGCCGTTGCGCCCGAGCAGGATCATCCACGAGAAGGTCCGGACGAGGAAGCTCGTCCAGAACGGCATCAGGACCAGGATGGTGAGGACATCCCGGGTGCGCGGGCGCGCCGTCGCGAGGAGGTACGCGACCGGATAGCCGGCAAGGAGCGAGAAGGCCGTGGTCCAGGCCGAGATCTGCAGCGTGATGCCGAGCGTCCGCAGGTACACCGGCGTCGTCGTCGCCCGCAGGTAGTTCTCGGCCGACAGCTCGCCGGCCCGGTTGATCAGGCTGAGCCACAGGATCTGCAGGACGGGGTAGAGGAAGAACGCGACGATCAAGAGCAACAGCGGGTAGAGCGGCCAGGCGCGGACCCAGCCGGCGCTCGACAGCGGCGGCCCGGCACGGCCGCGACGGGTCGTAATCGCGGATGTCATGCGACGCCGAGCACCAGCGTGTGGTCGCCGCGCCACCCGACGCGGATGCGTGTGCCGGGCGGCGGCACGGTCGCGCCGCCATTGGTCAGCTGCTTCAGGGACAGCACGAGATCGTCGGCGATCGACACGTAAAGCCGGCACACGCCGCCGATGAAGAGAGACTCGGCGAGCACCCCCTCGGCGACGTTCTCGGCGGTCTCGCCGGGCCGCAGGAGGCGCAGGCTCTCGGGCCGGATCACCGCCTTGACCGTCCGCCCGGGCGCGAGCGCCGGGTCGACCCGCGCCCGCACGCGCAACCCGCCCGGAGCCTCGACGACGCCGTCGGCGCCGGACGCGACGACGCGCCCGGCGATGATGTTCGATTCGCCGAGGAAGTCGGCGGCAAACTCCGTGCGCGGCCGGAAATAGAGCTCCTCCGGCGACCCGATCTGCTCGATCCGCCCGGCCTTCATGAGGCAGATGCGATCGGACATCGCCAGCGCCTCCTCCTGGTCATGGGTGACATAGAGGACGGTGATGCCGAGGCGCTTGTGCAGCTGCTTGATCTCGAGCTGCATGCGGTCCCGCAGCTTGCGGTCGAGCGCGCCGAGCGGCTCGTCCATGAGGATGATCGACGGCCGGTAGACCATGCAGCGGGCGAGCGCGATGCGCTGCTGCTGGCCGCCCGAGAGCTCCTTCGGCAGCCGGCCCGCGACGTGCGGCAGCTGCACGATGTCGAGGACGCGGCGCACCTCCTCGGCCGCCTGCGCCGCCGGCATGCGGCGCATCTTGAGCGGGAAGGCGATGTTCTCCTGGATCGTCAGGTGCGGGAAGAGCGCGTAGTTCTGGAACACCATGCCGATGTCGCGCTTGTTCGGCGGCTCGTAGGTCGACAGCTTGCCGCCGATCCAGACCTCGCCCGCCGTCGGCTGGATCAGCCCGGCGACGATCATCAGCAGCGTGCTCTTGCCCGAGCCCGAGGGGCCGAGCAGCGTCAGGAACTCGCCCTCGGCAAGATCGAGGCTCGCATCGGCGAGCGCCAGCACCGGGCCATAGCTCTTGCCGATGCCGCGGATCGAAAGCTTGGTGGCGAGCCCCGCCGACACCCCCGCCCCCGGGGCTCCGGCCGAAATCAGGTCAGGAGCCAGGCGTTGAAGCGCTCGAGCGCCGCTTCCTTGTTCTTGCCCCACCATTCGGTGTTCGACTGCATCATCAGCTTCAGGTTGTCGGGCGCGGTCGGCAGGAACTTGGCGCGCTCCGCCGGGATGAACTCATAGGCCTTCGGGTTCGTCGGCCCATAGGCGAGACGGGACACGAACTCGGCCTGGCGCTTGGCATTGGCGCAGAACTTGATGAAGCGGCGGGCGAGATCGGCCCTCGGGTTGCCCTTCGGGATGACCCAGCCCTCCAAGGCGTAGAGGCCCTGGTCCCATGAGATCGCAACCGGGCCGCCGGCCTCGATCACCACCTGGGCGCGCGCGTTCCAGGTCGGGATGAGGTCGACCTCGCCGCTCTGCAGCAGCTGCGTCGTCTGCGCGCCGCCGGTCCACCACACCGCGACATGGGGCTTGATCTGGTCGAGCTTCTTGAAGGCGCGATCCATGTTGATCGGATAGATGTCCTTCAGCGGCACGCCGTCGGCGAGGAGCGCCGCCTCGAGCATGTCGATCGGATGCTTGTGCAGGGCGCGGCGGCCCGGGAATTTCTGCACGTTCCAGAAATCGGCCCAGTTCTTCGGCCCGTTCTGCCCGTACTTGTCGGTCCGGTAGGCGATGATCGTCGCGTAGACGTCCTGCCCCATCCAGCCGGGCCGCTTCGCCTCGGGCATGATCTGCCCCATGTCCTCGCCGCTCCAGTCGAGCGGCTCGAGCAGGTTCTGCGGGGCGAGCTCGTTGACGTCGGCGTCGGTCGCGATGACGGCGTCCCAGGTGTAGGACTTGGTCTCGACGTTCGCCTTGATCTCGACCGTCGGATAGTGCTCGCGCGCGATATGCTTCACCGTGACGTCGGCCTCCTTGGCGAAGGGCTGCACGAACGCCGCGCCGGACGCCGGCGCCCACGCGCCGCCGGGATCGGCGACCGTCAGCGTGTCCTTGGCGAAAGCGCGGTCGAAGGGCACCGACGATGCGAGGAGAGCCGCAACGCCGCTTGCCGAACCGGTCAGGACCTGGCGCCGGCTGAGCGCGTAGCGTGAGGGATCTCTGATCAAGGTCGGATCGATCATGGCCTGTCCTCCTCGGAAGCGTTTCGTCCCCGGAGGATCAACATGGCAGGTGCCGGGGGGCGGATGCAATACACGCGTAAGCGGTTAGCGCCGGGAGCGCGAGTGCCGGCGCTCGGGCGATCCCGTCCGGCAAGTATCAGCCCTTGCGTTCGGCGCGCTTGGCAAGGAACGCTTGCATCATCCTGGCCGGCTCGCCGGTGCCGTACGCCTCGCGCTGGTTGCGGATCCCGGCCGCGATGCATTCGCGAAAGCCGGCCTCGGTGACCTCGCGGAAGCGCGCCTTGTTCAGGCGCATCGCGACCGGCGGCTTCTCGGCGAGCTCGGCTGCGAGCGTCATCGCGGCCGACCTGACCTCGTTCTCCGGCACGAGCCGGTTGATCAGGCCGATGGCGTGGCACTCGTCCGCCGCCATCATCCGGCCGGTCAGCGTCAGGTCGACGGTCCGCGCCAGCCCGAGCATCTCGCGCATGATCCACGGCCCGGTGACGCTCGCGATCCCGGAGTTGATCTCCGGCTGCCCCATCGTCACGCCGGGATGGCCGACCCGCATGTCGCCGAGCAGCGCCACCTGGAAGGCCGAGCCCGCCGCCAGGCCGTTCAGCGCGATGACGAGCGGCTTCGACAGCGAGCGCAGGCGGTCGTAGAGCTGCTCCCACTCGCGCATCCACTCCTCGGCGCGGTCGGGATCGAAAGTCTTGGTCTCGTTCAGATCCTGCCCGGCGCCGAAGGCGCGGTCGCCGGCGCCGGTCATCACGATGGCGCCGACTGCCGGCTCCCGCTCCGCCGCCTCGAGCTTCGCGACGAGCATGGTGCGCATCGGGCGGTGCCACGCGTTGAGGATCTCGGGGCGGTTGAGCGTGAGGAGGGCGACACGCCCCTCGGTCGTCGAAAGCACGAACTGATCCATCCCTCTCCCCCGCGCCAATCCCCGCTCATCATAGTGGGATGCAATCGATCCGCCATTGCACGGCGTTCCGAAGGGTTTCGCCGGGAATCCATCTCGGGCTAAGGATGATCACGACCGGATTTTCCCGATCCTCAAGGATTAAGCCTCATGTCCTCCGCGATGTCCCAGGCGTCCCTCGCCGTTTTCGAGATCGGCCTCAACGCGCTCGCCGCGGTTCTCGACAAGGCGGAAGCTCATGCCTCGGCGAAAAAAATCGATCCCTTGGTGCTGACGTCATGGCGCCTCGCGCCGGACATGTTCGGGCTCGCCCGTCAGGTGCAGATCGCCTCGGACCAGGCGAAGAACGGCTCCGCCCGCCTCGCCGGCGTCGAGCCGCCGCGCTACGAGGACAACGAGACCACCTTCGCGCAGCTGAAGGAGCGGATCGCGAAAACGACCGCCTTCCTGAAGACGCTCGATCCCGCGGCGATCGATGCCGCCGCCGATCGCGACGTCACGTTTCCGCTCGGCCCCGACAACAAGGGGCACATGAAGGGCCGGGACTATCTCAACCACTTCGTGCTGCCGAACTTCTATTTCCACCTCACCGTCGCCTACGCCATCCTGCGCCGGTGCGGCGTCGAGCTCGGCAAGCGGGATTTCCTCGGCGCAATCCCGATGACGAGGAGCTGAGCCGCGGCGGGAGGGTCGGAGACTGCGATGCGGAAGAACGACGTCTACTGGTGGTCGGATGCGCCGCTGATCGCGCTCCCGCCGAAGCCGGTGCCGGCCGCCGCGGACGTGGTCATCGTCGGAGCAGGCTACACCGGGCTTGCTGCCGCGATCCGGCTCGCCCGCGCCGGCCGCTCGGTCCAGGTGTTCGACAGGCAGCGCCCGGGCGAGGGAGCGTCGACGCGCAACGGCGGCATCACCAGCGGCAATTTGCGCCCCGGCCATGCCGAGCTCGCCAAGCGCTTCGGCGAGGATCGAGCCGCCGCCATCCTGGCCGAGGCGAAGGCCGCGCGCGAGGACCTCTACCGCTTCATCGCCGAGGAGCGGATCGACTGCGATTTCGCGCTGACCGGCCGCTTCAGCGGCGCCTCCGCCCCGGGCGACTACGACCGGCTCGCACGGGACGCGGAGGCGTTGAACCGGACCTTCGGCATCGAGGCCTACGCCGTGCCGAGAGGCGAGCAGCGATCCGTGCTCGGGACCGACTTCTACCATGGCGGCGTGGTTCGCATGGACATCGGCGGGCTGCACCCGGCGAAATTCCATGCCGGCCTGCTGCGGCTGGCGCTCGCGGCCGGCGCTGCCGTGCATGGCGAGACGGCCGTCCAGGCGATTCGAAGCGAGGGCGACGGCCACGAGGTCGCGACCGCGCGCGGCACGATCCGCGCCCACGACGTGATCGTCGGGGTGAACGGCTACGCCGATGCCTCGGACCGCTGGTTGCGCCGGCGGCTCGTGCCGGTGCGCAGCCGGATGATCGCGACGGCGCCGCTCTCGGCCAATCTCATGGGCGAGCTGATGCCGCGGCGGATGATGTGCAGCGAGACGCGAAGGCTGCACTACTACTACCGCCCCTCGCCGGACGGCGAGCGCATCCTGTTCGGCGGGCGCGACGGCACGATCGCCGGCGATCCCGACTGGCCGACCGAGAACCTGAGACGGGCCCTCGTCGACATCTTTCCCGTGCTCGACGGCGCCGAGATCACGCACAGCTGGTACGGCCACGTCGCCATGAACCGCGACATGGTTCCGCGCATCTTCTCGCGACGCGGGCTCCGCTATGCCGCGGGCTATTGCGGATCGGGCGTGGTGTGGGCGCGCTGGGCCGGGGAGAAGGCGGCAAAGCAGATCCTCGGCGAGGAGTCCGGACGCTCGGCGCTGGATTTCCGTCCGCCGCGCGCTGTCCCGCTCTTTGCCGGCAAGGCCTGGTTCATGCCGGCGGTCTTCGCCTGGCTCACGCTGCAGGACAGGCTTGCGCGCCGCAAGAGTTCGCGCGCTTCATGACGCTCTTGGGCTGGCGCTCAACGACTCGGCAGTGGAAGGGCTATTGCCAGCGGCAGACGGCTGACTACCGCGCCAAGCTGCCTAGGGCACCGGATGAGCCTGGAAGGACCCTTCCCAGAAATCGACAAGTTCTTTGACGAACTCAGTGGCAAGTTGCTCGTGGCCTGCGCGCTCTATCCAAAGGTAGGAGATATCGAAGTCGATACCAAACCCACGGTGGTCAAACGCGCCGTCGTGAGCACCGGTGCGGACGTTGTGCGGGTCGAAGTGCTTGTTCCCATTCGCCACGCTTTGAGCATCAGTTATTGCTGGGCATTGTTGCTCAATATACCGTAGAAAGTCCTCGTGGTCTGCGCGCTTACCTGAGGCGAGCTTGAGGGCGGCCTGAAGCCTAAAATCACTCTTCAGAAAACCACCCCAAACCCATTCGTAGAAATGGTAGGCCGTCATAGCGGCGTTTATTGCATGCCGGGCTGAAAGCGAATCCTTACAAAGGTCCTCATATTCTTCCCGTAGCTTCGCCAACATTCCCCGGGGAGTCGAAATACCGAACGTAGCCATTATGTGAGTCCCTGGATGCCCATCGTGCAGGTGCTCCGCCGCGCTGTCTTACCACTGTCTTGCCGTCGTGGTTGACCATGGGACGATTGTACGCTGCCCGCTAGGCCGCTAACGGCCCTTCTGGAAGCGAGGATGCGACCGCCGATGTCGGCATGGAGCTTTAGGAGCGTCAGGACGGCGGGATGATCCGGCTTCGATCGAAGGCGTGGGGCATCCCGGAAATGTAGCGATCACCACGGGCTTACGCTCGGTGCATTTACGCCCAAAGGCCGCACTTCTCCGAAACCTCAGCTGCGGGCCTGCAGGCGCGTGCGCAACGCGCGCATGGCTTGATGAACCTCGTCGAGGTCGGCGAGGGCAAAGCCGTCGGCAAGGCTCGGCGCGTGGCGCGCCAGCAGCGCTCTCAGCTTGCCTGCGTAATGAGCCCGCCCGTTCCGATCCACCGTAAGGCCGTTCTCCTCCTCGAAACGGGCGTTCCAGGCGACGGCTTCCTCGCGGCTGACCGGGGTCGGCAGGTCGAGAGCGACGGCGCCGGCATCGACCCTCACCGGGTAGCCGCCGGGGAGACCGTTCGGCCCTGGCGCGTGGCCGCGCCACGTCGCTCCGGATGCGAGCGCGAGGATGAGCGGCACGCCGCTCGCGCCCGAGATCTCGATCGCCGGCTCCGGCGTCAGCCGCGCGGCCCGGAACCTCGCAAAAACATCGGCGACCTCGGCCTCGTCGACGAACACGCGCGGCGCCGGCCCGGAGCGCGCCTCGGGCGGCCGGCGCCACGGCGCGATCGTCTGGTAATGCGCCAGCACCTTCAGACGGCCGGGCTCGATCACCCCGCTTTGCGCGGCGAAGACGTTCGCCAGGATCGCAACATTGCCGATGCCGCAGGCAACCCGGTGGCCGAGCGCGGCGATCATCGGGTTCACGACATCCGGAAACGAGCAGTTGACGAGCCGGGCCTCCGTCCCGAGCCGGGTCATCGCCGCGGCGACGCGCGTGCTCAGCACCGCCTGAAACACCGCGGTCGCGCTCAACCCGCCTTCAGCGACGAGCCGGCTCCAGGCGTCGCCCGTCGCGGCAATGACGGCCGAGGTCTGGACGGACGCCGCCTGCACGACAACGCTTGGGCGTTCCGTCCCGAGGACGGCTTCCACCTGGTCGTCGTCGAGGAGGTCGCACGCCTGCGCGACGAAGGCCGCCGGGCGCGCGAAGATCACGGCCCGCGCCGCGGACGCGGTCGCGAGCCATGCGAGCCGCTCGCGGTTTCGGCCCGCGATCACGACCCGGATCGGCTGCGCCGCGGTCGCCGCGAGGTCGAAGACGATGCGGGCGGCGAACGCCCCGGTCCCGAACACCACAATCGTTTGCGGACTCATGAGGCTCCGTGTCGGATCGGACGCGCATTCTTGACACGCCGGACGCCCCTCATAGGCTACGTCGATGACCACTCCATGGCGATAGGCGGATCGCTCGTCTCCGCGCGGCCGGCGCTCCTCAGCGGGATGGCGGGCGGATGAGCCTCCGGACCGCCGATGTCGCGATCGTCGGCGGCGGCCTCATGGGCGTCTGGACGGCGTACTTCCTGGCGCGACGCGGCACACGGGTGGCGGTTCTCGACAAGGGCCTCGTCGGTGCCCAGGCGAGCGGCGTGAATTTCGGCAACCTGCGCCTCCAGGGACGCCACCCAGGGCAATATCCGCTGGCGCTTCGCTCCCATGCGCTCTGGGAGACGCTCGACACGCTGATCGGCGAGCGCTGCGAGTTTGCGGCGACGGGACACCTGTACATCGCGGCCGACGCCGGCGACGACGAAAAGCTCGCGCAATACGCCAGGGACGCCGAAACGCACGGGCTTTCGATCGAGCGCCTTTCGGGAGACGAGCTGCGGCAGCGCTGGCCTTGGCTTGGCGGCGAGCTTCACTCCGGAACGTTCTCGGCGCGGGACGCGACGGCAAATCCGCGGCTTGTGAGCCCTGCCGTGATGAGGGCGGCGCAGCGTCTCGGCGCCGGCCTTTACCAGAACACCCGAGTCGTGGACGCGCGTGCCGAGAAAGACGGCTTTGTACTCGAAACCAGCACCGGCGACCGCTTGAGCTGCGCGAAGCTCGTCAATACGGCGGGCGCGTGGGCGCTCGAGATCGCGGGACGCTTCGGCGAAAGCGCGCAGATGTTTGCGGCGGGCCCGCCGCAATTCGTGACCGAGCCGTTGCCCTACGCCATTCGTCCGTCGGTGCAGGCCGTGAGCGGATCCGTCATCTTCCGGCAAGTCGCCCGGGGGAACGTGATCGTGGCGGGCTATCCCCGCACGGCTGCGGACCCGCTCCTCAACCGGACGCCGGTGCCCGCCAGGAAGGTGCTAACGGCGATGGCCCATCTTTCCCGCATGGCGCCGATGCTGCGCGGCGCGCGTGTCATTCGCGCCTGGTCGGGCATCGAAGGCTATTGCGCCGACATGCTGCCGGTGATCGGAACGAGCGAGACCACGCCGGGGCTCTTCCATGCCTTCGGCTTCTGCGGTCATGGGTTCCAACTCGGACCGGGCGTCGGAGCAGTGCTTTCCGAGATGATCCTGGACGGGGCGACGCCGACGCCGCTTGCGCCGTTTTCGATCGGACGGTTTCGTCACGGCGTCGCGGTCTCGGAGAAGATCGCGCGTGAGTTCGATGCGCCGGCGGATCGCGGCGCCTGAGCGCTAAAGCATGATCCCGAAAAGTGGCTACCGGTTTTCGGAAAAGATCATGCTCAAACAAAGAGGTAGAGCGGGATGACGACTCGACGAGAAGTCATCGCGCTCTAGGCGGCAATGGACGGTGTTCTCTACCTGACCGGGCGCGATATCGCTGCCCTCGGCGTGCCGCCCGGCCGTCTGCGCGCCGCCCTCGCGCGCGCGTTCCGCCTCCATGCCGAGGGGCGCACCCATGTCGAGCCGAAGCTGACCGTGACGATCGCGCCCGGGCATTTCTTTCAGTCCCTCTGCGCCGCTTCGCCCGACCTAGCCTTCGCGGCGACGAAATGGGTCGGAGTTGCGGCCGAGAATGCGGCGCGCGGTCTCGCCGGCGTCAACGGGCTCGTGATCCTGAGCGATCTGGCGACCGGCGTTCCGGCGGCGATCCTCGACGGCAACGTGCTCACCGTCGTCCGCACGGCTGCCATGTCGGCGCTGGCGGCGGAATACCTGGCGCGCCAAGACAGCGAATCGATCGGTTTCGTCGGCTGCGGCGCGCAGGCGCACGGCCACCTCGCCGCGCTGCGCGAGATCCTGCCCGGCCTGCGGAGGGTGGCCTGTTATGAGCGAGGTTCGGCCTCGGCCGAAGTGCTGAGAGACGCGGCCGGCGCCCAAGGCCTCGATGCGCAGATCGCGCGCACCCCCGATGAAGCGCTCGCCTGCGACGTCGTGGTGACGAGCGTTCCGGCCGGCGCTGCTCCGGCCGCCTTCCTGAACGCCGGCAGCCTACGCCCCGGAACCTTCGTCTCGGCGGTCGACCTCGGGCGCTCCTGGCGCGGCGAAACCCTGCGGGCGTTCGACATCGTCGCGACGGACGACCGCGTCCAGGCGAAGGATCCGTCGACGAGAGCGCGGCTCGCCTTCGGCGGACCCTTCGACTGCGATCTCGCCTCGCTCGCCAGCGGCGCCGCCGCCGGCCGCAGCGATCCGGCGGAGCGCATCATGTTCGTCTTTCCCGGGTTTGCCCTCGCGGACCTTGCCGTCGCCGCCGAAATCTTCGCCGCCGCCGCGGCAGCCGGGCGCGGCACGCTTCTGCCGCGCTAGACCCAAGCCTTGCGCTCGGGGCCGGAGCTCGGCGGCGTTCGCGCCTATCGCCGCGCGCGCCTCGCCTTCCCGGTCGATCCGGTAGCGTCGATATCGCGCGCCCGAGCCGCAAGCCGGCGGTCTGGACGCAGCTCTTCCATGCTCCAGGCGTCGTTCCGCCCGACCAGCATCGCGCTGACGATCTTGCGCGCCGGTTGCGGCAGGCCCTTGGCACTCGCGATCTTCACGAAATCGGCAAGCGCATGCCGTCCGCCGGGCTGCCCCTTGAAGATCCGCGGCCCGTCGGGGAACACGACGATGTCGCCGGGGCGCAGCGTCTTGTCGGCAAGCAGCGCCGGGACCGGGTTCGACACTTCGCCGATCGGCCTTGCCGCGACGGGCATGACGGGCTTCGCAGCCTCCTCCCGCTCCTCCCGTTCCTGCCGTGGACGGGAGAGGGCGCGCGGTCGCGCCAGCCTGGCTCGCGGCGCCTGCACGTCGAACCGCGGAAGGGCAATCTCCGGCATGGGGCGGGCCGGTGCGACCGCCCGCTCCGGTCGCTGCGAGTGGATGAAGGCGTAAATGCCCGCGTCCTCGCCGATGGCGGGCACGGCGGCCCCGGCCGCGAGGCCGAGCACGGCGAGGAGCGGGAGGGAGAACCTGCGAACCACGACGGCGCGTCCCCGGCTGGAGTACGCCTTCAACGGCAGTGTCCGCTCATGGTTCCTGAGGATTGCCCCTCGCCGGGGGCTCCGCCCGTCAAGCTCGGCCGATCGGGCGCGCCGGATGCTTGCCGGCTAACATGTCCGGTAAGGCGTCAGTCGACGCCCGGCACGGCCCAGACATCGAGCTCTCCCGAGCCCTCCCGGAGCGCCTTGACCCGGGCATAGTCCGGTGAGTTCCAGAGCGAGCGGATCACCGCCATCGACGGGAACTCGAACACCACGAGGCGGCGACCGTCGTGGGAGCCTTCCAGCACCTCCACCGGTCCGCCTCTGACGAGGTAGCGGCCGCCATGCGCGGCGAAGAGCCTGGAGACCTGCTCGCGGTATTCCGGCCAGCCCTCTTCGCGGGTGACCTTGATCTGGACGATCATGTAGGCCGGCATCGCGGCAGCTCCTTCGGCTTTGGCGGACGGATCGATTCTGGAAGTGGTCCGTTCACAAGACCACGTCCAAGACGAGAATGGCGATCAGCGCGACAACGAACACGCCTGTCAGGGTCGTTTTGATCAACCCGTCGCGCGTGAGCATCTCATAGAGGACGAGCGCGGCGGTGACGCCGCCGCCGGCAAGAGCGAGGGGGAGGGTGGGTAGGCCGAGCTCGGGCGCGGTCAGGCCGATCGCAAGCCCGGCGCTCGTTGCCGCAAGCGCGGTGATCACCAACGTGAAGAGCAGATAGGCGCCGGCCATCAGCGTGACCCGGAACCGGAACTGGTTGCTCTCCTCCAAGAGGCGGCGGGTCGCTTCCCAGCGATGCTCGGGCACGACATCGTGCCACTGCGCGAATCTCATGTAGCTGATCATCCACGAGATCGCGCGGGCGCAGGCCAGGAAGGCGAGGGTGGCCATGCCGGGCAGGAGGGCCAGAAGCGCGAGCTCGTTCGCCACGCCGAGCTTCTCGAACGTCACCATGCGCTCGATGATGCCGAACAGCGACAGCATGAGCGCGCCGAGGCTCAGCGAGACGGAGGCGATGAAGCGCGCCGCCTCGTGGGCGGAAGAAGGGTTAGGCGAGCCGGCGCCCGGGCGTTCCACCGGGTCCACGCGCGCGCCCTAACGATTCGCGGTCGCGAACGGGGGGATGACTCCGCCGAGCGAAACCCATGACGCGCCGTCGTCACCTTCGCGCTTGACGAAGGTGTAGCTCGTCTGGTTCCAGCCGAGGACGAAATTGGTCTTGTTGTCGAGGATGAAGTCGCCGCGGTCGGTGCGCACCATCAAGACGGCGTGTCCCTCGCGCTTGTCGTCGATCACCACCGTCATCCGCATCGCGCGACGCGGCAGGCCCTTCTCGGCGAGCATCTTGCGCTTGAGGAGCTGGTAGTCCTCACAGTCGCCGTAGCCGTCCTCGGGCAAGTCCCAGCGATCCACCATCCCCCAATGGTCCTGGTCCGAGAGCGGCTTGATCGTCGCGTTGACATGCCGGTTGACGGCATTGATCGCGTCCCAGGTCGCCTTCGTGAGACGAACGACAGATGGCTCCGCCGCGTCGGAGGCGCATTCGCTGCGATGCCGGTTGCAGAAATCGGCCCACGCCCACAACGGCGTGGTTGGCTGGAATCCGGGGAGCTCATCCGTGCTCGGCAGGCCGGCGGTCTTCTGCTCCCGGCCCTTGGCGTCGGACGCCGAACCCGCCCCGATGAGCGATGCCGCCACAATCACGAGCAGCGCCGCGAAGCGGAGCCCGACCCACGAAGAACGGGTGTGGTCGACGCCGAAAGCCTGCCGCATCGCCCCGCTCGCGTGCCGTTAAGGGTCTCTTAACCGCACGGTCTCACGCGGACCGGACCGGCTCAAGCAAAGCCTCAAGGTTTCGTTAACGATGGCGCGGCGCGCAACCTTCTGCGGCAGGCCTTCGGACAAATGCCCGGCGCCGCAGCCTGGCCCCGCTCCGGCCTTGCGAGAGCCATCACCGGCCCGTCTGATCGTCGGCCTCAGTCGCAAGGGGACGCCGGTGCTGCTGTTGCCGTTCGATATCCGAGCCGACCGCGTCGGGTGGACCGTCTTCGCGGTTGCAACCGGCCGCCCGGCATCGCTCGGCGACGTGCCGCTGGTCGGGCTGTCGCTCGAGGATGCGGAGGCCCTCGCGAACGGGCTGAACGCCGTCGAAGTCAAATGCGCGGACCTCGCCCGCCGCCGCGTGCTCGACGATCTCGGCACCGCCTGGCTTCACAAATCCGCGGAAGACAGGCCGCCGAGGCCCTGAACGACGCTCCGCCGGAGTGACCACGATGATGGACAGAATCGCGGCGAAGTTGATAGGGTGGGCTCGCGGGTCCGGAGAGGGCCGTGCCCTGAGTTGACGACACCGGCGCGACGAGGCTAAGGCGCTGAGAACAAGAAGTTTCGCGGGCGTAGTTCAGTGGTAGAACGTCAGCTTCCCAAGCTGAATGTCGTCGGTTCGATCCCGATCGCCCGCTCCATCTCCAACCTCCTGGCTCAAGCGGCCTGCCGCTCCGGCTGCATGCTTCGGTTGAGGAGCAGCGCCGGCGCCGGCAGGAGGAAATAGCAGAGCGCGCCCAACCGCAGCGTGGTGTCGATGCCGAAGGCGATGCTGGTCAGCACGGCGATGCTTCCGGCGAGCACGCCGGCCGCGCCGTTGATGCCCCAGAACCAGGGCGTCGGACGCCGGCTTATCTGCGAGACGAGCCGCATTCCCGTCGGGAAGCCGAAGCCCATCAGGAATCCGGCCGGCGCCAGGATCGCGACCGCGAGCGCCGCCCGCAGCGCGAGGTCCGCGCCCTCATAGGATTTGAGAATCCCCGGCGCCCAGCTCGGCAGCAGGACGAGGTAGAGACCCGTCAGCATCGCCCATCCGAGCAATCGCGATCCTCGGTCAAGCGCAAATCGCTCCGAGGCCAGGCTGCCGAGGCCGGTCGACAGGATCAGGCTGAACAGCACGATGCTGAGCGCGTAGACCGGATGGCCGAGAAACACGCTCATGCGCTGCAGCAGCGCGATCTCGGCCATCATGAAGCCCATGCCGATGAGCCCGAAATAGGCCGTCCCGCCGATCGCGAGCGGCGCGCCTGCCGCCGCCACGGTCGATCGCAACGGCGCGACGATCGTGAGCGCCACGAGGATCGCCGAGATGAGGATCAGGTTCACCAGCGTCAGGGTGGCGTGCAGGTTGCCGCCGTACACGCCGGGGCGTGAGGCGAGCGTGAAGATGTCCTCGTCGAAAAGGCGAGCAAGCCGCAGCTGGTTGAAGAAAAACGGGCGCGCATCGGTCGGCGGGCTGAGATCGAGATGGGAGCTTTGGACCGCCCGCTCGAGCGCCGGGCGATCGGTCGCCGCAACGATGTCCCGCAGGAGCGGCGAAGCCGCTTCGGTCTCGGGGCTGAGGAGTACGCGGAAATCGTAAGTCGCGGCGGCCCCGGCAAGCGCCGCAAGGGCCGGAGCGGAGAGCGGCTTTCGCGACATCACCAGCGTCGCGACGGTTTCGGATGCGGCGACGAACAGGTGGCGCTTCGGCTCGACGGCGCCGAGATCCTGCAGCGTCGCAACGGCGAGGCTGATCATCCGCCCGGTCTCGTTGACCTCGCCGGGCGCGTACCAGCGGCTGACCGTGAACACGCCTTCCGGCGTCAGCCGCTCGAGGAAGATCCGCCACGCCTCGACTGTGTAGAGGCCGTTTTCCGAGAGCGTGAAGGCGCCGGCGCCGGTCGCCGCCCAGGTGTCGATCAGGCTCATCTGCAGGAGGTCGAACGAACGTCCGGTGCGGGCAAACCAGCTGCGCGCCTCGTCGACCTCGAAGCTCACTCCGGGCACGCGGCCGATGGCGGTGTAGTCCGCGAACTGCCGCGTCAGCAGGTCGATGAAGATCGGGTTGATCTCGACGCCGACCACCTCCGGCACGCCGAAGAGACGGGCGGAAAGCAGGTCGCGGCCGCCGCCGACGCCGATGACGGCGGCGGTCTTCAGCCCCGGAACGGCGTAGGCAAGGTTCGTCACGTCGTAACGCAGGAACGAGAGCTCATCGAGCTTGCCGGTGAAGCGGTACACCGCCGTTCCGGCAAGCCCGTCGATGGTCATCCAGCGCTGCTCGATCTCCTGGGGCGGCAGCTGCGACGAGCGGCCCCACAGGGCCGGCGACGCCTTGCCGCTGTGATCGACGGTGATCCGCGAGAACGAGTTCCATCGCTCATAGGCGATGTGCTCCGGCCGCTCGAGCTTGTCTTTCACGACGGTCGGCCGAACGCCCGCGGTGGTCAGGCTGTTGGCAGTGGCGAGCACGCAAAGGGCGCCGAACACAGCCCATCGGCGCTGGTGAAGCCGGCTCGCGATCGTGCTCGGTCGCGTAGTGCCTCCGGGCTTGGCATCCGAAAAGAGGAGGCCACCCGCGGCGGCGAGCGCGGCGATCCAAAGGGCCGCCGAGGGACCGCTGACGAGGTTCAGGAGCACGAGAGCCGCGAGGCATCCAAGCGCCGCCCCGCACAGGTCGACGCCGTAGACGACGCCGACCGGATAAGGGCTTCGGGTCAGCGCCAGGCTGACCGCCACGCCGGCGAAGAAGAACGGCAGCGACAGCGCGACCGCGAACTGCACCCACACGACGAAGGCCATGACCGACGCCGGCACGCTGGTGACGATGGTCAGCTGGAGCAGCAGCGCCAGGACCGTGGCGAGCGCAAAGGCGAGAGACGCGACGCTGAGATCGTAGGAGAGCTCGTCCGGCCGCGAAGCCTCCCGGCGGAGATAGACCCACACCGCGCCGGCGGTGAGCCCGAACATGGCGATGCTGATGACGAAGAAAGCGAGGTGATACCAGGAGGTGACGGAGATGATTCTCGTCTCGACGATCTGCAGCATCAAGGTCGCGGCGGTGACGAAGCCGACGCCGGCGTAGAACCGCAGCCGCGGCCAGGGCATCAGCATCGTCCTCTCTCCGCCAAAGCGCCGCAGGCTCGCACCGCCGCATTGCGGTCGACCACCGAGTATGTCCTTGATGGGGCGACCGAGCCACCTGGAGAGCGCCCTTGGGCCAGATCGAGCGCCTTGTCCTTACCGACGATCGCAATCGCAGCATCGGCTGGGGCGAGAAGCTTCATGTGCACGAGGCCGGGCTCCTGCATCGGGCGTTCTCGATTTTCCTCGTCGACCGGGAGGGCGCGATCGCGCTGCAGAAGCGCCATCCGGCGAAGTATCATTCCGGCGGCCTGTGGGCCAACACCTGTTGCGGCCACCCGCGGCCCGGCGAGGCGACGATGCGGGCGGCGCGCCGGAGGCTGTTCGAGGAGGTCGGGGTCGCGGCGGATCTCACGCTCGCCTTCCGCAGCAGATATGAGGTCGCCTTCGAGAACGGGCTGAGCGAGAACGAGATCGTCAACGTCTATGTCGGTTCGCTGACCGGAACGCCGCGGCCGCATCCGGACGAGGTCGTCGCGATCGAGATGCTCACGATCGACGAGCTCGCCGGCGCCGTCGCGCGCCGACCCGCCGCCTACGCCTTCTGGCTGCGCCATTATCTTCGCCACCACCGCCCGGCGCTCGAACAGGCGCTGCGGCGCGTCGTCGCCCGAGCCGGCAGCGCAGCCGCCGATCGGCGGACGCGGCATCGGGCGGCGGCTGAAGCGAGCCCGCTCAAGCGATCCGCAGCTCGCCCGCCGGAGCGCCCGGCTCGCGGATGACCGGCGCCTGCCCGCCGCGCAGCACCGAGTTGCCCTGGTAGAGCGTGCGCTGGT
>DAINQO010000024.1:0-27469 GCA_036742625.1 Microvirga sp.
CATGGGCGGCCTCCGCGGAGGCCGCACTCTAATCCGGAACCGGCACGCCTTGGAACGGCGCCTCGGGTCAACCCCGCACGACGAGGACCGAGCTCTCGGCGTGGCGCACGATGGTCGAGGCGTTCGAGCCGAGGAGATAGGACGCCATGGTCGGCCGGTGCGAGCCGACGATGATGAGATCGGCGCCGGTCTTCCGCGCGTCGTCGAGCACCTCGTTGTAGACCGAGCCGAGCCGGACGACGGTCGAGATGCGCTCCGGCGGCAGTGCGACCCCGGCCGCGAGCTCGGCGAGCTTGCGCTCGCATTCGACCTGCTGGTCGGTATCGAAATTCGGCGGGATGAACTCCATATAGGTGACGGGAAGGATCGAGCGGACATAGATGAGCCGCAGCTTTCCCCCCGAGGCGCTCACCATCTCGACGGCACGGGCCAGCGCGGGCTTTGCCGCCGCGACGTCGGCGAGATCGACCGGCACGAGGATGTTCTTGAACACGGCGCGTCTCCTTCTGCGGGACCAACCTTAGCAGATCGGAGCGTCTTCGGCTCGACCGATGTCGATCGCGCGGCGGCAGCGTCCTCCCGACACCATTTGCACAGGGGTCGAAGCCGATCTAAAGCGATCCCAAATCGCCGGACCGACCCCGACGGCCCCTTGCCCAACGTCCCGGCTTTCAGGCCGGGAGGAGACCGAGACATGCTCGACCAGACCATCCTCAAGAACCCGCTCCTCATGAAGAGCGCGAATCTCATCGATGGCGAATGGATCGCCGCCGGCGCGGACGCCATCCCGGTCACCAATCCGGCGACGAGCGTGCTTCTCGGCTCGGTCCCGAACAGCGGCCGCAAGGAGACGAAGCGCGCCGTCGAGGCGGCCTCGCGGGCCTTCCCGGCCTGGCGGGCGAAGACCGCGGCGGAACGGGCCGCCATCCTGCGCCGCCTGCACGCCCTCATCCTCGAGCACCAGGACGACCTCGCCCAGCTCCTGACCCTCGAGCAGGGCAAGCCCCTCGCCGAGGCGAAGGGCGAGGTCGGCATGAGCGCCGCCTATGTGCTGTGGTTCGCCGAGGAGGCGCGGCGCATCTACGGCGACGTCATCCCGTCGCCCTGGGCCGGCCGGCGCATTCTCGTCACCAAGGACCCGGTCGGGGTCGTCGCCGCGATCACGCCGTGGAACTTCCCGTCCTCGATGATCGCCCGCAAGCTCGGGCCGGCGCTCGCCGCCGGCTGCACCATGGTGATCAAGCCGGCCTCGCAGACGCCCTATTCGGGCCTTGCCTGGGGCGTGCTGTGCGCGGAAGCCGGCGTCCCGAAGGGCGTCGTCAACATCGTCACCGGCTCGTCGAAGGAGATCGGCGCCGAGCTGACCTCGAATCCCGACGTCAAGAAGATCACCTTCACCGGCTCGACCGAGGTCGGCAAGAAGCTGATGGAGCAGGCGGCGAAGACGATGAAGAAGGTCTCGATGGAGCTCGGCGGCAACGCCCCCTTCATCGTCTTCGACGACGCCGACCTCGACCGCGCCGTCGAGGGCGCGATCGCGGCGAAGTACCGCAACGCCGGCCAGACCTGTGTTTGCACCAACCGCTTCCTCGTCCAGGACGGCATCTACGACGCTTTCGCCGAGCGGCTTGCCGCCGCGGCCGGAAAGCTCAAGGTCGGCAACGGCCTCGAGGACGGCGTGCAGCAGGGCCCGCTGATCGACGACAAGGCGGTCGCCAAGGTCGAGGAGCACATCGCCGACGCGGTCCAGAAGGGCGGCAAGGTCGTCGCCGGCGGCCACCGCCATGCGCTCGGCCACACGTTCTTCGAGCCGACGATCATCACCGGCGCGACGCCCGAGATGGCGGTGGCGCGCGAGGAGACCTTCGGGCCGCTGTCGCCGCTGTTCCGCTTCAAGGACGAGGCCGAGGCGGTGCGGATGGCGAACGACACGGAATACGGGCTCGCCTCGTATTTCTACACCCGCGACCTCGGCCGCGCCTTCCGGGTCTCGGAGGCGCTCGAATACGGGCTCGTCGGCGTCAACGAGGGCCTGATCACGACCGAGGTCGCGCCGTTCGGCGGCGTCAAGGAATCGGGCGTCGGCCGCGAGGGCTCGAAATACGGCATCGAGGACTACCTGTCGGTGAAGTACACCTGCGTCGGCGGGCTCGACGGCTGAGCGCCGCCGCGCCGCGGTGGCTCCGATCCGCAAGGAGCGGGCGATCCCGCCGGTCCGGAGCCTCGCGCGCGCCCCTCGCCCGGCGGCAGGGCGCGGCGCGAGGCCCGAGTTCCGCACCGATGAGTTCCTCAGCATCTCCAAGCAGCATTTTCACCGGATCGCCTACACCGAGTGGGGCGATCCGGAGAGCGATCGCGTCGCGATCTGCGTCCACGGCCTGAGCCGGCAGGGCCGCGACTTCGATTGCCTTGCGCGCGCGCTCGCCGCCCGCGGCTATCGCGTCGTCTGTCCCGACCTCGTCGGCCGCGGCCGCAGCGGCCGCCTCTCCGATCCCGACGACTACGCGCTGCCGCAATACGCCGTCGACATGACGATGCTGATCGCGCGGCTCGGCGTTAGCCGGGTCGACTGGATCGGCACCTCGCTCGGCGGGCTCGTCGGGATCGTGCTCGCCGGCATGCCGCAATCGCCGATCCGGCGCCTCGTGATCAACGACATCGGCCCGTTCCTGCCATGGACGGCGCTGCGCCGGATCGGCGACAACGTCCGCGCGGCGCCGCGCGACTTTACGGACCTCGCCGCCGTCGAAGCGTATTTCCGCGACGTCCATGCGCCGTTCGGCGACCTGTCGGACCGCGACTGGCGGCACATCGCCGAGCACAGCGTCGGGGAAGGCCCGGACGGGCGCTTCCACATGCTGTTCGACCCCGGCATCGGCGAGGCGTTCCGGCCGGGGCGGGTCTACAATGTCTCGATGTGGGGGTACTGGGACGCGATCCACTGCCCGGCGCTCGTACTGCGGGGCGCCTGGTCCGACCTCCTGCTTGCCGACACGGCGGCCGAGATGGCCGAGCGCGGCCCGCGCGCCGAGGTGGTCGAGATCGAAGGCTGCGGCCACGCGCCGGCCTTGATGGACGAAGGCCAGATCCGGCTCGTGACGGACTGGCTCGCGCGGACGGGCTGATTCAAGCGGCGAGAAACGCCGCTATCCGCTCGCTCGCCTGGCCGATATGCAGCACACCGTTGAGGTGGCCGTTCGGACCGTGCAGCGGCGCCATGTCGACCGGCGTGCCCGCTCCCCGGATCGCCGCCGCGGTGCGCTCGATCCAGGGCTGCGGAAACACGAGGTCGGTCGGCGAATGGAGCAGCAGCGTCGGCGCCTTGATCCGTGACGGATCGGCGCCGGCAAGCTGGTTCGCGCGGATCAGATAGAGGAAGTTGTTGGCGTCGGCCGTGACGGCGCGCAGCGCCGCCAGCTGATCGAGCGTGTCCTCGATCATGAAACGGTGCGACAGCGCCTGGGCCGGATCGCGCCCGGGCACCGCCGGCGCCTTGCCGAAGGTCGATGCCCATTCGGACTGGTTGGCGTGCAGGGTGACGGTCTTGAGCGCCGCCGTCATGCCGGCGAGCGGCGGATCGTCGTCCGGATAGTCGCCGGCGCGCCATTTCGGGTCGAGGCGGACCGGCAGCGCCCAGATGTCGAGCCAGGCGATCAGGAACGGGTCGCCGCCGGCGGCGCCGATCACCGGCAGGATGCGGTCGACCATCGCAGGGTGCGACACCGCCCATTGGTAGGCCTGGAGCGCGCCCATCGACGCCCCGGCGATCGCCCGCAGCCGCGTGATGCCGAGGCTCTCGACGAGGGCCTTCTGCAGCGAGACGAAATCGTCGATCGAGACCACCGGGAAACTCATGCCGTAGCGGCGGCCGCTATCCGGATCGATCGACGCCGGGCCGGTCGTGACGACGTTCGGATCGCGCGCGTTGAGGTTGACGAGCGTATCCGACGACAGGACGAAGTACTTGTCGGTGTCGATCGCCTTGCCGGGCCCGATGATCGCGTCCCAGTAGCCCGGCAGCGCATCGTCCGCGGCATAGCGCCCGGCGGCATGGCTCGTCGCGGAGAAATAATGCGTGACCAGGATGGCGTTCGACCGGTCGCGGTTCAGCCTGCCGTAGCTCTCCCAGCCGATCCGGACGTTCCTCAGGACCGCCCGGCCTCGGCTCGTGTAGCGCGGAAGCTCGAACACCTTCTTCTCGACGAGCATCGCTCTCAGCCCTTGTCATGCGCCGCGGCATAGGCGCCGAAGACGTGCTCCATGCTGGTCAGAAAGAGCTCCGATTTCACGGCGTCGTAGGGCGTGTAGTTCATGAGCCGGATGATGCGCCGCTCGACCGCGTCGCCGGCCATGTCGAGATCGATGAGGTTGAGGCAGCCCATGTCCTGCTCGAACGCCGCCAGAGCGCCAAGACCAGCCTGCGCCGCCCAGGCGAGGATGATGCGGTTGACGCCGTCATGGGCGACGAGCAGCAGACGCCGCCACTCAGGGCCGCGCAGCGTGCGCTCGAACGCGGCGAGCACGCGCGCCTCGAAGGCCGCGAAGGTCTCGCCGCCGGCGAAGGCGGCGCCGGCGGCGGCGGCGGTCTCGAACACGCGCACGAGCGCGGCGTGACGGCGCTCGGGCGCGACGTCGCGCAGGCGGCCCGCCTTCATCTCGCGGAATCCGGGCTCATCCTCGATCGCGATCTGGCGGCCGGCGAGGATCGCGGCGGCGGTCTCGTGCGCACGCGGCACGCCGGACGAGACCGCGCGGTCGAACGGCACCGCGGCGAGCGCTTCGGCCATCGCGGCGACCTGCGCCCTGCCCCGCTCGGTCAGGACAACGTGGCGCGGGTCGACCGGCTCTCCGGCGGCGGTGAAGTAGCTCACCTCGGCGTGCCGCATCAGGTAGATGCGCCGGCGCCCGGCGCCGGGATCCGCGCTCATCTCACGGCGCGTTATGCGCCGCCGCGAAGGCGTGCGCTTCGGCGGGGGTCTCGAAGACGTGCGGCTTGAGATCGCGCTCGGAAAGTCCCGCGCCGAGCTTCAGGCGCATGAAGGCGCTCGTCGTGTAGCGCGACGCCGAGGCGTAGTAGCGGCTCTCCATGTAGGTGATCATCGAGAAATAGGCGTCGGAGACGGCGGGATCGAGGGTGAAGCCGTCATAGTTGACGACGAGCGCCACCTTGCGGCCGATGGCGCGGCATTGCCGTTCCATCTCGCGCCGGACGAGGTCGATGTCGGCGAGGGTTCGGACCTGGAAGCCCTCGAAGTTCAGGAAGATGGTGTTGCGCTCGGCGTCGTAGCTGATGCGCTCGGCGAGGCTCAGGCCGAGAAGCGCCTGCTCGAGGCCCATCACCTCGGGGCGGAAGATGCGCGGGTCCATCGGCTTCGGCGCGTCGACGATCGGGGTAAAGCCCATATGGGCGAGGATGTCGCGCTCGATGTCGATGCCCGGCGCGACCTCGGCAAGCTCCATGCCGGCTGCCGTGCGCCGGAAGACGCAGCGCTCGGTGACGTAGAGCACCGGCTGGCCGGTCTCGGCCGCGTAGTCGCCGCTGAAGGTGATCTGCTCGACCTCGGCGAGGAACTTCGGCATCTTGCCTTCGCGGACGATCCTGAGCCGTCCGTCCTCGACCGCGATCTCGAGGCCGCCGGCCGTGAAGGTGCCGGCAAGCAGGAGCTTCTTCGCGTTCTGGGAGATGTTGATGAAGCCGCCGGCGCCGGCGAGCTTCCTCCCGAAGCGGCTGACGTTGACGTTGCCGCGCCCGTCCGCCTGCGCCATGCCGAGGCAGGCGAGGTCGAGCCCGCCGCCGTCGTAGAAGTCGAATTGCTGGTTCTGGTGGATGACGGCGTCGGGGTTGAGCGCGGCGCCGAAATCGAGCCCGCCCTGCGGCATGCCGCCGATGATGCCAGGCTCGGCGGTCAGCGTCAGGTACTTCAGCACGCGCTCCTCGGCCGCGACCGCGGCGACGCCCTCGGGCATGCCGATGCCGAGGTTGACGACGCCGCCCGGCGGCAGCTCGAAGGCGCAGCGGCGGGCGACGATCTTACGCTCGTCGAGGGTGAGCGGCTCGACCCGGTCGAGCGGCACCTTCTGGCGCCCCGAATAGGCGTGGTTGTAGGGCGTGCCGTAGGTCTGCAAGTGGTTCTCCGGCGCCGCCACGACGACGCAGTCGACGAGCACGCCCGGGATCGCGACCTCGCGCGGCGAGAGCGAGTCCGCCGCGGCGATGCGCTCGACCTGCGCGATCACGAGCCCGCCCGAGTTCTTCGCCGCCATCGCGGAAGCGAGGTTGTCGAGCAGGAGCGCCTCCCGTTCCATGGTGATGTTGCCGGCGGGATCGGCCGTCGTGCCGCGCACGAGCGCGATCTGGATCGGGAAGGTCTTGTAGAGGAGCCAGGGCTTGCCGCGCAGCTCGACGAGCTCGACGAGGTCCTCGGTGGTGCGGGCGTTGAGCTTGCCGCCGCCGAGGCGCGGGTCGACGAAGGTGCGAAGCCCGACCTTCGACAGCGTCCCGGGCAGCCCTGCCGCGATGTCGCGGTAGAGATGCGAGACGCAGCCGAGGGGCAGGTTGTAGGCCTCGATCTTGTCGTCGAGGGCGAGCGCGCCGAGCTTCGGCACGAGCGACCAATGCCCGCCGACGACGCGTCGCACGAGCCGCTCGTCGGCGAGCCGGTTGAGGCCGCGCTCCTTGCCGTCGCCGGGCGCCGCGGCAAACATCAGCGTCAATCCGGAGGGTGCCGCCGTCTCGCGGAAACGCTCCGCCAAGGCGATGATCAGCTCGTCCGGGGTGCCGATCCCGACGAAGCCCGAGACCGCGACCGTGTCGCCGTCGCGGATGAGCGCGATCGCCTCTCGCGCCGTCACGATCTTGTTGGCGGCCATGCGCCTATACGCCTATGGCCGGTCGGCGAGCCACTGCGCGATCCCTGAGCCGAGGAGGCCCTGCGACTTGCCGCCGACGAAGACGCCGACATGGCCGCCGGGCAGCGCGAGCTCGGTGTAGTCGCCGGTGCCGATCTTGCCGCGCAGCGCCTGCGAGGTCGCTGGCGGGATGATGTGGTCGTCCTTGGCGAAGACGTTGAGCACCGGCGCGGTGATGCTCTTGAGCTCGACCTTGCGCCCGCCGAGCACGAACTCGCTGCGCACGAGCTTGTTGTCCTGGTAGAGGTCCTTCAGCCATTGCTTCGCCGCCTCGCCGGGATGGTGCGGCCGGTCGGCGATCCACTTCTCCATGCGCAGGAAGTTCAAGAACTTCTTCTTGTCGTCCATGACCTCGAGCATGTCGAGGTTGTACTTCATCATCGTCCGCATCGGCGTCATCATCGAGAACACCGAGCCCATGAACTCGCCCGGCAGCGTGCCGTGCGCCTCGATGAGCCGGTCGATGTCCTCCGGCGTCAGGCTGCGGGTCCAGAGATTGATGAAGCCATGCCCGAGGCGCTCCTGCTCCTTGTCGCCGTGGAAGTCGATCGGCGTGATGGTCAGGACCATGTTCTTGACGGTGCCGGCGTGGAGCGCGGCGTAGCAGGTCGTGAACACGCCGCCCTCGCAGATGCCGAGGAGGTTGACCCGGTCGATGCCGTGCCGGCGCGAGATCTCGGCGACAGCGCCTGCGAGGTAGTCGTCGACATAGTCGTCGATCGTCAGCCAGCGGTCGGCGCGGCTCGGGTTGCCCCAGTCGACGACATAGAGGTCGACGCCGAGCCGGAGCAGGTTGCGCACCAGCGACCGGTCCTCCTGCAGGTCGGCCATGGTGTAGCGCCCGATGAGCCCGTAGACGATCAGGACCGGGGTCTTCACCTTGGCTTCGGCGAGCGGGCGGTAGCGGTAGAGGGTGACCTTGTCCTCGCGCCAGACCTCGTCCTTGGGCGTCGTCGCGATGGCGACGTCCTCGTCCCTGATCTCGCCGAAGAGTTTCGCGCCTTCGGCGATCCGCTTGCCGAGATCGGCAATCTCGCGCATCGCCTCCGCCGGGTTGATCGCGGCAGCCGGAGCATGGGTCACGGGGTCGCCTCCTGGCGTTTGCCGCTCCGGCGCTTGCGCGCCACCGGTCGCGCCGGGGCCGAGGCCGGGCGCTCGCGCTTCAGGGCGCGCAGCTCCCGGCGCAGCTCGGTCACGGTCTTGTGGACGTCGTCGAGCTCGGCCCGCGTCGGATAGCCGAACATCTCGCTGTAGTATTCGGCGAGTTCGCGCTGGGCGAGCCGGAGGTCGGTCGAGGCCTTGAGGGTCTCGCGCTGCATCTTCAGGAACGCCTCCGAGCGCTGCGTCTCGAGCAGCGTCGTATTCGCCGTCTCGACCCAGAGCGCGAGCATCTCGCGCCAGGAATCGAGCTTCTCGGCCTTCTCGGCGCGCCCGTTCAGCTCCTTGGCGAAGGCGCCGGCGGCGCGCGTCCAGGCATCGAGCGTCACCGTGTTGTTCTCGAGCGTGCGCCGGCGCAGCGCCACCCAGGCGTTGAACACGGCAAGGAACTTGCGCTCGACGTTCCAGAGGTCCGACAGCCGCGGGCCTTCGGCCATCTTCTGCAGCGCCTCGTCGAGATCGTTCGTGCCGGAAAACCAGGCTTTCGGATCGAAGATCTTGGCCAGCATCTCGGCGACGAGGGGGTCTGAGGGCGCGCTGCCTTGCATCGCTTTCGAGAGGTTCGCCGAGACCTCGGTCGCCGACGACCACAGCTCGCCGAAGGCGCGCCGCGCCGCCTCGAACCCGGCGGTATCGGCCGCCGCAACCGGGGCCCCGCCCTCCGAGGCGGCGCGCATCTTCTCGGCCATGTCGCGGAACATGCCCTGCTGCGAGGCGAGGAGAGCGTTGCCGCCCTGCCCCCAAAGGCTCGCGAGCGAGCGCATGCTCTCGAAAGGGTCGATCTCCGCCATGGTCAGACCGTCACCACCTGGCGCACGACCTTGCCCTGCGCCAGGAGGTCGAAGCCCTCGTTGATCTCCTCGAGCCGCAGGTGCTTGCTCATCAGCCGGTCGACCGGCAGCTTGCCGCGCCGGTAGAGGTCGACGTAGCGCGGCAGATCGCGCACCGGCACGCAGGTGCCGATGTAGCTCCCTTTCAGCGTGCGCTCCTCGGCGACGAGGTTCACCGGCGACAGGGCGAGGGTATGGGTCGGTGGCGGCAGGCCGGCGGTGACGGTCGTGCCGCCGCGGCGGGTGATCTTGTAGGCGAGGTCGAGGGCGCGCACCGAGCCCGCCATCTCGAAGGCGTACTCGACGCCGCCCTTCACGGCCTCGCGGATCTCGTTTGCGGCGTCGGGCGACCCGGCGTTGAAGGTGTCGGTCGCACCGAGCTGGCGGGCAAGCCCGAGCTTCTCGTCCGAAAGG
Source organism: Microvirga sp. (assembly GCA_036742625.1). Classification (GTDB taxonomy): domain Bacteria; phylum Pseudomonadota; class Alphaproteobacteria; order Rhizobiales; family Beijerinckiaceae; genus JAJKJG01. The sequence continues at coordinate 9,312 of DAINQO010000024.1, forward strand.
TCGACCGCGACGACCCGGCTTGCGCCCGAGGCGACGGCGCCGAGGATCGAGCTCAGGCCGACGCCGCCGAGGCCGACGACCGCGACCGTCGTTCCGGCCGGCACCTTCGCGGTGTTGATCACCGCGCCGACGCCGGTCAGCACGGCGCAGCCGAACAGCGCCGCCTCGTCGAGCGGCAGCTCGCGGTCGACCTTGACGCAGGAGCGGCGCGAGATGGTGGCGTATTCGGCAAAGCCCGACACGCCGAGGTGGTGGTTGATGTCCTGGCCGTTGCGGTGGAGGCGCTTCTCCCCCGAGAGTAGCGTGCCGGCGCCGTTCGCGGCGGCGCCCGGCTCGCACAGCGCCGGACGTCCCTCCGAGCACGGCAGGCAATGGCCGCAGCTCGGAACGAACACCATGACGACGTGATCGCCCTTCCCGAGGTCGTCGACGCCGGGTCCGACCTCCTCGACGACGCCCGCCGCCTCGTGCCCCAGCGCCATCGGCATCGGCCGCGGCCGGTTGCCCTCGATCACCGACAGGTCCGAGTGGCACAACCCCGCCGCCGCGATCTTGACCAGGATCTCGCCCGGTCCCGGCGGGTCGAGCTCGATCGTCTCGATCTTCAGCGGCTTCGACTGCGCATAGGGCGCCGGCGCGCCCATCTCGTTCAGCACGGCGGCTCGGATTTTCATGGATGCCTTCCTGTGCAGCACGGCCCTGCTTACCGCGTCAGGCCGCGCTAAAGCATAATCCGCCCGGAGTGAACCGGGCAGGGCTTCCGATAGTGAACGCGCCCTCCCTCCCCGGAGGGGAGGGCCGACTCGGCCGAAGGCCGAGCGGGGTGGGGGAAGGGTCGAGCGCCGACCTCGACGGCGAAAAGCTCGCCGCCGATACAAGGCCCCCTTCTCCGCCGTCCCCGCTCTACGCCTGGCGTTCCCCACCCCGCTCGGGCTTCGCCCGAGTCGGCCCTCCCCTCCGGGGAGGGAGGAAGTCCGACGCGGTTCGCAGAAGCCGTCACGCCAGGCCGAGGTCCTTGAGCAGCGCCGAGACGCGGGTCTGCTCCTCCTTCACGAACGCGGTGAACTCGGCCGCCGGCATGTAGAGGTCGACCCATTCGCGCTGATCGAGCATCTTCTTCCAGGCGTCGCTCTTGACCATCCTGGCGATCGCCTCCTCGAGCGCCTTCTTGTCCTCCGCGGCGATGTTCGGCGGCGCCATCAGGCCGCGCCAGTTGACGAGCGTCGCGTCGACGCCCTGCTCCTTGAAGGTCGGGATGTCGACCCCCGGAAGCCGCTCCGGCGAGGAGATGCCGATCGCCCGCAGGCGCCCGGTCTTGAGCTGGCCCGCGACCTCGTTGAGGCCGCCGGTCGCGACCGTGACCTTGCCGCTGATGACGAGCGGCAGCATCTCGCCGCCGGTGCCGACCGGCACGTAGTTCATCTTCTTGACGTCGCCGCCGCCGGCCTTGACCACGAGGCCGCTGAGGAGGTGGTCGGGCGAGCCGGGCGCGAAGCCGCCCCAGCTCACCGAACCCGGGTTCTCGGCGAACTTGGCGAGGAGGTCCTTGACGGTCTTGATGGGCGAGCTCGCGGCGACGAACAGCGGCTGATACTCGCCCTGGAGCCGCGCCAGCGGCGCGACCTGCTCGAGGGTCACGGGGGCCTTGTTGATGAAGGTCGCGCCGACGAGGCCGAGGCCGGCGACGAGAAGCGCCGGATCGCGCTCCTTGGAGTTGGCGAAGCCCGCGAGCCCGACGGTGCCGCCGGCGCCCGGCACGTTGATGACCTGGACGCTCGCCACGAGCTTCTCGGCCATCAGCACTTCCTGCAGCGTCCGCGCGAGCTGGTCGTAGCCGCCGCCGGGGCCGGCCGGAGCGGTGATCTTGAGGCTCTTGAGCTGCTGGGCCGAGGCCGACGCCGGCACGGCGAGCGTCGCGGCCGTGGCGAGGAGCGCGTGGTTGAGGCTGCGGCGCGTCATCCCGATCATCATCGCCTCCTTGTCCATCATCATCCGCATCATCGTCGGATCATCGCCGCATCATCGTCGGCATCATCCGCCGCATCATCATCGCCCGAGCCGGCGGCCCGAATGCCCCGGCTTTCAGGCCGGCTCGACCTCCGGAACCTTGTTGCCGAGCTCCTCGACGAGAACGCGGGTGTTCTCCGAATAGTCGATCGGGACGACGACGAGATGCACACCGCCCCAGCGGAACGCCGCTTCGAGGGCCGGCACGAGGTCCTCGGCCGCGGTCACCCGCGTGCCCTTGGCGCCGTAGCTCTCGGCGTATTTGACGAAATCCGGGTTGCCGAAGGTGAGGCCCCAATCCGGGAAGCTGTCGACCGCCTGCTTCCAGCGGATCATGCCGTAGGCGGAATCCTCGAGGATCAGCACCACGAGGTCGAGCCCGAGGCGGACCGCCGTCTCCATCTCCTGCGAGTTCATCATGAAGCCGCCGTCGCCGCAGACTGCGAGCACGCGCCGGTTCGGGTAGAGCAGCTTCGCCATCATGGCCGAGGGCAGGCCGGCGCCCATGGTCGCGAGCGCGTTGTCGAGAAGGAGCGTGTTCGCGACGTAGGTGCGGTAGTTGCGCGCGAACCAGATCTTGTACATGCCGTTGTCGAGCGCAACGATGCCGTCGCTCGGGATCACTTGGCGAACGTCGTGGACGATGCGCTGCGGCGTCGGCGGGAAGCGCTCCTCGTCGGCGCGGTCGACAAGGCGGGCGAGGATCTTCTCGCGCAGCGGCAGCAGCGCCTGGGCGTTCTTGATCTTGCCCTCGACCCGGCCGGCGAGGAGCTCGAGGCTCGGCCCGACGTCGCCGACGACCTCGGCATGGGGGAAGTAGACCTCCTCGACGTTCGCCGGCGAGTAGCCGACATGGATCACCTGCGGCCCCTTGGGGCCCATGATGAAGGGCGGCTTCTCGATCGTGTCGTGCCCGATCGCGATTATGAGGTCGGCCTTGTCGATCGCCTCGTGGACGTAGTCCCGCTCCGACAGGGCGGTCGTGCCGATATAGAGCTTCGAGCCGCCGGCGACCGTGCCCTTGCCCATCTGCGTCGTGAAGAACGGAATCTGGGTGCGCAGCACGAAGCCGCCGAGCCCGGCCGTCGAGCGCGGCCGGCTCGCCGCCGCGCCGAGCATGATCAGCGGGCGCTTCGCCTTGACGATCATCTCGGCGGCGCGGTCGAGGGCCGCCGCATGCGCCACCGGGATGTCAACCGGGTGCGGCGGGACGAGCGGAACTTTGCCGGGCGTCTCTTCGGCGGCGATGTCCTCCGGCAGCTCCAGATGCACCGGCCCCGGCCGTTCCTCCTGGGCGACCCGGAACGCCTCGCGCACGATGGTCGGGATCGAGGCCGCGCTGACGATCTGCCGCGTCATCTTGGTCAGCGGCTTCATCGAGGCGATGACGTCGACGATCTGGAAGCGCGCCTGGCGGGCCGTCATGATCGCCTTCTGGCCGGTGATCATGATCATCGGCATGGCGCCGAGATGCGCATAGGCCGCCGCCGTCGAGAAGTTGAGGGCACCGGGTCCGAGCGTCGAGATGCACACGCCCGGGCGGCCGGTGAGCCGGCCGTGGGTCGCCGCCATGAACCCGGCCGCCTGCTCGTGACGGGTCAGCACGAGCTGGATCTTCGAGCCTCTGAGCGACTCGACGACGTCGAGGTTCTCCTCGCCCGGGACTCCGAAAATGCGGTCGACGCCCTCGCTTTCCAGCGCCGCGACGAGAAGATCGGAGCCTTTGGACATGTCTGACCTCCCCGCCGGTTCTGGAGCAAGCGCGGGACAGCGCGTTCCGTTCCAACCGGTCACTCTATGGTTCGTTCGGGGCGCGGGCGCAATGCATCCCCCTTTCAAATCCGCCGGGAGAGCTTAGGCTCCGCTTTCCCCTACGACGTCGCAGGGCGCGGGCTCGCGGAGGAGCCGGAATGAGACGCAACGGGCTTTCGCGGCTGCTCCTGGCGGCGGCTCTCCTCTGGCCGGGCGCCGCTTTCGCGGCAGAGCCGCACTGGCCGCCGTCGCTCACCCTCGGCACGGCCTCGCCGGGCGGCACCTATTACGCCTACGGCGAGGGCCTCGCCCGCATCCTCACCCGGGCGCTCGGGCTTCCGGTCACGATGCGCCCGACCGAGGGCCCGAGCGAGAACATCCAGCTTCTCGAGGCCGGCGAGATCGAGCTTGCCTTCGTGACCCAGGGCGTGGCGCTGCAGGCCTGGAACGGCACCGGCGGCTGGACCGGGGGCAAGCAGCTGCGCGCCATGCGCGCCATGTTCCCGATGTACGATACGCCGTTCCAGTTCGTCGTCCGCCAGGATGCCGGGATCGGCTCGATCGCGGAGCTCGCCGGCAAGCGCGTCGGCGTCGGCCCGCGCGGCGGCACCACCGCGACCTACATGCCGGAGTTCCTCAAGGCCCTGAAGCTCGAGGCGACGCTCGTCCATGGCGACTGGGCCGACCTCGCGGCGCAGGCGACGGACCGCACGCTCGACGGGCTCGCGGTCGCGGCCGGCGTGCCGTTCCCCTCCTTTGCCGAGATCGAGCGCAAGACCAAGGTCCGCTATCTCGCCCCGACCCGGCGGCAGGTGCTCGATCTGCGCCTCGCGATGCCGGAGCTCGGCGCCTCGATCGTCGCGGCCGGCAGCTATCCGAGCCTGCGGACGCACTACGCCACGGTCGGACTTTACAATTTCGCCGTCGCGCACAGGGACCTGCCGAACGATCTCGTCTACGCGATCGTCGACGCGGCCTTCGCGAACCAGGAGCTTCTGATCGAGGCCCATCCGGCCGCGGCAGAGACAACGCCCGCAAATCTCTCGCGGAACAGCTTCCTGCCGTTCCACGGCGGCGCGGCGCGCTGGTACCACAACAAGAGCGCATCGGGCGTGATCCGGGGCGACTGATCCGGGCCTAAGGAGATTTCGACATGGCGACGGCGACAGCGGCGGCGGGCCACCATTCCGGCAAATGGTACCGGCACCTCTATGTGCAGGTCCTGACCGCGATCGTCCTCGGCGTGCTTCTCGGGCATTTCTACCCGTCGCTCGGCGAAGCCATGAAGCCGCTCGGCGACGCCTTCATCAAGATGATCAAGATGGTCATCGCGCCGATCATCTTCTTCACCGTCGTCCACGGCATCGCCAGCATGAAGGACATGAAGAAGGTCGGCCGTGTCGGCCTGAAGGCGCTGATCTACTTCGAGCTCGTCACGACGGCGGCCCTCATCATCGGGCTCATCGTCATCAACCTGTGGAAGCCCGGCGTCGGGATGGCCGTCGACCCGAGCGCCATCGACACCAAGGCGATCGCGAGCTTCACGGCGAAGGCGAAGGAGCAGAGCACGATCCATTTCCTCATGGACATCATCCCCTCGACCGTGGTCGGCGCCTTCGCCACGGGCGAGATCCTGCAGGTCCTGTTCTTCGCCGTCCTGTTCGCGTTCGGGCTGCAGGCGCTCGGCGAGCGCGGCGAGACGGTGCTGCGCCTCATCGACGTGGTCAGCCACGTCTTCTTCCGCATCGTCGGTTACATCATGAAGCTCGCGCCGATCGGCGCCTTCGGAGCGATGGCGTTCACGATCGGCAAGTACGGGGTCGGCACGCTGCTTTCGCTCGGCAATTTCATGCTGTCGTTCTACGCCACCTGCCTGTTGTTCATCTTCCTGGTGCTCGGCACCATCGCTCGTTTGTGCGGCTTCTCGATCCTGAAGTTCATCCGCTACATCAAGGAGGAGCTGCTGATCGTGCTCGGCACGTCATCGTCCGAATCGGTGCTGCCGCGCATGATCGCCAAGATGGAGAATCTCGGCTGTGAGCCCTCCGTCGTCGGGCTTGTGATCCCGACCGGCTACTCGTTCAACCTCGACGGCACCTGCATCTATCTGACCATGGCGGCGATCTTCCTCGCCCAGGCGACGAACACCGATCTCACGATCTGGCAGGAGCTCGGCATCATCGCCATCCTGCTCCTGACCTCGAAGGGGGCGGCGGGGGTCACCGGCTCGGGATTCATCGTGCTCGCCGCGACGCTCGCCTCGGTCGGCACCATCCCGGTCGCAAGCATCGCCCTCATCCTCGGCATCGACCGCTTCATGTCGGAGGCGCGGGCGCTGACGAACCTGATCGGCAACGGCCTGGCGACCGTCGTCGTCGCGAAATGGGAGAACGCGCTTGACGAAACGCGCCTCCACCGGCGGCTGAACCGCGAGACCGACGTCGAGGCCGACGATCCCGAAGCCGTGAAGGTCGAGGACGACCTCGTCGAGGCCGGCGGCCTGCAGCCGCTGCGGGCCTGAAGCATGATCCCGACAAGTGGCTTCCGGTTTTCGGCAAAGATCATGCTCAATCACAGAGGTCGAGCGGGATGACGCCTCGACGAGAAGTCATCGCGCTCTGACGGTCAACGCCCCGCGACGTCGCCGACGCAGCGGACCCTGATGCGCCGCGCGTTGCCGGGCAGATAGGCGATCGGGATATCCTCGGTCTCGATCACGGCGAGCGTCGCCGGATCGGCGCCGGCCGCGACCGCGCGCGCCGCCGCGAGTTCCTGCGCCGCCCTGATCGCGGCCTCGCGGGACAGATCGCGGAAGACCTGGTCGACCTCGCCCGAGACCTGCGCGATCGCGGCGCCGACGGCGTTGGCGCAGTCGCCGTGCGGCACGCGCACGACCTCGGAGACGCCCTCGAGCCGGTCCGGGATCAGGAAGGCGCCGCCGCCGACCGCGAGCAGCGTCACGTCGGCGGCTTCGGTCTTCACCCGGTCGACGCTCTCCGCGACCATGGCCTCGACGTGCGCCAGCACCGCCCGGCAGGTCGCGGTGTCAAGATGGGCCACCTTTGCCCGGTCGCCGATATCGAGCAGCCCCGCCGCGATGCCGATATCGCTCGCGGTGAGCTGCGTGCCGCCGAAGGCGAGCGCGTCCGAGGTCAGGCGGTAGCCGACCGACAACGGCCCGACCGCGACGGGATCGAGCGAGACGTGGCTGCCGCCGCCGAGCCCGAACGAGAACAGGTCCGGCATCCTGAACAGCGTGCGCACGCCGCCGATCTTCACGACCGCGTTCGCCTCGCGCGGGAAGCCGCTCTTGATCTGCCCGACATCGGTCGTGGTGCCGCCGACGTCCGCGACGACGGCGTCGGGAATACCCGAGAGGTAGGCGGCGCCGCGCATCGAATTCGTCGCCCCGGAGGCAAAGGAATAAACCGGCAGCCGCATGGCCTGGCCGGCCTCGGCCACCGTGCCGTCGTTCTGGGTGATGTAAAGCGGCGCCGAAAAGCCCGAATCGGCGATCGCCTGCGCGAACGCCGCGACCGTGGTGGCGGCAAGATCGGCGAGCGCGGCGTTGAGGAGCGCCGCGTTCTCGCGCTCGAGAAGCCCGATCCGGCCGAGGTCGGCCGAGCACGTGATGGCGCAGCCGGGGATCTCCTCGGCGACGATCGCCGCCGCCTCGCGCTCGTGGCCGGGGTCGAGGGGGGAGAAGATCGCGGCGATCGCGACCGAGCGGATGCCCCTGTCGCCGATCCGCCGCGCCGCGTCGCGAAGCGCGGCGCGGTCGAGCGGCATGAAGGCGCGGCCGTCATATTCATGCCCGCCCTCGACCATCGCGACCTCGCCCTCGACCACCGCGGCGAGGTCCGCCGGCCAGTCGCAGAACGGCGGCAGGCTGGCGCTCGCCGGCAGGCCGATGCGGATCGCGCCGACCCGGCTCAAGGAGCGCCGCTGCACGACGGCGTTGATGAAATGGGTGGTGCCGATCATGACGGCATCGACGGGCTTGTCGCCGACGGCGCCGGTTGCCGTGAGGCGGGCGAGCGCGTCGAGGATGCCGCCGGTCACGTCGGGCGTCGTCGGCGCCTTGACGGCGGCGCCCACCCTCCCCTCCTCGATCAGCACCGCATCCGTGTTGGTGCCGCCGACGTCGATGCCGATGCGTCTCATCCGAACACCGGCCGGTAGTCGATATCGTAGCCGAAGGCGCGCGGGCCGACATGCCGCAGCCCCTTCTCGGTCGCGAACACCGGCGGCGGCGGCAGCGCGATGACGGTGACGCGCTGGCCGTAGCGGATGGTTTCGGTGCCGACCGCCTCGCCGGCGACGCTGTCGAGCACGCAGATGAGGTCCGGCGAGGTCGCGGCCGGCTCGCCGTCGCGCCAGGCGACGATCCACTCGTTCTGGAAATCGAGCACGACGTTCGAGCCGCGATCGTCGTCGATGCCGGCGAACCGCGCCGTGCCGCGCAGGAAGCCCTCGGTCGTGCGCCGGTCGACGTCGACGACCTTGCCGCGGAACAGCACCTTGCCGGGCTCGACCGACAGGATCGCCGCGACCGGATCGCTGTGGCGCGCCTGCGCCTCGCGCACCGCGTGGCCGATCGCGATCGCCTTCGTCGTCGTGCCGTGGATCGCCCAATCCTTGACCTCGCGGCCGCTCCGCGGCGCCTTGCAGGTCGAGGCGATCGAGCCGTACTCGACGCAGATCTTGCGGCTGACGCGCTCCATCCATTTCCAGCTCGGGACCTTGTCGACGATCGATTCGAGGCCGCGGCAATCGACCGTCGTCAGCGGGTACGGGCGCAGGTCGCCGACCGCGACCGAGGTCATCTGCGCCTCCGGATAGGCGCGCCCCATCATGTCGGCGTCGACGACGGGCTTGTTGAGGTGCGCTGCCGCCATCAGCGGCTGGATCGAGTTGCCGCCGCCGATCTCCAGCGCCATGACGGCGCGGAAGGCGACGCCGCGATGCTCCTCCATCAGGGCAACGGCGCGGGCGATGGTGCGGCTGTCGGTCAGGCGCTCCTGGCCGACGAGCGGCGCCCCCATGTTCGACACCGCCGCGACCCAGTCGTCGTCCTCGAGCGCGTCGGGCGGCATCAGCGCGACGCGATGGCCCTCGGCGTAGAGGCGGCGCATGTTGAGGAGCCCGAGATACGGGCTCCCGCCCCCGCCGGTGCCGAGGATCCAGGCGCCGACCGCGAGCGCCTCGATGTCGTCGAGCGAAAGCTCCCAGGTCCGCGTCATGCCAAGAGTTCCTGGAGCACCCGGGCGGTCGCCGAGACGGCGAGCAGCGCCGGCGCCGCAACGACGCGGCGGAGCGCCGCGCGAGTCTCCGGCGTGTAGCTCATGCAGTCCATCGCGATGAGGTCCGGGCGGTGCGCCGCAAGCCGCGCCGCCGCCGCTTCGGCTTCCTCGGCGGGAGCGCTCGGCAGAAGCGCCTCGGCGGCGATCTCGATCCCGGGCCGCTGCCATTTCTTCGACAGCTTGCCGATCTGCTCCGGCGCCGGCACGAGAAGGCCGAGACGGCCCGTCGGCAGCAGCGCCGCGGCGAGCCCGGCGAGGATGCGGGACGGAAACACGACGCCGGCGTCGCCGCGCATCGGCGGGAAAGCGCCGGTGCAGGCGAAGAGCAGCGCGTCGGCGCCGTCGCGCCGCAGGGCATCGAGGGTCATGGGCGCGCGCTCGATCACCGCCGCCTTCGAGATCTTGACGTCGCGGGTGCCGCGCAGGCGCGTGTAGAGCGTGTCGTCGCCGTCTCGCGGCGGCAGCGCATCGACCTCGGCGTCCCGCAGGCCATCGAGACAGCCGCGCACCACGATGCGCGTGTCCGGCGGCAGCGCCGCGGCGAAGATCGCCCCGATGTCGTCGCGCGGCGCCTGGCCGATGACGGCGATGCCGAGCGTCGCCATCACGCATCCCTCAGGATGGCGGCGTCCTGCGGCTCCCAGCGCAGGCCGACGCTGGCGCCGTTCCGGCGCAGCGCGCCGGTGCCGGGATTGCCCTCCTTGACGAGCAGGCGGCGGCCCTCGGCGAGCGCCACGCTGTAGAGCACCTGGTCGCCGAGGAAGCTCGCATCCGACACGACACCGTCGATCACGCCGGCGCCGACTGCGACCATGCGCAGCTTCTCGGGCCGGAGCGCCAGCGCCGCCGGCCCGTCGCCCGCCGAGGGTGCCGGCAGCCCGCGTCCGTCGGCGGCGGTGAAGCGCCCCCCTGAGATCGTGCCCTCGATCAGGTTGATCTCGCCGATGAACTCGGCGACGAAGCGCGTCCGCGGCCGATCGTAGATCTCGGCCGGCGCGCCGACCTGCTCGAGCCGCCCCGCATTCATGACGCCGATGCGGTCGGACATGGCGAGCGCCTCCTCCTGGTCGTGCGTGACGAAGACGAGCGTCACCCCGAGAGCCCGCTGCAGCTCCTTGAGCTCGACCTGCATCGCCTGCCTGAGCTTGCGGTCGAGCGCGCCGAGCGGCTCGTCGCAGAGCAGCACCGGCGGCCGGATCACGATCGCCCGGGCGAGCGCGACGCGCTGCTGCTGGCCGCCGGAGAGCTCCGCCGGGCGGCGCTCCTCGTAGCCCTCGAGCTTCACCTGCGCGAGGGCGGCGGCGACGCGCGCGTCCGCCTCGGGCTTCGCAACCTTGCGCATGCGCAGTCCGAAGGCGACGTTCTCGGCGACGGTGCGATGCGGGAACAGCGCATAGGATTGGAACACCATGCCCATGTCGCGATGGTGCACCGGCACATGGGTCAGGTCGCGCCCGCCGATGACGACCCGGCCCTCATCCGGCTCCTCGAAGCCGGCGATCATCCTGAGCGTCGTGGTCTTGCCGCAGCCGGACGGTCCGAGCAGCGAGAAGAACTCGCCCGGCTCGACGGTGAGCTCGACGCCCGCGACCGCGACGACGCCGCCCGGGAAGCGCTTGGTGACGCGATCGAGGCGGATCGAGGCTGGGGAGGCGGAAGCGGGCGGCGGCATTCGGCCAAGAGCTTTGGCAAATGCCGGGGCCGGTGTCACGTGCGCGGCGAGAGCGCGTCTCGTGCCTACCGGCAGGGCTTGCACAACCGCGAGTTTCGCCCTCACTCGCTGTCGCCGACGCGCCGGGTCGCGCCCCAGCCCTCGAGCACCGCATCGATCTCTCCGGCGACGAAGAAGCGCGCGCTGTCGCGATCATAGCCCTCGTCCAGGAGGCGGTCGTAATCCGTGAACACGTGGCGGATGTAGGACACGAGGGCGAGCCAGGCTGCCGTCTCCGGCGCTGCCCCGCGCAGGCCGGCATGGCCGCGCACGTGGTCGCTCACCGCCGCGAACTCATGCGCCGGCATACGCGGCGCGAGCCGGCGGAGCGCCTCCGCGACGGCATGCGGTCGGTTTTGACCTGGCATGGCGGCCTGACTAAGGTCCGGCCCATGTTTTCGCAAACCCGCGCCGAGGGCGAGCCGCCCCGGACCATGGCGCCGCTGTCCGAGCTCGAACCCGAAGCCGCCCGCCGCGTCGCCGCGGTCCTGACCGACATCGACGACACCATCACGACCGATGGGCGGCTGCCCGCCGCCGCATATGCGGCGCTCGAGCGGCTGCACGAGTCCGGGCTCCGCGTCGTGCCGGTGACCGGGCGCCCCGCCGGCTGGTGCGATCTCATCGCCCGGTTCTGGCCCGTCGATGGCGTCGTCGGCGAGAACGGCGCCTTCTATTTTCGCTACGATCACGCCGCGAAGGCCATGCATCGCCGCTTCTTCGCCGGGGAGGCCGAGCGGGCCGACAACCGGCGGCGCCTCGACGCGCTCGCCGAAAAGATCCTCGCGGCGGTGCCGGGCGCCGCGCTCGCGGCCGATCAGCCCTACCGTATCGCCGATCTCGCGATCGACGTCTGCGAGGACGTCCCGCCGCTGCCGCAGTCCGCGGTCGACACCATCCTGCGGCTGTTCGCCGAGGCCGGCGCGACCGCGAAGCTCTCGTCGATCCACGTCAACGGCTGGTTCGGGACCTACGACAAGCTCGCGATGGCGCGCAGGCTGCTCGACGCCGAGCTCGGCATCGACGCCGAGCGCGCGCCCGGGCGCGTCCTGTTTGTCGGTGACTCGCCGAACGACGAGCCCATGTTCCGCGCTTTTCCGGTCTCTGTCGGCGTCGCGAATATCCGCCGCGTGGCGGCGCGCATGAGCCATCTCCCGGCCTATGTGACGCGGGGCGAGGGCGGCGCCGGATTCGTCGAGCTCGCCGATCATCTCCTCGCCGCCCGGGCGCAGGCGAGCGCCGCCTGACGCCATGAACGAAGCCGCCTACGACCTCCTCGTCATCGGCGGCGGCATCAACGGCGCCGGCATCGCTCGCGATGCGGCCGGGCGCGGCCTCAAGGTGCTGCTCGTCGAAAAGGACGATCTCGCGAGCGCGACCTCCTCGGCCTCGAGCAAGCTCATCCATGGCGGCCTGCGCTATCTCGAGCTCTACGAATTCCGCCTCGTGCGCGAGGCGTTGGCCGAGCGCGAGGTGCTGCTCGGGCTCGCGCCGCACATCGCGCGGCCGCTGACCTTCGTGCTGCCGCACGACGCCTCGCTTCGGCCGGCCTGGATGATCCGCGCCGGCCTTTTCCTCTACGACCACCTGGCGCGGCGCGCGAAGCTTGCCGGCTCGCGCTCCCTCGATCTCCGGCGCGACCCGGAGGGGGCGGCCCTGAAGAAAACCTACACCCGCGGCTTCTCCTATTCGGACGCCTGGGTCGACGATTCCCGGCTGGTGGTGCTGAACGCGCTCGACGCCAAGGAGTGCGGCGCCGCGATCCGAACCCGCACCCGCTTCGTCTCGGCCGAGCCGGCCGCGGGCGCTTGGAGCGCAACGCTCGAGCCCGAGGGTGGCCCGCGGGAAACGGTCTCGGCCCGAATCCTCGTCAACGCCGCCGGCCCCTGGGTGGACAGCGTGCTGCGCGACGGGCTTGGCCGGTCGGGTCCGGCGAACCTCAAGCTCGTCAAGGGCAGCCACATCGTCGTGCCGCGGCTCTACGAGGGCGAGCACGCCTATATCCTGCAGAACCCCGACCGCCGCATCGTCTTCGTCATCCCCTATGAGGACCGCTTCTCCCTCATCGGCACGACCGACCTCTTTTTCGAGGGCGATCCGGCGGCGGTCGCGATCACGCCGCAGGAGACGGCCTATCTCTGCGAGGCGGCGAACCGCTTCCTCGCCGCAAGCATCGCGCCGGCGGACGTGGTCTGGTCCTATTCCGGCGTACGCCCGCTCTACGACGACGCGAGCGGAAACCCATCGGCGATGACGCGCGACTATGTCTTCGACATCGAGGCAGGCGCGCGCCGGCCGCCGCTGCTGTCGGTGTTCGGCGGCAAGATCACGACCTATCGCCGTCTTGCCGAGCACGCGCTGGAGAAGCTCCGCCCGCATCTGCCCGCCCTCCCCGGCCCCTGGACCGCCCGCGCCCCCCTCCCCGGCGGCGATATGGCGGGCGCTGATTTCGATCGCTTCCTCGCCGACCTCATGAGTGAACGGCCGTGGCTCCCGCCGGAGCTCGCGCGGCGTCTCGCCCGCGCCTACGGCACCCGCGTCGCGCGGCTTCTCGGCGCCGCCGGCGCGATGGCCGATCTCGGCGAGGATCTCGGCGAGGGCCTGACCGAGCGCGAGGTTGCCTATCTCCTCGAGCAAGAGTGGGCCCGCAGCGCCGACGACATCCTGTGGCGGCGCACGAAGCTTGGCCTCCATGGCGGCGCGGCGCTGAAAGCCCGCCTCGAGGCATGGCTCGAGGGCGCCGGCGAGGCCCGCGCCGCAATGCGGGCGGCATCCGGCGGGTGAGGCTCAAAGCCATCCTGTTCGACCTCGACGGCACGCTCGTCGACAGCGCCGCGGATCTGCAGGACGCGCTGAACGCGTTGCTTGCCGAAGAGGGGCTCGCGCCGCTCGACCTTCAGGCCGTGAAGGGCATGGTCGGCGATGGCGTCGCAAAGCTCGTCGAGCGCGGGCTCACCGCCCGCGGCGCCGGTCTCGATCGATTGCCGGCGCGCGTGGCGCGCTTCATGGAGCTCTACGAGCCCAACGCTGCCCGGCTGACGCGGCCCTATCCGCTGGTCGCCGATACGCTCGAATCACTCCGCCAGCGGGGCCTGCGGCTCGCAGTCGTCACCAACAAGCCGCACGCCGCGACCATGCGGATTCTCGGAGCCCTCGACCTCGCCCGTTTCTTCGACGCGGTCGTCGGCGGCGACACGCTCGGCCGGCGCAAGCCCGATCCGGCGCCGCTCCTCCACGCCATGCGGGCGCTCGACGCCGCTCCGGCCGAAACCCTCATGGTCGGCGACAACCACCACGACGTCGCCGCCGCGCGCGCCGCCGGCGTCCCGGTCGCGGTCGTCGCCTACGGCTATGCCCGCAAGCCGGCGGCGGAGCTGGGCGCGGATCGGGTGCTCGACAGCTTCGCGGCGGTGCGCCGGCTCGTGGATGGTCGGAGTCCCGCGACGATCAGGTCCCGAGCGCCGACGCCGTCCAGCCGGCGAGCGCGTCGAGGAGGTCGCGCCTGACCTCGGCGTCCTTCCGGCCCGATCGCGCCGGCACGTGGAAGGAATGATCCGCGGGATCGAACAGCCTCAGCGTGGCGCGCTCCCCAAGCGTCTCGATCAGCGGCGTGAGCTGGTCGAGCTCGGCCAGCGGGTCGCGGGTTCCCTGCAGGAACAGCATCGGGACGTGCACGTCGGACAAGTGCTTGCCGCGCTCGACGGCGGGGCGCCCGGCGGGATGGAGCGGAAAGGCAAGGAAGGCGAGCCCACGGACGCCCGGCAAGGGCGACGCCGCCTGCGCCTGCGAGGTCATGCGGCCGCCGAAGGATCGCCCGCCGGCGATGAGCGCGAGCCCCGGGGCGGCGCGAGACGCCTCGGCGACCGCGGCGCGCACCGTCGCCTGCGCGAGCTTCGGTGGATCCGGCCGCCGGCCGCCCGCCTCCATGAACGGGAACTGATAGCGCAGCGTGGCGATGTTCCGGTCGGCGAGCCCTTCAGCCACCGCTTCCAGGAACGGGCGCGCCATGCCGGCTCCGGCACCGTGCGCCAGCACGTAGCAGGCGCTTGCCCGCGCCGGCAGCCGCAGCAGAGCCGACACCGAATGCGTGCCGTCCACCCTGACGGTCAGAGGCTCCGGCATCGCCAGGTCGGGACCGGACCGGCCGCCCTAGGTCCGCCGTTTCCGCGCGCCCCTCGGCGCGGGCGCGGCAACGGGCCGGAAGACGTCCTCGATCGGCGGCAGCTCCTGATCCGAAGGCGTGATCGGGGCGTACTCGATCAGGCCCCACTCATAGTCGAGATAGGCCTTCACGGCCGGCCAATACCGGCGCCCGTACTCCGGAGCCTTTCGCGGGAACCCCTGCCGCTCGTGGATCGGGAGCCGCTCCAGGAACAGCTTGGCGCAACTCTTGTCGGCGCCGAAGAGCAAGCGGGCGATCTCCTCGTCCTCGGGGAACAGGCAGGACGGCTCTGGATCGCGGGTCGCCTTCACGCAGGCCAAGGTGCGGGAGACCCGTCGAAAACACAAGAGTAGGCGGCGGGCCGCCGCTTCGGCGGGCATCCGGCACGTGCTCGTATCGGCTCCCCGGCTGATATATGGTCCTCGGCGGGGATTCGGCGGCGGATTTGGGCGTGGCGAAATCGGACATCCTTCTCGACGTGGACGGCAAGGATGCCTTCAAGTTCACGTTCACCACCCCCAACGGCAAGCTTTCCGGGCGCGTCGACATTGCCGTGCCGGCGAACGCTCCCGATCGGCGGACCCCCGCCGAGAAGCTTGAGGTGGCAAAGCGCAAGATTCGCACCCTCGCGGCTGAGTTCCTGGTCGCCGCCGAAGAGAACTAGCGAAGAGAACTAGCAGTGGGAAACCGGACGAAGCCGCTCGACCGCGAGGCGACAGGCTTCCAATATTCCGGCAGCGATCCGGAGGAGCCGTGACTTCGACAGAGGACACTGGCGAGGTGCGCCGCCAGCTCAGCCGCGCCTGGCGGGCCGTCGGAATACGGCTGCTCGAAGAAGGCTATGAGCCCGGCGACGTCGCCGAAACCATGCTCGCGGTGGCGCTCACGACCTGGACCGGCCTGAAAGACCACGAGACGGCGGCGCGGCATCTGCGCAGCATCGCCGACGAGCTCGCGCCGGAGGATGGCTCGGAGGTGCGTAGCGGCGGGGTCGCCAGGCAGCGTCTCCGCTTTCTCGCCGCGCAGGCGAACCGAGGCTGACGCGCGCGGGCTCGAAAACCCTTCGTTAACCATGCTGGCGCACCATTGTCCGCACCGTCTCGCGGGACACCACGCACCATGTCAAGCTTCAGCCTGCGCCAGGCAGCGCAACAAGCCAAAACCTCGAAGAGCACGATCCTCCGCGCGGTCCAGTCCGGCCGCCTCTCGGCAACGCGGACGGACGATGGCGGCTACGCGATCGACCCGGCGGAACTGTTTCGCGTCTACCCGCCGAAGAGCGAAGCCGTTGCGACGGATCAGTCCGCCGACGAGGGCGCGGGACAGGGCGCAACGGCATCGGCCGACACGACCGGCCTGCGCATCCGCTACGCCCAGATCGAAGCTGCCTTCGACGGCCTCAAGATCGTGCTCGACGCCGAGCGCCGGCGCGCCGAGGAGTTGCGGACCGAGCGCGACCGGTGGGCGGCGCAAGCCGAGCGCCTCGCCCTGCCGGCGCCGCAGCACCGCCGCGGCTTCGCCGGCTGGCTGAAACGCGCCTGACCCGCAGGCTCCGGTCGCCGTGGCGGCGCCGCCGTTGTGACCGGCGAGGGGGCGCGCTAATCGGGTGCCGGTTCGCGCCGTCCGGCGCGGCTTCACCGGAGCCCTCGCCGCGATGTCAGACCCCGCGCGGGAGAAACCGCGCGTCCATTCCGCGTCCGGGGTCCTCGTCTGGGGCCTGGCGCTCGGCCAGCTCATCGGCTGGGGCACGCTCTATTTCGCCTTCGCGCTGTTCATGGCGCCGATGGAGGCGGAGCTCGGCTGGTCGCGGGCCGACCTCAACGGGGCGCTGACCGTCGGTCTCCTCACCACCGGCCTCGCCTCGATCCCCTGCGGCTGGTGGATGGACCGCTTCGGGCCGCATCTCGTCATGACGGCGGGCGCGCTTCTCGGCGCGGCCTCGCTCCTCCTGTGGTCGACGGTCTCGACGCCGCTCGCCTTCTATCTCGTCTGGGTCGGCATCGGGCTCGCGACGGCATCGACGGTGCAGGACCTGCCCTTCGCCATCGCCTCGGCGAACATCGCCGACTATCGCCGCGCCATCGCCTCGATCCTGCTCCTCGGCGGGCTGTCCTCGACCGCCTTCTATCCACTGGCCAATCTCCTCATCGGCACCTTCGGCTGGCGGCACGCGCTGCAGATCCTCGCGGCGATCCAGCTCGTGCCGGCGGTCGTCTACGCGACGTTGCTCCGCGACATGCGCGGCAGCCGCACTGGCGAACGCCCGGCCGAGACCGAGGCGCTCGGCGGGTCGCCTTTGCAGGCGGCGCTGAAGCGCCCGGCCTTCTGGGGGCTCGCGCTCTGCTTCGGCGCCCAGAGCTTCGCCTTCACCGGCATCACCTTCCACATGATCCCGCTCCTCACCGAGCGGGGATTGGGTCTCGACGCGATCGTCGCCGCGATGGCGCTGATCGGCCCGGCCCAGGTCGCGGGGCGGCTGGCGCTGATGGTGTTCGGGCGCCGCGCCACGGCGCGCCTCCTCGGCCGCGCCGTCGTGCCGCTGATGCCGCTGGCGATGTTCCTGCTCGTCGTCATGG
This sequence comes from Microvirga sp., assembly GCA_036742625.1. Lineage (GTDB taxonomy): Bacteria > Pseudomonadota > Alphaproteobacteria > Rhizobiales > Beijerinckiaceae > JAJKJG01. The sequence continues at coordinate 26,823 of DAINQO010000024.1, forward strand.
CGCCGTTCGGGCTCGCCGGCCTTGCTCTCTTCGCGCTCGTGTTCGGCACCGCGAACGGCATCATCACCATCGTGCGCGCGACCGGCATCGCCGAGATCCTCGGCGCCCGCGGCTATGGCGCGATCTCGGGCGCCATGAACCTCGTCCTGATGGTACCGCGCACCGCCGCCCCGCTCGTGCTCGCCGCGATGTGGGAGCGCCAAGGCCGCTACGACGCGGCACTGTGGCTGCTGGTCTCGATCACCGCGATGGGCGCGGCCGCGTTCTGGTTTGCGTCGATGGAGCGGCCAGCCTCGGTTGGAAGATAGCTACTCAGCCGGCGTGGAACGATCGGTCGGCTCGTCGCGCGCTGCCCACAGGGCGACTCCCCAGCCAAGCGCAAGAAGTGCCAGGGGCGTGATCACGAAGGCGATCAACTGAATATCGGTCATGGTTTAAGGCGTTTCAGGAGCCACCGTCCCGCTAGATGTAGGCCGACTCCCGCCACAAACCAACTCGCGATGCCCAAGAAAAGCGTCGATCGGGGCAAGGCCAGTGGGCTCAGGCCATAAAGGGCGGTGGCGAGCGGTGCGAGCACACCCACGGTCAGGGCCGCGGTTCCGGCGCGATCGAGCCAGTTTGCCGTGAGTTTGATGGCTCGTTGTGGA
>DAINQO010000025.1:0-21659 GCA_036742625.1 Microvirga sp.
AACCGACCCCCGTCACCCCTCACTATGCTCCTTTCCCGACATACAAGGCGGCGGGCGGTCCTCACGGCGTTGGCTGGCGCAGCGGCCTGCGGGCTCGGCGCTCGAGCGCAGCCGGCGAAGCGGGTCGGCGTCGTCATTCAAGGCGGCGCTCACCTGGCCGGCGTCGCCGGGCTGAGGGAAGCGTTGCAAGCGGCGCGGCTGACGGACGTCGGCGTCCTCGTCCGAGAGGGAAAGGGCGATCTTCGCGTCATCGAAACGGCGGCCCGGGAGCTTGAGCAAGGCGGCGTGAACGTGATCGTCGCCTTCGCGGTCAGCGTTGCGCTGGCGGCTCAGCGATCGACATCGCAGGTCCAGATCGTCTTTGTCTCCGGGAGCGATCCGGTCGATTTCGGTCTCGTCGAGAGCATTGCCCGCCCCGGAGGCCGCATCACGGGCGTGCAATCCCTGTTTTCCGACGTCACCAGCAAGCGCCTCGCCCTGCTCCAGGAACTTCTGCCGGCAGCGCGCCGGGTGATCAGCTTCTACAGCCCGAACAATGCGACGGGCACGAAAGCCGTTCAGGTGGCGAGCGAGGTTGCAGGCGTGCTCGGCCTCGACTTCGTGTCGCGGGCGTGTCGCTCGCCCGAAGAGGTTCTGGCGCGGATTTCGGCCCTGCCGAGTGAACAGGCCGACGCCTATTTCTTCGTCCCCGACTCTCTGGTCCTTGCTCACGATCAACTGCTTCTGGACGCTGCAAGCGCGCTCCGGTTGCCGGTCATGAGCCATGAGCTGGACATCGTCTCGCGCGGGGCGCTCGCCGGCTATGGGGTAAATTATCGAGAGCTTGGCCGCCAGGCCGGGGACTATGTAGTGCGCATCTTGATGGGCACGCCGGCGCGCGAGCTTCCGGTTCAGTCGGTGACCAAGGTGGCGCTTTCCATCAACCTCAAGACCGCGAACGCGCTCGGCCTCACCATCCCCCCGACCCTCCTCGCCCGCGCCGACGAGGTGATCGAATGAGGCGGCGGGCGGTCGTCGCCGGGCTTGCGGGCACCATGCTCGCGGCAACGCGCGCGTCCGGCCAGGCGCGCGCGCGGGTCGGCTGGCTGACGGTCGCTCCCCACCCCGGCATCAACGGATTCCTGGCGGGGATGCGCGCGCTTGGATGGGTCGAGGGCGACACCCTCGCAATCGAGTACGCCTATGCGGAGGATCGGCCCGAGCGACTGCCGGAGCTCGCGGCCGCCTTGGCGCGCGGCCCGGTTCAGCTCGTCGTGGCATCCGGCTCGGATGCCGTCGTCGCGGCGCGTGCGCACATCACGGCGAAGCCGGTCGTCGCCGTTTCATCGGGCGCGGCCGTCGGCGTCGGCGAGAACCTCGCTCGACCTTTCGGCAATCTCACCGGCATTTCGCTGATGACCGATCAGACGGCGGCGAAATGGGTCGAGGTGTTGGTCGAGCTGCTCCCCGCATCGACCCGCTTCGGCGTTATCCACGACGCATCGCTCAGCAACAGGGAGCAGTTCGAAAACGCGAGGCGGGCGGCGGCGACGCTTCGCCGCGAAGCGATCTCGCTTGAGATCGAGAGCCTCGACGGGCTCGATGCGGCGATCGCCTTGGCCCGTCGTGAGGCGGTCGCTGGCCTCATTTTCGTCTCGTCGCCGGTCTTCACGGCGAACGCGGCCCGGATTGTCGAAGCCGTGCGCGGGAGCGGCCTGCCCGCCGTGTACGAAAGCCGCTGGCTCGTCGAAAAGGGCGGGCTCATGGCCTACGGGCCCGATTTCGACGCCGTGTTTCGACGGGCGGCGAGCTTGGCGGACCGGCTCCTGAAAGGTGCGCGACCCGCCGACCTCCCGATCGAGCAACCGACCCGGTTCCACTTCAGCCTCAATCGAGCGACCGCGCGTGCCCTCGGCGTCGAGATCCCGACTTCTCTCCTCGTGCGCGCCGACGAGGTGATCGAATGAGGCGGCGGGAGGTTCTCGCGGTCTTGATGGGCTTAGGCGCAGCGCCGCGGCGCGCGTGCGCCCAGGCGCTGCGGACGGCTCGCAAGATCGGCTATCTGCATCCGAAGACCATCGACCCCGCTGCCCCGAGCCTGATCATCCTTCGGCCGGTTTGGGAGCGCTTGGGCTACACGGACCCGGAGACGATCCTCTTCCGCTCGGCGGACGGAGATCCAGCACGCCTGCCGCTCCTTGTCAGTGAGCTGGTCGGCCTTGGAGTCGGCGTGTTGATCGCAGTCGGTCCAGCGGCCGTCAAGGCGGCGAGTTCGGCAGCGACCATTCCCGTGGTGGCGATCGATCTTGAGACCGATCCGGTCCTGAGCGGGCTCGCCGCGAGCTTCGGCCGCCCGGGCGGCAACGTCACAGGGCTGTTCATGGACCAGCCGTCGCTGGCGGGGAAATGGATCGACTTGCTGCGCGAAGCCGCGCCGGGCCTTGAGCGTCTCGCCCTCCTCTGGGACCCTACGACCACGCGCGATCAGCTGCTGTCCGCAACAGAAGCGGCTCGCGTTCGCGGCGTTCCCGCCGTGACGCTCGAGGTGCGCTCGCCCGAGGACTATGAGAAAGCCTTCACGAACTACCTTCGCCATTCACGCAACGCCGGCATTGTCCATCTCGGCTCTCCCGGCACAAGTGTGAACGCGCCCGGATTCGCCGCAGCGGCTCGGGAGCATCGCCTGCCGACGATTGCGTTCCTGAAGGCCTACGCCCAATCGGGCGTGCTGATGAGCTACGGCCCCGAGCAGGAAAGCTATTGGCCGCGCGCCATCGTGCTGGCGGACCGCATCCTCAAGGGCGAGCGCGCAAGCGACATCCCGATCGAGCAGCCTGCGCGCTTCGAATTCGTCATCAACCTGAAGACCGCGAAGGAGATCGGCCTGGCGATACAGCCATCGCTCCTCGCCCGCGCCGACGAGATCATCGAATGAGGCGGCAGGACATGCTTGCGGGGCTTGGCGCCGCGGCGGCGTGGCCGCTGGGGGCGCGCGCGCAACAGACGGCCGCGCCGACGATCGGCTTCCTGAGCAGCCGGTCGCCGGGCGAGTCCGCGACCGTCGTCGCGGCGTTCCGCAAAGGCTTGGCCGAAGCCGGCTTCGTCGAGGGGCGCAACGTCGCGATCGCGTTCCGCTGGGCGGAGGGGCGCTATGCGCAGCTGCCCGGGCTCGCGGCGGAGCTCGTCGGCCTGAACGTCGCGGTGCTCCTGTCGGCAGGGGGCACTCCCTCCGCGCTCGCGGCCAAGGCTGCGACCGCGACGATCCCGGTGGTCTTCTCCGGCACGCCCGATCCGGTCGGTTTCGGCATCGTCGCGAGCCTCAGTCGGCCAGGCGGCAACGTCACCGGCATGGCAACGCTGACGACGGAGCTCGCGGCGAAATCGGTCGAGGTGCTGAAGGATATGGTCCCGAAGGCGGTCGCGATGGCCTACCTCGTGAACCCGTCCAATCCGAGCGGCGAGGCGGAGGCGACGCTGGCACGCGAGGCGGCGCGCGCGCTCGGCCTCGAGCTGCACCTGCTTCAGGCGAGCACCGAGCGCGAGCTAGAGAACGCTTTCGACGATTTGCGCAAGCTGCGCGTCGACGGCCTCATCGTTCCGGCGGAGCCCTTCTTCGACAGCCAGCGCGACCGGCTCGTCGCGCTCTCGGCCAAGCACGCGATCCCGACAAGCTATCGTTGGCGCGAATACGTCCAGGCCGGCGGCCTCATGAGCTACGGGACGGATCTCCCCGACAATTATCGCCGGGCGGGCGTCTATGTCGGCCGCATTCTCAAGGGCGAGAAGCCAGCCGACCTGCCGGTGATCCAGCCGGACAAGTTCGAGCTGGTGCTCAACCTCAAGACCGCAAAGGCGCTCGGCCTCGCGGTCCCGCCGCGACTCATCGAGCGCGCCGACGAGGTGATCGAATGAGGCGGCGGGAGGTCATCGCCGGGCTCGGGGCCGCAGCGGCATGGCCCGTCGACCTGTGCGCGCAGCCGGCGCGCAAGATCTCGCGCATCGGCATGCTCGAGACGACCGACGCAGCGCTGAACCGTGCCAACCTCGACGCCTTTCGCGCGGGCCTGCGGGCGCTCGGCTACGTCGAGGGCCAGAACCTTGCGATCGAGTACCGGTCCGCCGACGGCCGTGCCGAACGCTTCGCCGCGCATGCCGCCGAGCTCGTCGCGTCCAAGGTCGACGTCATCGTGACGAGAGGCACGCCGGCGGCGCTTGCGGCTCGAGACGCCAGCCCCACCATCCCGGTCGTGATGGCGGCGAGCGGAGAGCCTTTCGGCACCGGCGTCGTTGCCGGCCTCGCAAGCCCCGGCGGACACGTGACCGGCCTGAGCTCGTTCAACAACGAGCTTGAGCCGAAGCGGCTCGAGCTCCTGAGCGAGTTCGTGCCTAGTATCAAGCGGGTCGGCGCGCTCTACGGCAATCCTGTCTTTTCCGCTCGCTGGGAGGTGCTCAAGGCATCGGCGCGGGTGCGTGGATTGGAAGCAGTGCTGCTCGATGTGCGCATGCCCGCGGATCTCGAGCCGGCCTTCGCCGCTGCGGCGCGCGACGGCGTCGACGCGCTCACGATCAGCATCGACGGGCTCACGCAGGCGAATCGGACGATCATCGCGGCGCTCGCCGCGAAGCATCGGCTGCCGGCGATTTATCCGGCGAAGGAGTTCGTCGATGCGGGGGGCTTGTTCGCCTATGGGGTGAGCTATCCGGACCTCTATTTCCGCGCCGCGACCTTCGTGGACAAGATCCTAAAAGGAGCAAATCCGGCTGACCTGCCGGTTGAGCAACCGACGAAGTTCGAGCTGGTCATCAACCTCAAGGCGGCGAAGGCACTCGGCATTACGGTGCCGCTCTCCCTCCAGGCCCGCGCCGACGAGGTGATCAAATGAGGCGGCGGGAAATCCTTGCGGGGCTTGGCGCCGCGGCGGTGTGGCCACACGGCGCGCCGGCGCAGCAGCGAACGCTGCCGGTGATCGGGTTCCTCAGCGGGCGCTCGCCGGGCGAGGCGGCGGCGGTCGTGGCGTCGTTCCACCGCGGCCTTGCCGAGACCGGCCACGCCGAAGGCAGGAACGTCGCCGTCGAATACCGCTGGGCCGAGGGCCGCTACGACCGCCTCCCGGCCATGGCGGCGGAGCTCGTCGAGCGCCGCGTCGCCGTCCTCGCCGCGGTCGGCGGCGGCGTCGCCGGGCTTGCCGCCAAGGCCGCGACGGCGACGATCCCGATCGTGTTCGCGAGCGGCGGCGACGCCGTCAAGATCGGGCTCGTCGAGAGCCTCAACCGTCCAGGAGCCAACGTCACCGGCGTGAACCTGGTGTTCGGCGCGCTTGGGGCAAAGCGCCTCGAGCTCTTGCGTGAGGTGGTGCCGACGGCGCGCTCGATCGCCGTGCTCGTGAACTTCGATTATCCGAGCGCCGACGCCGAGGTCGAGGACCTGCGGGCCGCGGCGCGTACGCTCGGGCTCGAGATCCAGGTTCTGCCGGCGAGCGCCGAAAGCGCACTCGCGCCCGCTTTCGCAGCGCTTGCGGCGAGAAGGACGGATGGACTCCTCGTTGCCGACGACCCTTTCCTGCAGGGATTGCGCGACCACATTGTCGCGCTCGCTGCGCGCGATGCGGTTCCGGCCGTCTATTTCTCGCGCGACTTCGCCGATGCCGGCGGGCTCGTGAGCTATGGCGGCAGCATCATCGAGGGCTATCGCCAGGTCGGAAAATATGTCGGCCAGATCCTTCTCGGCGCGAAGCCCGCGGATCTGCCGGTCGTCCAGCCGGCGATCTTCGAGCTCGTCGTCAATCTCAAGACGGCGCACACGCTCGGCCTTGCAATCCCACCCGGCATCATCGCCCGCGCCGACGTGGTCATCGAATGAGGCGGCTTGCGGGTTAAGGGAGCGGCGTGTCCGAGATTGCGTTTCGATCGACCGCCGACGGGCGGTTCTCGTTTGCCGAAGCCGGGCGCGCCGGCGCGCCGGCGCTCGTGTTCCTGCACGGCATCGGCGGCAATGCGCGGGCGTTCACGAACCAGCTGCGATATTTCGGGTCGGATTGGCGCGCGATCGCCTGGGACATGCCGGGCTATGGCGGCTCGGCGCCGCTCGCCGCGGTCTCGATCGCGGCGCTCGCCGAGGCGCTGTCGCGGTTTCTGGATCAGCTCGGCGTCGAGCGCCCGGTGCTCGTCGGCCATTCGATCGGCGGCATGATCGTGCAGCAGCTCGTCGCCGAGCGCGCCGATGCTGCGGCCGCGATCGTGCTCGCGCAGACGAGCCCGGCCTTCGGCCGGCCCGATGGCAACTGGCAGCGCGACTTCATCGCCGCGCGGCTGGGGCCCCTTGATCGCGGCGAGACCATGCCCGGCCTCGCCCCGGGCCTCGTCGCCGAGCTCGTCGGCGACGATCCCGATCCGCATGGGCTCGCGCTCGCGCGCGCCTGCATGGCGGCGGTGCCCGAAGCGAGCTACCGGGCGATGATGCGGGCGCTCATGGGCTTCGACCTTCGCGATGCGCTGCCACGCCTCAACGTGCCGACGCTGGTGCTCGCCGGCGCGAAGGACACGAACGCGCCGGCGCCGATGATGGCGCGTATGGCCGAGCGCATTCCGGGCGCCGCCTATGCCTGCCTCGACGGCGTCGGGCATCTTGCCCCGATGGAGCAGCCGGCGCTGTTCAATGCCGCGCTCGCGGATTTTCTTGCCGCCATACCGGCGTCGTCCCGGGCGGGGCGAAGCGCAGACCCGGGATCCACCCGGCGGCACGGGGCCATGGATCCCGGATAGCCGCTTTGCGGCTTTCCGGATGACGAGAAGGAAGCGCACCGCATGACCGCCCATGTCGGCATCCCGGAGCTCGGTCTCGACGGCGTGACCCTCGATCCGCCGCTGTTCGATCCCGCTGCCTTCCGCTTGAGCGACGACGAGACGGCGCTCGCCGCGAAGGCGCGTGCCATGGGCCAGGCGATCTTCGCGCAACGCGCCGCGATCCACGACCGCGACGCCAGCTTCCCTACCGAGAACTATCGCGACCTGCACAAGGCCGGCTTCCTCGCCATCTGCATCCCGAAAGGGCAAGGCGGGCTCGGCGCCGGCTACCGCGCCTATTCGATCTGCGCCGCCGAGATCGGGCGCTACTGCGGCGCGACGGCCCTGACCTGGAACATGCATGTCTGCTCGACCTTGTGGTCGGGCCCGCTCGCCGACGACCTCGACATGGACGCGGCGACCCGCGCCGCGCATGAGCGCCGGCGCGCGCTGCACTACCGCCGCATCGTCGCCGACGGCGCGATCTATGCGCAGCCCTTCTCGGAAGGCGGCGCCGCGGCGGCCGGCGGCGCCGCCTTCGAGACGCGGGCCCGCCCGGTCGAGGGCGGCTGGATCGTCGACGGCAAGAAGATCTTCGCCTCGCTGTCCGGCCACGCCGACTATTACGGCGTGCTCGCGACCGAGCATTCCGGCGACGGCGCGCCGTCGCGCCGCAACACGCTCTATCTCGCCATTCCGGCGCAGGCCGATGGCGTGTCGGTCGTCGGCGACTGGGACCCGCTCGGCATGCGCGGGACGGTGTCGCGCACGCTCCTGTTCCGGGAGGTGTTCGTCGCCGAGGAGCAGGCGCTGATGCCGCGCGGGCTCTATTTCCAGGCGGCGACGCGCTGGCCGCACATGTTCCTGACCCTATCGCCGACCTATATCGGCCTCGCGCAGGCGGCGTACGACTTCACGGTCAAGTACCTGCGCGGCGAAGCGCCGGGCACGCCGCCCGTGAAGCGGCGCATGTACCCGACGAAGCAGATCGCCGTCGCCGAGATGCGCATCCGGCTCGAGGCCGCGAAGGCGCTGTGGTTCCAGGCCGTCACCGAGGCGCAGGCGAATCCGACGAAGGAGCAGGTGCTGCGCGCCTACGCGGCCCAGTTCTCGACCATGGAGAGCGCGAACGACATCGCGCGCCTCGCGATCCGCACCTGCGGCGGGCAGTCGATGCTGAAGTCGCTGCCGCTCGAGCGCATCTACCGCGACAGCCGCTGCGGCTCGCTGATGCTGCCCTGGACCGCCGAGCTCTGCCTCGACCGCATCGGGCGCGAGGCGCTCTACGAGCCGGGCGAGACGGACGCGTGAGCGCCGGCGGAGCCGTGGACCTCTCCGATTTCATCCTCCGCCACGCGGCGTTCGCGCCGGACAAGCCGGCCATGCGCTTCGAGGGCCGCATGCTGACCTATGCGGCGCTGGCGGAGCGGATCGAGGCTGCAGCGCGGGCGCTGAAGAGCGAGCTCGGGATCGGTCGCGGCGACCGCGTCGCGGTGCTCGCCGTAAACCACCCCGACACGCTCGTTGTGCTTTATGCCTGCGCCCGGCTTGGGGCGATGCTCGTGCCCCTGAACTGGCGCCTCGCCGTTCAGGAGCAGCTGTTCATCCTGACCGACGCGTCGGTGTCGGCGCTCGTCGTCGAGGAGGCGTTCGCGGCGACGATCGGGCCGCTGCGCGAAGCCCTGCCCGAGGCGGGGGTCGTCGGTCTCGATTTCGCGCCGCCGGACGCGGTGTCGTTCGAGCATCTCCTCGCACGCGGTTCCGGCGAGGGTCGGGTCCCGCATGTCGATCTCTCGTCGTCGCTCCTCGTCGTCTACACCTCCGGCACGACGGGGCGGCCGAAGGGCGCGGTGCTGCGCCAGGAGGCCTTGTTCTGGAACGGCGTGATGAGCCAGCACATGCACGGACTCACTGCCGATGATCACGTGCTGACCGTGCTGCCGCTGTTTCACGTCGGCGGGCTCAACATCCAGACGACGCCGGCGCTCCATCACGGCGCAACCGTCACGCTGCACCCGCGCTTCGCGCCGGAGAAGACGCTCGCGGCGATCGCCCAGGATCGTCCGACCCTGACCGTGCTCGTGCCGGCGACCATGCAGGCTGTCATCGAGCATCCCTCCTATGCCGAGGCCGATCTCTCGAGCCTGCGCGCGCTGACGACCGGCTCGACGACGGTGCCGCAGCCGCTGATCGACGCCTTCGAGCGCCGCGGCGTGCCGGTGCTGCAGGTCTATGGCTCGACCGAGACCTGCCCGATCGCGATCCACACCTCGCTGTCCGGCGACCGCTCACGCGCGGGCTCGACGGGCCTGCCGGGCCTCGTCTGCGAGGCGAAGATCGTCGACGATGCCGGCCTCGAGCTGCCGCCCGGCACCGCCGGCGAGATCGCCCTGCGCGGCCCGAACCTGTTCTGCGAATATTGGGGCGACGCCGCAGCGACGGCGGCGGCGTTGCGCGACGGCTGGTACTTCTCCGGCGATGTCGGGATGCGCGACGACGACGGCTATGTCTTCGTCCATGACCGCAGGAAGAACCTCATCATCTCGGGCGGCGAGAACGTCTATCCGGCCGAGATCGAGCGCGTGCTCCTGACGCATCCGTCCGTCGCCGAAGCGGCGGTGATCGGCCGCCCCGACCCGAAATGGCAGGAGGTGCCCGCCGCCTATGTGGTGCTGCGGGCTGGCATGAGCGCCGATGCCGCATCGCTGAAGGCGCACGTCGCCGGCGAGCTCGCCCGCTTCAAGGTCCCGCGCGACGTGGTCTTCGTCGACAGCCTGCCGCGCAACGTCATGGGCAAGGTACAGCACTTCCGGTTGCGCGACGGGGCTGCGGATGCGCCGAATCAGCCGGTTGCGGCGCAGCAAAGCCCTTGAGGCGGCTTCCGGAAGCCATTTTTCAACCGCTTCAAAAATACCACATCTTCGTGCCTGAATCGTCAGCTCATGCGCGTCGGGCTAGCAACAAAGGGCGAAAAGTCGGCAATTTCCCAAGGTTTCATGTGGTGCGCTCATAACGGCCATGCTCGCGGGCGGGGTGCTGCAGCGCAACATGAAGGCCGATATTGTGCTCAAGAACACGACTTAAGAGGAAGCGCTTCGGGACGGCCCACTCAGTTCGAGGAGGTCACCCAATGGCGTTTGCAGCTCATTTCTTCTCCGGCTCGGCTGCAGCCCTGCCCGGCAATCCCGCCGAGGCGCATCCCCGTCCAGGCTTATTCTCGCGCGTCCTGGCGACGCTCATGACCATGCAGCGGCTGCGCGCCGAGGCGGAGGTGGCGCGCTTCATCGACCGCCATGGAGGCCGCATCACCGACGATCTCGAGCGCGAGATCTCGCGGCGCTTCGGAGGGCCGGTGGCATGAGGCCGGCGATGCTCCCGGCGCTGCCGGCCTTCGGTGAGGCCGCACCGGCCGCCGTTCTCCCGGCCTGGCGCCGGCTCCTCGCGCGGACGCTCGCCGCCGGGCGGGCGGTGCTCGAGGTCGCGGCGGAAGCCCGCGCTCTGCGCCGCACGCTGATGCAGCGCTATCCCTTCGTGGATTTCTGACGAGGCGACATGCTGCTCGAACGCATAGCCGCGATCCCGAATTTCGAGGCGATCTTCGGGGTCGCGGCCGATCACCGCCTGGAGCAGGTCCGCTCCCGCAGCCGCGGCGGCGCCCTGCGCGGCACCTTCTGGAACCATGAGGAATACGACGCCGACGGCCGCCTCGTCGCCCGCTACGAGTCGTTCCAGGAGGTCGACAGCGCTGCCGGCACGAGCCGCAGCGGCTGGGTCAAGTACGACGCCGACGGCTGGGTCGTGGACGAGGGGCGCATCGCGGCGAGCCGGTGAGCCGTAGGGGCGAGCCGAGACGGCTCTCGCTCAGGCGAACACGGCCTGCACCTCCCCCTCCCGCACCACGACGACGCCGTCGATTTCGATCGTCGTGTTCATCACCGGCAAGTCGAAATGGCCGGCGGTGTAGCGGCCGGCGAACTCGTTTGCGCCGGTCGAGAACAGGAAGTTGCCGGCAACGGCGCGCAGCTCGGTGCCGTTTAAGTCGCGTCGGTCGTACATCGTCAGCGCCTCGTAGCGGGCGCGGCGGTTGAGGCCGAAGCCGACATGGGACACCGCGTAGGCCTCCGGCTCGCCCCAGGCGGCGAGATAGCGCCGCATCAGCACGGCGTCGGTGCCGCCGCCGTCGATTGCCGTGACGTAGTCGTTCGCGATCGCGAGCCGCACCGGCGTCGCGAGGTAGCGCTTGAAGGTGAGGTTGATGTCGCCTTCGGCGAGCACCAACGTGCCGTTCACGGCTCCGGCCTTAGGGAAGCTGACGACGAGCCCGCCCGGCCAATGAGCGAGCGTGCCGGGGCGGTCGGTCCAGCCCCAGACGCCGACGGTCGCGGCGCCTTCCATGGCGATGGTCAGATCGGTCCCGGCGGCGGAGCTGACGCGCATGCGCTTTGCAGCGCGCAGCATCCTGGCGCCGGCGCGCACCTCGCCCTCGAGCGCCAAATCCGGCCGCAGGCGCTCGAGCGTTTCCGGGTGCTCGTTCGAGATCGCGAGGATGCGCGCCCCGGCCTTGAGGATCGCCGGCGTTTCGGCGGCGTGCATCAGCCCCTCGACTGTGCAGTCGACGACGAAGCCCGCCTGCCCGAGCGCGGCGACGATCGCCGGCAGCCCGCCGATCGCAGCGCTCGCGCCGGTCGAGCGCACCGGCACCGGATGCGGGTTGCGCGGCGTCGGCACGACGATGTGGAACGGCTTCGCGCCGAGCCGCAGCAGCGCCAGCTCGGCAACGTGCACGTTCACCGGCCGCGACTGCGTTTCCGAGAGGATCGCGGCGGTGTCGCCGGCCTTGACGGCGCAACGCTCGAAGACCTCCGCGAAGGCGTCGATCCATTTGCCCTCGATGCGGTCCGCGAACATGCCTGGAGCCTACCTCCCCGCCGTGTTACATGAAAAGGAATATTTCTGAGCCGGAGACGGAAGGCGCGCGATGGCCGACGAGCCGGTGCAAGCCGCCGCCGGGACCTTGACCCCGGACGCGTTCCGGCGCGCGCTCGGCCAGTTCCCGACCGGCGTCACCATCGCGACCGCGTTCGCGAACGGGCGCCCCGTCGGCATGACCGCGAACTCGTTCTCGTCGGTGTCGCTCGCGCCGCCGCTCGTCCTCTGGTGCGTGGCGAAAGGCGCGCCGAGCTATCCGGCTTTCGTCGGCGCCGATGCCTTCGCGATCCACTTCCTCGACGCCGGCCACCAGGAGCTGGCGCTGCGCTTCGCCGGCCGAAGCGAACGCGGCGACAAGTTCGCCGACCTCGCCTTCGTGCGCGGCGCGACCGGGGCGCCGATCCTCGACGGCATCGCGCCGATCTTCGAATGCCGGGTGTGGGCGCGCTACGACGGCGGCGACCACACTATCCTCGTCGGCGAGGTGGTGCATTTCATCGCCAAGCCGCACGATCCGCTGCTGTTCCATTCGGGTGAGCTCAGGCGCATCGGCGGCGGACGCCGGCGCGAGCTGCCGCGGGACAGCTTCGCCAAGACCTATCTCGCCTACCTCCTTGCCCGCGCGAGCCAGATCGTCTCCGGCGAGTTCCATGCCGCGCTGAAGCGCTGGCGGCTCTCCGTCGCCGAGTGGCGGGTGCTCGCGTGCCTTGCCGACGCGGAGGGGCTCGGCGTCGGCGAGCTTGCCGCGATGGCGCTGATGCAGCAGCCGCGCATGACCAAGATCCTCGACAAGATGGCCCGCGAGGGGCTGGTCGAGCGCCGCGCCGACGAGGAGGATCGCCGCCGCGCCCGCGTCCACCTGACCGCAGCCGGGCGCATCCGCGTCGCGCCGGTGCTCGCGGCCGCAAAGGAGCACGAGGCCGCGATCCTGGCGCCGTTCACGGACGACGAGCGGGTGATGATCAAGCACGCGCTCGATCTCTTGATCGAGCGGCACGGCGCCGGAGGTTGAGCCGCTACTCCCGGCCCTTGGCGCGGCTTGCCTCGCGGCGGCCGGGCGGGACGCGCAAGCCTTCGATGACCTCGAAGCTCGCGGCGAGATCGGCGCGGGCGTCGGCGCCGACGAAGACCTCGAAGCGGCCGGGCTCGACGACGTAAGTGCCGTCCTCAATATGGAAGCCGAGCTCGCGGATCGGCACCTCGAGCCGCACCTCCCGCGATTGGCCGGCGTCGAGGAACACCTTTTCGAAGGCCTTGAGCTCGCGCACCGGGCGGCTGCGGCTCGCGACGACGTCGCGCACGTAGAGCTGCACCACCTCGGCGCCGGCCTGGCCACCGGTGTTCGCGAGTCGCACCCGCACCTCGAGCGTGTCGGACGCCGACAGGCGCGGCGTCGCGACAGTAAGGTCCGAGAAGCCGAAGCGCGTGTAGCTCAGGCCGAAGCCGAACGGGAACAGCGGCTCGATCGATTCGTCGACATAGTTCAGCGTGAAGCGGTTGTCGGCGCGTGTCGGCCGGCCGGTCGGCAGGCGGTTGTAGTGGATCGGGATCTGCCCGGCGGCGCGCGGCCAGGTGATCGGCAGCTTGCCGCTCGGGACGACGTCGCCGAAGAGGGCCTCGGCGACCGCCGGCCCGCCCTCGACGCCTGGATACCAGGCCATCAGCACCGCCGCCGCGCGGTCGAGCGCCGGCCCGATCTCGAGCGGGCGCCCGGCCATCAGCACGAGGACCACCGGCTTTCCCGTCGCGGCGAGTGCGGCGAGAAGCTCGGGCTGGTGTCCCGTCAGGCCGAGATGGGCGCGCGACGCCGCCTCGCCCGACAGGGCTTCGGGCTCGCCGAGCACCGCGATCACGGCATCGGCCGCACCCGCCGCCTCGACCGCGGCCGCGAAGCCCTCGGTGGTCTTGCAGCGCAGGCTGCAGCCATCGGAATGAACGACAGCGACGCCGGCTCTCTCGGCGCGCTGCCTGACGCCGTCGAGAATCGTCACCGTGTCCTCGCGATGCCCGCGCGCCGCGTGCGGCCCAAGGTGATCCTTGGCGCTCGCCGCGAGCGCGCCGACGACCGCGACGGACCGCATGCCGGGCGCGAGCGGCAGGACATCGCCGCGGTTCTGCAGCAGCACGAGGGATTCGCGCGCGACCGACCGCGCCGCCTCACGCGATTGCGGCGTCGGGAACACGGCGTCGACGCGGCTCGCGTCGATGTCCGGCCGCTCGAACAGGTCGAGGCGGAACTTGACGCGCAGCACGCGCCGAACCGCCTCGTCGACGGCTGCCTCCGGCACGCGCCCGGCCCGCACCTCGTCGGCGAGATGAAGGTCGTAGAGCCCGCCGGCGAGGTCCATGTCGACGCCGGCGAGGAAGGCCTTGCGGGCGGCCTCGGCGCCGTCGGCCGCGATGCCGTGGGCGATGAGCTCGTGGATCGCCGCCCAGTCCGACACCACGAAGCCCTCGAAGCCCCACTCATTGCGCAGGATGCCGGTGAGGAGCCACGGGTTCGCCGTCGCCGGCACGCCGTTCAGCGCGTTGAAGGCGCTCATGACGGTGTCGGTTCCGGCCTCGACCGCGGCACGGAACGGCGGCAGGAAGACATCGCGGAACTCGGCCGGCGGGATGTCGGTCGCGTCGTAGTCGCGCCCGCCGGCGGCGGCGCCGTAGCCGGCGAAATGCTTGACCCCGGTCGCGAGCCCGCCGGCGTGCAGCCCCTCGACGCGCGCCGTCGTGAACACGCGGGCGAGATACGGGTCCTCGCCGGCGCCCTCGATGATGCGGCCCCAGCGCGGATCGCGCGCGATGTCGGCCATCGGCGCGTAGGTCCATTGCACGCCGACATAGGCGGCCTCGCGGGCCGACGATTCCGCCGCCATCCGGGCGAGCGCCGGGTTGAAGGTCGCGGTCTCGGCGAGCGGCATCGGGAAGATGGTGCGGAAGCCGTGCAGCACGTCGAGGCCGAAGATCAGCGGGATGCCGAGCCGCGACTGCCGCGCCAGCCCCTGCGCGGCGGCGACGTCCTGGGCGTTGTTGAAATTGATCCCGGCGCCGACGCGGCCCTCGCGCACCATCTCCGGCCGGTAGAGCGGACCGTTCGAGACGAGGTTGAGCTGGCCGATCTTCTCGGCGAGCGTCATGCGGGCAAGGAGCTCCTCGACCTTGCCGTCGATCTCCGTGGGCGACAGTGCTCGCGCCGGAAGCGCGAACGAAAGCGCCGCCGCGGCGGCAACGAGGAGCGTCGCGAGCGCCGGCCGGAGCCTCGCGGTCGGAGCGTTGGCGTCGAACATCGTGCCTCGTGGAGGATCGACGACAATGTCGAGGGCAGGGGGTTGGTTGCATCGCGACCCCGCCTGAGCCTTCGCCTATCCTTAATGGATGCGCGCGACTAGAGCGCGATGATTTTTCTTCGAGTCATCATCCCGCTCTATCTGTTTGTTCGAGCATGATCTTTTCCGAAAACCGGTTCCCACTTTTCGGGATCATGCTTTAGATGCAGCCCCGGCCGGCCGCGGCGCCGCCCGGATTGGCGAAGGGGCCGCATGAACGTCTCGAAGCACGATCCGGACTTGCAGGCGAGCGCGAGCCCTGGGCCGCGCCGGCGCCGGCGCTTCGCCTGGATCGGCACCGCGGCAAGCCTCGTGATCTTCGCCGCTTCTATCTACGTGCTCTGGCATATGGCCGCGGAGATGAACGCCGCCGAGGTCAAGGCCGCCTTCACGGCCGCGACGGCGCGGCAGCTCGGGACCGCCGCCGGCCTGACGGCGGTGAGCTACCTTCTCCTGACCTGCTACGACGCGCTCGCGTTGCGCCAGCTCGGGCTTCACGTCCCGTACCGCACGACGGCGCTTGCCTCGTTCACGAGCTACGCGGTGAGCTTCACGCTCGGCTTCCCGCTACTCACCGCCGCGACGGTGCGCTACTGGGTCTATGCCCCGAGGGGCGTCCGGCCGGGGCGCGTCGCGAGCCTGACCGTCATCGCCGGGCTGACCTTCTGGCTCGGCATGGGCGCGGTGCTCGCCTGGAGCTGCATCCGCGAGGCGGGCCCGCTCGCGGTCCTGGTCTACACCAACATCAAGATCAACCAATCGATCGGCGTCGCCGCCGCCGCGACCGTCGCCGGTTATCTTAGCTGGGTGTCGCTCAAGCGCCGGGTGGTCACGATCCAGGGCTGGCGGCTCGAGCTGCCGGGGCTTCGCCGGTCACTGGCGCAGATCCTGATCGGCGCCGCGGATTCCTGCGCCGCGGCCGGCGTGCTCTACGTGCTGCTGCCGCCGGGACATGGCATCGGCTACGAGACCTTCCTTGCCGTGTACGTGTTCGCCGTGATGCTCGGCATCGCGAGCCATGCCCCAGGCGGGCTCGGCGTCTTCGAGGCGACGATCCTTATCGCGCTGTCGAGCGTGCCGCGCGAGTCGGTGCTCGGCGCGCTGCTGCTGTTCCGGCTCTGCTATTATATCGCGCCGTTCCTGCTCGCGCTGGCGCTGCTTGGCGCCTACGAGGTCGCGAAGCGGCTGCGCTCCGCCGACGCCGTGCTCCACTCCGAACACGGGCCGTGAGAGACGGGCCGTGAGCCTCCCGGCGAGGCGCGGGGCCGGCTACCGGAACGCCACCCTGCGCTCGCGCTCGCGGCGGCGCTCGGCCGCGGGCTGGTAGGCGATGCGCGAATGGTGCGGGCAATAGGGCAGGCCGGTGATCGCCTTGCCGCCGCAGAAGCGGAACTCCGGCGTCGTCGGATCGCCCATCGGCCAGCGGCACATCGAGTCGCGCAGCTCCATGATCGTCACCCGCTCCGAGAACGGGATCACGACGTCCTCGTCGTACTCGACGAGCGGCTCGGCCTGCGGCTGCGGCTCGGCGCGCAGGTGGGCGGCGAGCGCGGCGCCGCCATGCGCCGGCGGGCGGTGGCTCATCGGGTGGCTCGGCGGGCGCGCCGGTTTGCGCGGGCGCGGCTGCGCCGGCGCGGTCGAGGTCTTGGCCCGTCCGGAAAGCCCGAGGCGGTGCACCTTGCCAATGACGGCGTTGCGCGTCACCCCGCCCATCTGGGCGGCGATCTGGCTCGCGCTGAGGCCGTCGCTCCACAGCTTCTTCAGAAGCTCGACGCGCTCGTCCGTCCAAGGCAGGCCCGCATCCGCCATCGCTTCCTCCTGGGGCCGCCTCCGCCGGAATCGGAATCCCTCCGGGACCGCGGACAAGCATGAGGTCCGCGCCGCGTCTGGGCTCGCTACTCGGATGAAGGCCGCCGCACGACATGTCGTGTTTCGACTGCGGCGAACCTACAAGGTGGGCTGACTCGGGCGCAAGAGTCGGCGCCCTTGGCGGCTCGCGCTTTTCCCCAGGAGATGTCCGCCGTCCACCGCTCCCTGAGATGATTTGACTCACCCCCCGAAATCGGGGCGCGGGGGGCGATTTGACTTGCGCGCCCGCATTCATAGAATCTGCGACGGTGCCGCCCGACGAGGCGGCGCTTTCATTTTCCGGCCCGGCGTCGCCAGGCCGGCCTTTTGGGAGAGGTGCCGTGAACTCGCCGCTGCTGCCGACCTATGCGCGCGCCGATGTCGCTTTCGAGCGGGGCGAGGGCCCCTGGCTCATGACGCGCGACGGCGAGCGATATCTCGACTTCGGCGGCGGCATCGCGGTGAACGTGCTCGGCCACGCCCATCCGCACCTCGTCGCGGCGCTGACCGAGCAGGCCGGAAAGCTGTGGCACACCTCGAACCTGTTCCGCATCCCGGAGGGGGAGCGCCTGGCGCAGCGCCTGGTCGACAACACCTTCGCCGACCTGGTCTTCTTCACGAACTCCGGCGCCGAGGCGCTCGAGGCGTCGATCAAGATGGCGCGGAAATACCACTCCGCCAACGGCGAGCCCGAGCGCTTCCGGATCCTGACCTTCGAGGGCGCCTTCCACGGCCGCACGCTCGCGACGATCGCGGCCGGCGGGCAGAAGAAGTACCTCGAAGGCTTTGGCCCGAAGGTCGAGGGCTTCGACCAGGTCCCGTTCGGCGATCACGAGGCGCTGCGCCGGGCGATTACGCCCGAGACCGGCGCCATCCTGATCGAGCCGGTGCAGGGCGAGGGCGGCATCCGCAACGTCCCGACGCAATGCCTGCGCGGCCTGCGCGAGCTCTGCGACGAACATGGCATGCTCCTCGTCTTCGACGAGGTGCAGACCGGCGTCGGGCGCACCGGCAGGCTGTTCGCGCATGAGTGGAGCGGCATCGAGCCCGACATCATGGCGATCGCCAAGGGCATCGGCGGCGGTTTCCCAATGGGGGCGTGCCTCGCGACCGCCGAGGCCGCCAAGGGCATGACCACCGGCGTCCATGGCACGACCTTCGGCGGCAACCCGCTCGCCATGGCGGTCGGCAACGCCGTCCTCGACGTCGTGCTCGAGCCGGGCTTCCTCGATCACGTCAGGCAGATGAGCCTGCTCTTGAAGCAGCGCCTCGCGGCGCTGATGGACCGCCATCCGGCGGTGATCGCCGAGCTGCGCGGCCAGGGCCTGATGCTCGGGCTGCGCACCCACGTCGCGAACACCGACTTCGTCGACGCGGCGCGCGGCGAGAGGCTCCTCACCATCACGGCCGGCGACAACGTCGTGCGGCTGTTGCCGCCGCTGATCGTCGGCGAGGCCGAGATCGGCGAGGCGGTCGCCCGGCTCGAGCGCACCTGCGAGGCGCTCGAGGAGGAGATGCGGACGCTCGCCCGGCGCGGAGCCGCCGAATGATCGACGGCAAACGCGATTTCCTCGACCTCAAGGACTTCACCGGCGCCGAGCTTCGCCGCGTGCTCAAGGCGAGCGCCGCCCTCAAGGCCGACCGCCGCAAGGGCGAGATCCGCAAGGACGGGCCGCTCGCCGGCAAGGCCTTGGCGATGGTGTTCGACAAGCCCTCGACCCGCACGCGCGTCTCCTTCGACATGGCGATGCGCGAGCTCGGCGGCGAGACCCTCATGCTGACCGGCCAGGAGATGCAGCTCGGCCGCGGCGAGACCATCGCCGACACGGCGCGGGTGCTGTCGCGCTACGTCGACGCGATCATGATCCGCATCCTCGACCACGCGATGATGCTCGAGCTCGCCGAGCACGCGACGGTGCCGGTGATCAACGGGCTGACCAAGACCTCGCATCCGTGCCAGGTCATGGCCGACGTCCTCACCTTCGAGGAGCATCGCGGGCCGATCCGCGGCCGCACCGTCGCCTGGACGGGCGACGCCAACAACGTCTTCGCCTCGTGGGTCCACGCCGCGGCGCGGCTCGATTTCGGGCTTGCCGTCGCGACGCCGCCGGAGCTCGACCCGCGCCCGGAGCTCCTGAGCTGGGCAAAGCGCGAGGGCGCCAGGATCATGGTCACGCGCGACCCGTTCGAGGCCGTCGCGGGCGCCGCCGCGGTCGTGACCGATTGCTGGGTCTCGATGGGCGACGAGGACGAGGGCCGCCGTCACAATCTGCTCAAGCCCTACCAGGTCAACGCCCGGCTGATGGGCGCCGCCGGCAAGGAGGCGATCTTCATGCATTGCCTGCCGGCGCATCGCGGCGAGGAGGTCACCGACGAGGTCATGGACGGCCCGCGCTCGGTCGTGTTCGACGAGGCCGAGAACCGGCTGCACGCCCAGAAGGGCATCCTCGCCTGGTGCTTCGGCGCCGTCGAGGCATGAGGCGTTAAGCGATGAAGCTCGGCGCCTTCGAGGCGGCGGACGACGTCGTTCTGCCGTTCGCGGTCGAGGCGCTCGACACGCGCGGACGCGTCGTCCGGCTCGGGGCGTCGATCGACACCATCCTGACCCGGCACGGCTACCCCGACGCGGTCGCGCGCGCGCTCGGCGAGGCGGCGGCGCTGACCGTGCTTCTCGGCGCGTCCCTCAAGTTCGAGGGCCGCTTCCAGCTCCAGACCAAGTCCGACGGGGCGATCGAGATGATCGTCGTCGATTTCGACGCTCCCGACCGCCTGCGCGCGACGGCGCGCTTCGACGCCGGCAAGATCGCGGCGCTCGGCCCCGGCGCCAGGAAGACCGCCGAGCTCCTCGGCCAGGGCATCCTCGCGATGACGATCGACCAGGGCTCGGAGCGCAGCCGCTACCAGGGCGTCGTGGCGCTCGAGGGCCAGGGCTTCGAGGAGGCGGCGCACCAGTATTTCCGCCAGTCGGAGCAGATCCCGACGCGGGTGCGGCTTGCCGTCGCCGAGGAGTTCAGCGCCGGCCGTCGCGCCTGGCGGGCCGGCGGCCTTATGGTGCAGTTCCTGCCGGCCTCGCCCGAGCGCATGCGCCAGGCGGACCTGCCGCCCGGCGACATTCCCGAGGGCCATCCCTCCCGCGAGGCGCCGCCGGCCGCCGGCGAGGACGACGCCTGGGTCGAGGCGAAGGCGCTCGTCGACACGACCGAGGACCACGAGCTCGTCGACCCGGAGCTTGCGAGCGAGCGCCTGCTCTACCGCCTCTTCCACGAGCGCGGCGTGCGCGTCTTCGAGCCGCTGTCGATCCACGAGGAGTGCCGCTGCTCGCGCGAGCGCATCATGTCGATGATGCGCCGATTCAGTCCGCAGGACCGCCGCGACATGGTCGGAGACGACGGCCGCATCGGCATCACCTGCGAGTTCTGCTCGCGCATGTACGACCTCGATCCGGCCGAGGTCGAGGCCGAGGTGGCGCAGCCCGAGGCCTCATCGCCTTAAGCGACGCGGCTTCGTGGCGGGCGTCGCCCATCTCAGGCCCGGGAACCGTGCATAGTCGCGGTCCATCGTCACCCACTCGCAGCCCCATTCGATCGCAAGCGCGGCGAACCAGGCGTCGGTGACCCGCGAGCCGTGCGTGTTGGTCTCGAGGCAGAGGCGCCGGAAGAGGTCCCAATGACGCTCGCCGGGCTCGACGATCTGACAATGAGGCTGGCCAAGAAGCGTGTCGCAGAAGCGGAACGGCTCCTCCGGCGGGCTCGGATTCGTAAAGATGCGGCGGTCGGTCGTGATGCGCACGAAGGCGCTCAGCACCGGCGGCGCGATGCCGAAGCGGGCATCGCCCGAGACCACTGCCTCCAGCCACGCACGGCAGACCGCGTGGTGGTCATTATCGGTGCGGAAGGCGTAGATCAGGACGTTGACGTCGGGCAGGATCATTTGAAGCGCTTCATGCGCTTCATATACTCGAGGTCATCCCGGCCCTGGATTTCGGAGACTCGAGTCGGATCGATGCCCGGCCTCAATCCGCCGGTCGCCTTGCTGATCGGCGGCATGACCCGCTTCGCCTTGCCCGGTTTGCGGTCCTCGGTCGTGACCAGCCGCAAGCCATCCTCGATCAGCGAGGTGAGCGTGCGGCCCTCGGCCGCGGCCTTGCGCTTGGCACGGGCGATCAGGTCTTCGGGAAGGCGTATGGTGGTGCGCTCGGTCATATGTCTAGACATACGCGCGGCGTCTAGGGCTCGTCAACGCGCTGCGGGGCTTGCCATGGTCGGCGACAACGGCCGCATCATGTCGGATTCTCAGTTCGCCACCTGCGGCGCGCCCGAGGTTGGCTTGCGCCACACCCCGATCTTCTCGGCCTTGGCGTAGGTCTCCGCCGCGAGAAGCTCCGGCTCGGCGTCGGAGGTGGCGCGGCCGCCACCATTGTACAGCACCACCTCCGACAGGTCGCGGCCGTCGACGAGGCAGCGATAGACGTCGTTTGCGCCCTTCGGCCGGCAGGTGACCGGGCGCCCGCCCAAGTAGCGGGCAAGATCGGCGCTCTGCGCGCCGCGCGCCCACTCGACCCCGGTCAGACGAACGAGCTTTCCCTCGATCCGGAGCGTTGCGGTATCGATGACCTCCGGCACGCCGACGAGCGCGACGGGCTTGCCGGGCGGCGGCGCATCGGGGCTGCTGTTAGCAGCCGCGGTCGACGCCTCGGGCGTGCGCGCGGGCTTCGTTTGCGCCGCGGCAGCCGGGGGGCCCGCGCCCGGGTTTCGCGCCCCGTCGGCGACGCGCCTGGTGACGATCCAAGCCCCGAGAAGC
>DAINQO010000025.1:21759-26802 GCA_036742625.1 Microvirga sp.
CGGGTTTCGCGCCCCGTCGGCGACGCGCCTGGTGACGATCCAAGCCCCGAGAAGCCCCACGATCACGAGCGCGAGCGCGCCGGCGAGGCCGGCGAAGGCATAAAGCGGGTGGGTCGAGGGCGCGCTCGACCGCAGCCGTGCCGTAAGGGCTCGCAATGGGCGGGACGAAAGCGTCCAGCCTAACCCGCGCATCGGCGCCGCGAGGCGACAACCGGCGGGGCGGGCGCGTGCCGCAAACGCGTCGAGCATGCCGGCGCAGCGCTGCCGCAGGCGACGGAAGCGCCCGCCGCCTTCGCCGGCAGGGTTGCGATGCGCCTTCGAGGCGAGGATCAGCCAATCGCGCGGAGCGCGGCGCGGGCTCGCGTCGGGCTTGTCGCTCTCGGCCGCGACACCTGCGGCGTCGTGAGGCTCCAGCCGAAAGAGCGTCGGGTGCTTCGTGCGCAACTCCGCGATCAGCTCGGCGATCGTAAGCCCGCGGCTTTCGCCGCCGTCGTCACGGGTTCGAGCCCTGCCGTTCTCGTCGACGACCTCGTAACGGGCTGCGCCGTCGTCTTCGACGACGCGCACCGACGCTGCCGCAAGGATCTCGAGCGGCTGCAGCGCGCCCTCGATCGGCCGATGACGCGCGATCTCGCGGCGGATGAGCCCCTGAACCTGCTCATGCGGGCTCTTGCCGTCGTTGGGGTCGAGATCGGTTCCAGCGGGCATGCGCGCGTGATCTTCCTAGTCGTCCGCACCGGTGTCGTCGTCGTCGGCTGTGTCGCGCCCTTCGCCGCGGCGCAGAATCCGGCTCGTCTCGGCAATGATGACCGGCTGCTGGCCGGCAACGCTGACTACGAGCTCGAGGGTGCCCGTCCCCTCCGAGCGCCGGCGGCGGGCCGGATTCGCTGCGATGAAATCGAACACGGTCTTGACGACGCAAATCCCGGTGCCCGGGTCGCAGGCGGTCCGCAGGGTGTCGGGGCGCGGCGTGTATTGCCGCTCCGGCCACCGGCGCACGAAGCGCTTCTTCTCCTCGAACAGCGCCCGGGCGCTCAACAGCCGGCCGTGGAACTCGACCCGAGGCGCGTAGAAATCGGGCGTCGCGTCGAGGGTCACGGCATTCGGAGCGGACCAGTAGTCGAGATAGGCGCCGGCCAGGGTTTCGGCCGCGGTCGCGGCCTCCTTGCGGGCCGGCACGGCCGGCGCCGGCTCATTCGGCGGCGCCGCGCCCGGTGGACCGGGCGGATTCGCCGGCGAGACCGTGTGCGGGCTCGTGCTGCTGTTCGGAGGCGGGGCTTCTCGCGCCTGAGCCGAAGGCGCAGGCGCCGCGCCCGGCGCCCCAGCGCCCGGCGGCGTCCCGGCGCGCTGCGGCGAAGGCTCGGGCGCGCGCGGCGAGGGCGGCAGTGACGGCCGCGCTGCGTCGGCAGGCGCTGTCGCTTGCGCGGGCTGCGATCCCGACGGCGCCGGCTCGGCCGGACGCCGCATCGGCGGGTCGACCCAAGGGCGGTCCGATTGGGCGAGCGCGCCATGGCCGGCGAGGCCGCTCACGAGATAAAGCGCGAAAGCGCGGATCGAAATCACCCTCATCGCCTATCCTCGCGACCGATGCCTGAGTTTTCTGGCGGCGTTTTCAGGAAAGCACGCGGGCCGGAGAGGTTCCAAAGCCGGGCGTCATCCCGGACGCGCGTAGCGCGATCCGGGATCTCGATGGAGCACGAGCGTCGAAAGGTCCGCCGGGGGACGCTCTCGCGAGGCGTCGTTAGGGTGGGACGGGAGCGGCGCCTGCGGCCGGGGTCACGCGAACCCCGGGCTCGGGAGGCCAAGGCCAATTCGGGGGTGCGTTTCCTCGCCGACCTACCAATTTCACTCAGATGAGCAGGAAGTCTGACGCGTGGAGGGCGGGCGCGCCTTCCAGAAGGGCGATCTGCAGCGACGTTCCGGCCCCGATTCCGTCGGCGTCGTAGAACAGTCCGCCGGTGGTGGTGTTGTAGAGGAGGCTCGGCCCGCTGCCGGTCGGCGTCGGGTTGGCGGATGCGAAGAAATTGTCATCGTCGGCGACAGAGGAAAGCCCGAACGGGCTCGCGAGGCCGATGTGGTCGAGCCCCGGCACGAAGTCGCCAATCGGTCGACGCCTTCAGCCGGCGAGCCGAAGAGGAAAGTGTCCTCGCCGCCGAGCCCCCAGAGGGTGTCCGAGCCAAGTGCGCCTTGGAGCGTGTTCGGACCGGCGTCGCCCAAGATCGTATCGTCGAAGGCCGAGCCGATCGCGTGCTCGATCGAGGACAGCGTGTCGGTGTTGACGCCGTCGGCGGTGAGCTGGGCGCCGAGGTTGATCAGCACGGCGCGCGTTGAGCTTGCGTAGCCGACGGTGTCGCTGCCGCCGCCGCCTTCGATGTGGTCGGAACCGTCCGAGCCGCCGTCGAGGAGGTTCGCGTTGTCGTCGCCGATGATGGTGTCGTTGAAAGCCGAGCCGGTCGCATGCTCGATTGAGGAAAGTGTATCGGTGTTGACGCCATCGGCGGTGATCTGGCCGGGAAGATTGATCAGGACCGCACGGCTGGAGCTCGCATAGCTCACCGTGTCTTGGCCACCACCGCCATAGATCAGGTCGGAACCGTCCGAGCCGCCGTCGAGGATATTAGGGCCGTCGTCGCCGAGGATCGTGTCGTTGAACGCCGATCCGACGGCGTTCTCGATCGAGGACAGTGTATCGGTGTTGACGCCATCGGCGGTGATCTGGCCGGCAAGGTTGATCAGGACCGCGCGGGTGGAACTCGCGTAGGATACCGTATCGCTGCCGCCAGCGCCGTGGATCTCGTCGGACCCGTCGGCGCCGCCGTCGAGGCGGTTCGCATTGTCGTTGCCAAGGATCGTATCGTTGAAAGCGGAACCGATCGCGTTTTCGATCGAGACCAGCGTGTCCGTGTTGATGCCATCCGCGGTGACCTGCCCGGGAAGGTTGATCAGCACGGCGCGCGGTGAGCTGGCGTAGGACGCGGTGTCGATTCCTGTGCCGCCGTCCAGCCAGTCTGAGCCCTCTGGGCCGCCGTCGAGCACGTCGTTGCCGGCGAGGCCCGAGAGGAGCTCGCCGGCCTCTCCGCCGAGGAGCTGGTCGGCTTTGCCAGTGCCCCGGATCACGGGGCCGTTCCAAGGGGTGACAGCCACGGTTGCGCTTTGTCCCGGCGCGTCGCCATCCGTCAGCGAGACCGTGAAGCTGCCGGCGACCCCTCCGCCGTCGTGTTGGGAGGAGATCAGATTGGCGGCAAGCTCCGCCTGGGTGAAGGTTCCGACCGGCGCACCGCTCTTCAGCACCGTGCCGTGCGACGTGCCGGTTACCGTGTAGACGAGCTGCGTGGTAGGACCGTCCGCGTCGGTCGCCGTGAGGTCGGCGGTCGTCACCGCAACGGTGCTGTCCTCCGTGACCGTGATAGCCCTGTCGCCGCCGAGGACCGGCGCGATATTGCTTCCCCCCCAGACCAGCGTTCCGCCGGCGCCGTCGTCCATGAGGCTGAAGCTGGTGAAGGGCGTATCGGAGAGCGTCAGCGTCACGCTCATCGCGCCATTGGCGACGGTCAGTTTTCCGCTCGCGAAGCTCGCGGTCGCGTTGCCCGAATAGGCGAGACCCCGAAGGTCGATCGCGTCGCCAACGCCGAAGTCGTCGATCGTATTGCCAAAGCTGCCGCCCGATATTGCCCCCGCTTGAAGCCGCAACACCTGCGCGCCGACGCCGAAGACGATCACGCTCGAGCCTGCCGCGTTGACGGCGGCCAGATCCAACGTGCCGGCCGCAATGGTGGTTGTCCCTGTGTATGTATTGACGTGCGCCAGCGTTAGCGTGCCAGTGCCAAGCTTTGCCAGCTCACTTGGAGTAGGAACACCGGTTGGAGGATCCGTGATCGGGCCCGAAAGGGTGAGGTGGTTTGCTTGGGTGTCGAACTTGGCTGCTCCTTGTCCCGAAGAGTTGATGGGGTTGGCGAGGGTGAGCCCGTCAGCCGACGCCAGCAGCGTCGCGCCGCCCTGGATATGGAACAGCCCGGCGCCGAGGGCCGTGTTCGACCCGACAGCAATTGCACCCCCGTTGAAGACTGCGACGACCGAGTCGTAGCTATTCGCTCCCGTGAGGTCAGCGTGCCCGTGCCGAATTTATACAGGCCGCCGAGCTCCTTCAGGGGCACCGAGATGGTTTGGCTCCCCGAATCGATCCCCAGCGAGCTTTCGCCCAAATCCACGAACGCGCCGGGGCTTCCGGTGATGGTGAAGGATGACGAGAATCTCCAACCGTCGGGATGGATCGGCGCCGAAACATTGATGTCCCGTGATCCAGCAGCGCCGAAGTCGGCCGTCTCGCCTGCCGCGTCCGGGACCCCGGCCGGGAACCAGTTGGTCGCGGTGTTGTAGTCCGACGTCACCCCCCGCCAAGAAAACGTCGCCATAGCTGCCTCTGAGCCGCATCGTGCGGCGTGTGGATTCTTGGAATTGAGCTAGGCAGCCGGCGATGCGGCGCCGCGTAGCGGGCCGGTGAAGCCGGAATACCCCCAACAAGATTATTCTTGTTTGGCGCGGCTTAGACGCTGGCTTCTCGTGCGTCAAGCCGATGTCAACGCTGCCAAGCTGCTGCGATGACTGCGGCTCAGCTTGGGAGGAGTGGCCTCCGCGCCGTATTCGGCAGGCAGACGGCGTCCGGCGGACGAGCGCCAATTGGCGAACCTCATCCTCCGCGTTACCCCTCTGCGATGACACAGCGTCCGCGTCGAAAGCCCGGGCAGCCGGAGCCGCTCCTTCCCGAGCGCTTTCGGCGCTGGTTCGAGAGCCGTGGCTGGGCGCCGCGGCCGCATCAGCTCGAGCTTCTCGCCAAGGCGCGCGAGGGCCGCTCGGCGCTGCTTGTCGCGCCGACCGGCGCCGGCAAGACGCTCGCCGGCTTCCTGCCGACCCTCGTCGAACTGGCGGAAGGCCAAAGCGCCGGGCTCCACACCCTCTACATCTCGCCCCTGAAGGCGCTCGCGGTCGACATCGCGCGCAACCTCGAGGCGCCGGCGCGGGAGATGGCGCTGGCGGTCCGCGTCG
>DAINQO010000026.1:0-26674 GCA_036742625.1 Microvirga sp.
ACATCGTCGACACGCCCGGCCACGCCGATTTCGGCGGCGAGGTCGAGCGCATCCTCTCGATGGTCGACGGCGTCATCGTGCTCGTCGACGCGGCCGAAGGCCCGATGCCGCAGACGAAGTTCGTGGTCTCAAAGGCGCTCAAGATCGGCCTGAAGCCCATCGTCGCCGTCAACAAGGTCGATCGGCCGGACGCGCGGCCGCAGGAGGTCATCAACGAGGTCTTCGACCTCTTCGCGGCGCTCGACGCGACGGACGCCCAGCTCGACTTCCCGATCCTCTACGGCTCCGGCCGCAACGGCTGGATGGCGGCCTCGCCCGAGGGGCCGAAGGACCAAGGGCTCGCGCCGCTCTTCGACCTCGTGCTGTCGCATGTGCCGCAGGCCCGCACCGAGGAGGGGCCGTTCCGCATGCTCGGCACGCTGCTTGAGGCGAACCCGTTCCTCGGGCGCATCATCACCGGCCGCATCGCCTCCGGCACCGTCCGCCCGAACCAGACCATCAAGGTCATCGACCGCGAGGGCCGCCTCGTCGAGAACGGCCGCGTCTCGAAGATCCTCGCCTTCCGCGGCCTCGAGCGCCAGCCGATCGAGCTCGGCGAGGCCGGCGACATCGTCTCGATCGCCGGGCTCGAGAAGGGCTCCGTCGCCGACACCTTCTGCGCCCCCGAGGTCGAGACGCCGATCCAGGCGCAGCCGATCGACCCGCCGACCGTCACCATGTCGTTCATCGTCAACGACTCTCCGCTCGCCGGCACCGAGGGCGACAAGGTCACGAGCCGCATGATCCGCGACCGCCTGTTCCGCGAGGGCGAGGGCAACGTCACGCTGAAGATCGAGGAATCGGCCGACAAGGATTCGTTCCACGTCTCGGGACGGGGCGAGCTGCAGCTCGCGATCCTGATCGAGACCATGCGCCGCGAGGGCTTCGAGGTCGCGGTCTCCCGCCCGCGCGTCGTGATGAAGACCGATCCCGCGACGGGCGAGCTCTTCGAGCCGATCGAGGAGGTGGTGATCGACGTCGACGAGGAGCATTCCGGCATCGTCGTGCAGAAGATGTCGGAGCGAAAGGCCGACATGCTCGAGATGCGCCCCTCCGGCGGCCATCGCCTGCGCCTCGTCTTCCACGCCCCGACGCGCGGCCTCATCGGCTATCAGGGCGAGCTCATGACCGACACCCGCGGCACGGCGATCATGAACCGCCTCTTCCACGCCTACGCGCCGTGGAAGGGCGAGATCGCCGGGCGCCGCAACGGCGTGCTGATCTCGAACGACTCGGGCGAGGCCGTCGCCTACGCGCTGTGGAACCTCGAGGACCGCGGCCCGATGATGATCGAGCCCGGCTGGAAGGTCTACCAGGGCATGATCGTCGGCGAGCACACGCGCGAGAACGACCTCGAGGTCAACGTCCTCAAGGGCAAGAAGCTGACCAATATCCGCACCACCTCGAAGGACGAGGCCGTGCGCCTGACCCCGCCGATCCGCATGACGCTGGAGCGCTCGCTCGCCTGGGTCCAGGACGACGAGCTCGTCGAGGTGACCCCGAAATCGATCCGCCTGAGGAAGGCGATCCTTGATCCGAACGACCGCAAGCGGGCGGAGCGGGCCAGGGAGGCGATGAGTGCCTGAGGGGCGGGCGGTTGCACGCGCTGCGTGTCGGTACGGCATGATTACAACTGCCGGAGTGTGCGCAGTCTCATCATGACCGGCGCGACCTCCCCTCGGGAAAGCGCGCGCCATGGCGACGAAGGACGCCGCATTGTCATTATGATCGCCGCGCCGCCAGAGCACCCGTCATGCCTGACCTGACCAGAGCCGAGCAGGCCGAACTCGACCGGCGCCGCGCCACGGCCCGCGCCAAGGCGTGCCGTCTCATCGAGACGGCGGACCCGGCGGCGGATGCCGCGGTGGTGGCGGCCGCCAAAGCCGATCCCGACGCCCGGCCCATGACCGGCGCGGCGCTCGCCCGGATGCGGCCGGCGCACGAGGTCCACCCGGAGCTCG
Source organism: Microvirga sp. (assembly GCA_036742625.1). GTDB lineage: Bacteria > Pseudomonadota > Alphaproteobacteria > Rhizobiales > Beijerinckiaceae > JAJKJG01. The sequence goes on from DAINQO010000026.1 coordinate 2,001, forward strand.
CCGCAGCAGGCCTGCGCCGCCGCCGCGGCCGGCCGCGATCGCCCTCGCCGAAGCAGCAGGTCACGCTGCGGCTCGATGCCGACGTGATCGCCCGGCTGCGCGCGAGCGGCGCCGGCTGGCAGACCCGCGTGAACGAGCTCCTCAGGCGGTGGCTTGCGGGGGAGCGGGGCGGCGCGGGTCGTTCGAAGGTTCCCGTCGGCGAGCAGCCGTCGTCCGGCCGGAGAACCTGAATCGGTCAATTCAAGCTTGTCAGGGTCGACCCAGTATTCGTCCGTAGCAATTGCTGCGGTCCGCAGCATCGCGGCGATCGTTGAGTCCTGGCCGGAACCGTTCACTCTCGAGCGTCCACAGCGCGAGCTCGACCTGCCTTTCGATCATTGCCGACAGAATAGCGATCGCGGCGACCCGCTGCTGCAGACCGGGACCAATGCCGAAGAACGCTTCGAGTCTGTGTGAAGCGCTCGCGTTTAAAAGGTTCGTGTAAAGCGTCATTGGTCCTTTCGTCCGGGGTCGGTATGGGAGCCTCAGGAAATTGCATCCCGAGAAGAACTGACAAAATTGGCCCCGGAGGGCCTGGTTCAATTACATCGGACACGGCAAGCGGAGTTGCCCGTCGATCGCATGGAAGCTTCGTGTTTCAGCGGCAGGAGCCCTGTCAAGGACGGGCCGAAGGCCCGCCGCCTTCGGCGGTCTTGATCCTTGACAGGGCTCCTGCCGCTGAAAAATCCTCATCCATGCGCTCGACGGTCGAGTCTGACGGGAGGCTCATCGTCTCGCATGGAACTGAACCCAGTCCCCCGTCCCCGTTTCCGCCCCATTCGCCTTCGACAACGCCGCCGGAACGGCCCGGGAGCACGCGGCCGCGGGGCACGACATGATCCGCATTTTCGCCCGGCTCGGCGCGATCGCAGCGCTTCTTGCCGCCTCGCCGGCTCTCGCGATCTCGGACCCGTTCGCGCGCGGGCCGCTTGCCGACTTCCTCAACATCTTCAGCCAGCAGGCGATCCCGCGCCAGGTCGTGGCGTGGGACGGCGGGCAGGCGCCGGGCACGGTCGTGATCTCGACCTCGAAGCGGCGGCTCTACTACGTGCTCGGGCGCGGCCAAGCGATCCAGTACGGCGTCGGCGTCGGGCGCCAGGGCTTCACCTGGGCCGGCACCAAGACCGTGTCGATGAAGCGCGAATGGCCGGACTGGCGCCCGCCGGCGCAGATGCTGCGCCGCCGCCCCGACCTGCCGCGCCACATGCGCGGCGGCCTCGAGAACCCGCTCGGCGCCCGCGCCCTCTATCTCGGCTCGTCGCTCTACCGCATCCACGGCTCGAACGAGCCCGACACCATCGGCGCCGCGGTCTCGTCGGGCTGCATCCGCATGACCAACCGCGACGTCGTCGATCTCTACGATCGCGTGCGGATCGGGACGAAGGTGGTGGTGCTGCGCTGAGGCCGGCAAGGAGGAGCGGTCGCTTGTCCAGGTCGGCTGGCGCAGTCCGGCATTGCCGATGGCAGCGAGTTTGCCGGGCGGCCGCGTCTCGTCAAGGCCGCGCCCAAAGGGCGCGCCGGCTTCGCCGGTCGAAGAGCCTTGACGAGACGCGGACCGTCCCGGCGAGAATGGCCGCCATGGCCAATGACGCACTCTGCTCTGACGGCGAATGAACAGCGTCGGTCGAATTCGACGGCTAGCCTGCGGCCTTGTCGGCCGCGATCGCGGCTTCAAGCGCCGGAGGATCGACCGGAACGGCTTGGAACGAGCCCGGCCCGCCGCGGGCGAGCGGCAGGAAGATCACCGTCGCGACGCGGCGATAGGCCATGAAGGACAGGCCCTCGATCGGCTCCTCGTCGGTCTCGACCGTGTAGGCGCCGGCCGGCTGCGGCTCGTCGACCCCGCGCAGCCTGAACGGCCGCGCGAAGGTGACGGTCTCGCGTCTCGTGCGCACGGCCGGCCTGCGACCGGCCTAGACGCCGACCTTGTCGGCGCAGGCATTGGCGACCTGGCGGTTCGGCTCGGCGGTGCCGGGCATCGTCGCCCAGCCGTTCTTCATGATGAGGTCGCCTCGGCCATAAGAGGCGGTGGTCTTGAGGAGCGCGACGCGCTCGGCGAGCAGCGGATCGCGCTTCGCCTGGTCGGCGCAGATCGCCGTCAGCGCCGCGACGACGTCGGCGCGGGCGCGCTGATCGGCGATCATCTCGGCCTTGCCGCCGGTCACCCAGCCGCCCCAGGAAAAGCCGACGATCGCAAGCGCGATCGCGCCGCAGGCGGCGCCGTAGAGTCCGGGTTTCAGCCAGTCGGGGGTCTGCATGGTGGGATTCCTTTGGCGCTGACGGCAAGAAAAGCTCTTCCCGGCAAAATAGAACCTAGCACCGCGCCCAAGTTCTGTCGCGATTTTATTTCGCGCCGTAAATACTTCTCCGCACGGGGCTCCGAACACTTGTAAAACGCGGTCGCATTATCCAGATGAAACCGTCATTTGTGTGGAGCAGGCCGCCATGGCGACGGTGAAGACCCAGGAGGCGCTCGACCGCGCCGAAGCGCAGTTCCGCAAGCGCGAGCTCGCGGCCCGCGAAGGCGAGGCGGTGCGGGCCGAGTACGCGGCCGCGCATCGCGCCTTCGACGTCAAGACGGCGCGCCTGAAGTCGCTCCGCCTCGCCAAGGCGGCGGCCGACGAAGAGAGCGCGGCGAGCGCGGCGAAAGAGCCGGCGCCTGCGCGAAAGCGCAAGCCGAAGCAGGTCTGAGGCGCAAAGCCCCGCGAGCGGCGGCGTTATCCGGCGGGGGCGATCTCGGTCTCGCGCACGGCGCGTTCGGTCTGATTGTGGACGCCCTTGATGCGGTAGTGGAACTCGCCATGGGTCTCGGGCAGGAGCCGAAGGATCTTGTACGATCCCGAGCTGCGGTCGGTGCCCGATGACAGCCGCACGAGCTGCCCAACCCTGTAGCGATGCATCGGTTTTCCTCCGGCTTGAATTAGATACCGTACCAGTTTTTCCGACTACCGCAAAGAAGTTGACCTTGATGAGAGAAAATAAAACTAGGTTTTGTCGTCGCGCCAGTGTATGAAGAGACCAAGTCCTGATTTTCGCACACGGCAGTTTTTCTGACCCGAATTCATGCCGCCGCTGACATCTAAACAGATTCGTCGCGAGAAGCGGCGCCGCGTCACAACAGGAGAGCAGCCGCATGGCAGGTCACCGCTTCGAGATCGGCGAGTGCGTCGCGTACCCGGAGAAGCGCTTCCCGAACGGGGTGCGGCGCACCGAGCTCGTGGCGGTCGAGCGCCTCGCCGGCACCGGCGAGCCGCAATACCGGCTGCGGCCGGCGGACGGCGTCGCCCTCTGTGTCCTCGCCGAAAGCAAGCTCGGCCCGACCGCGTCCGCCGAGGAGGCGGGCCGGCGCCTCGATGCCAGCCTTCCGGCGCCGGGCCGGAGCGGCAGCCCGTGGTCGGCATGAGCCGGCGGACAGGACCGCTCGCATGACCGGCAAGCTCGATCGGGTCTGCGACCAGCTGCGGATCAAGCTGCACGGCATCGACCGCCGGCTCGAGGCGCTCAAGGGCAACGCCATGGCGTTGTCGGAGAAATCGCAGGGCGTGGTCGAGAGCCAGCTCGATCGCGTCGAGCAGCGCATCTACGACAGCCGGATCAGCGTCGATGCAGCGAACACCCGGGTCAAGACCTGGCATGACGGCAAGAAGGCCGGCTTCGACGCCCGCCGCGAGTCGTGGAAGAAGGAGCGTCGCTTCCACCAGCTCAACAGCCGCGCCGACGACACCGAGGCGTACGCGATCGCGGTGTTCGAGCTCGCCGCGGCGGCGGCCGACGAGGCGGCGCAGGCGGCACTCCAGGCGCTCCTCGCCCGCAACGACGCCAACCTCGCCGCGCTGCCCCCGGGCTGGGCCGACGAGGAATTGGCGGTGCCGGCGTGACCCGGATCGCGGTCGCTGCGGCCCTCGTCGCCCTAGCCGCGTCGACAAGCGGCGCTCTCGCGCGTGACTCGACCGCGCCGCGCGCCGCCGGCCCCGCGACCCGCGCCCGGGAGCAGCCGGGTCCGATGGACGCCGCCGAGGCGACGCGGCAAGCGAACGCCGCGAGGCTCGCCCAGAAGGCGCGCGAGGACGAATGGGATCGCAAGACCGGGCAGGCGACGCGCAGCATCTGCACCGGCGCCAAGGGCTGCTGAGCGGCAGCGGCCGCGGCTGCAGGGAGGACGACGATGTTCGAGAAGCTTCTCCGGATGTGGAACGGTCTCGGCACGATGGATATCGCGCTCGCGGTGATGGGCTTCGTCACTGCCGGTGCGATCTACGCCGCCTTCCTGCTGTAGGGATGACGCCGATGCGCGGCAGCGTCGCCTTCCCGAACGACTCGCGGAGCTACGACGCGACGCGGGTCGCGGTGCGGTTCTGGGGCTATGATCAGTCGATCGAGGTGCCGTTCTTCATCGGCGCGGACGTTCTCGGCGCGCTGCAGCCGACGATGGCGGCCGCGCCCGACGGCTGCCTTTCGGCTTTCGATGCCAACCGGGCCCGCATCTGCACCGTCGCCGCGAAGGTCTACGGCCGCCGCCGCAGCGGCTCCTACGATCTTCGCGCCAGCGATTTCTAGGGCATGATCCGCGACGTGGAGACCGGTTCGCGGCCGACCGGTTTTCGCTCGAGCCGCGCCGCGAGCTGAAGGAGGCGAGCCATGCCAAAAGGCAACCGCGAAACCAAGAAGCCGAAGCAGGACAAGCCGAAGCCCGCCGCCGTCGCCTCGCCCTTCGCGGCGCAAGGCCGCGGCGCCCCGCCGGCGTCGCCGCCCGGAAAGAAGAAATAGCCGCCGATGTCGAAGCTGCGGTTCGGCGCGCCGCTCTATCTCTATCTCGACCAGTCCCGGCCGGACCTCGGCATGGCGCCGGTCGCCGACATCGACGAGGGACTCCACGTCATGCAGCGCGGGCCGATCGCCCGCTATCGGTTCGCCGGCCGCGGCGGCGAGCGCGAGGCGTGGAGCACGGCGCTGTACGCGCTGACGCGGGCGAAGTTCCATCCCCGCGGCGACAAGACCGAGGAGGCCCGCTCGGCGCTGCGCCGGCTCGCCTTCGCGGCCGGCGCGCTCGTGACCATCACCAGGGGCCGAACCTTCTCGCCGGAGCGGGGGGGAGGGCGTCCTCGAACCCGGCTGAGGGGCCGGGAATCGTTCGCGGGCGCGGCCGGTCGACGAAATACGGCGGAAACAGACTCAGGCTATTGCGGCTCAACCCCAGGAAGAGGGACGCGATGAAGCTGCTGCTCCGCTATTTCCGGCTCGCGCCGGGCTCGATGCCGCAAGGCCATGGCAACGACAACCACGCCCGGGTGAAGCGGATCGCGGAGATCCGCCGGCTCCTCGCCGAGATCGCCGTCGAGCCGCCGGAGCAGCGGGTCTGCCCGGAGCAGGACCGGGCGCAGCCGCCGGGCCTTCGCCCGCGCCTGCGGGCCCGCGCCGGCGAGGTGGTCGAGAAGAGCGCCTGAGGCAAGGCGCGCGCGCGTAAGCCGAAGCGCCGCTCCACGCCTGAGCGGGATCACAGCCAGCGTTTGCGGCCGAAGCGCCCGCTCAAGAGGCTGTAGATCAGCGCCGTTCCGAGACCCCAGATGCCGTTGACGAGTGGGCCGATCCACATCCGCGACAGGACGAAGCCGTTCGCGACCGCCTGTCCTTTCAGCGGCGCGACGACGAACCAGCCGGCGAGCGTCGGCGCCACCGCGCCGAAGACGAGCCCGGCGAGCCAGATCGGCCAGCGGCGCGGCATCCGCTCGGCGACGAGCGCCCAGACGATCCCCCACACGCCGCCCCAGAAGGCGAGGTTGACGACCGAGGGCACCCGCAGCGGCGGGATCGGGCGCAGCGAGTAGGGCGGGTTCGCGACAGCGCCGAGCGCGTAGAGGAGCCCAATCGCGAGCTGGTGCAATGTCAGCGTCGCGAGCGCCCCGGCGACAAACCCGAGAACGACGAGGGTCGCGCTAGAGCGCCCGAAATTCAAACCTCTCATGCCGATGCTCCAGCGGCGCGAAGCCAAAGCCGGCTTAGAACAGCGCCTGCCCGGCCAGCAAGGCGAAAACGAGGACGATGAGGAACAGCGCGAAGAAGATCGCGAACAGGATCTTCGAGATCCGCGCCGCGCCGGCGGCGACGCCGCTGAAGCCGAGCGCGCCGGCGATGAGCGAGATCACGAGGAAGATGATGGCCCATTTCAGCATGGCTTGGTTCCTTCCGGCAGCGGGCTTCGCGCCTTACACAAGCGCTGTCGCGCCGCAGGGGTTCCGCCGGTCCTCAGGTCACTACAGTGACACGCTCGGCGGCGCGGGTGATGGCGGTGTAGAGCCAGCGGCTGCGGTGCTCGCGGAAGGCATAGGATTCGTCGAACAGCATGACGTCGTTCCACTGCGACCCTTGCGCCTTGTGGACGGTGAGCGCGTAGCCGTAGGTGAACTCGTCCGACTCGCGGCGCGCCGGAAGGGGGATCTCGTCCTCGCGGCCTTCGAAGAACTCCGGCAGCACGGCGACCTCGACCGGCCGGCGGCGGCGCTCGTCCTCCGGTACGAGGTCGAGGCGCACGAGCCCGCCCTTCGCGGGGCGCAGCGCCTGGACCGTCCAGGTGCCGCCGTTGAGGAGGCCCTTGGTCTTGTCGTTGCGCAGGCAGACGAGCTTCTCGCCCGCCGCCGGCATCGGGTCGCGGAAGCCGAGGATCTCGCGGATGCGGGCGTTGTAGAGCCGCCGCGTGCGGTTGAGGCCGACGAGGACCTGGTCGGCGCGCGTCACCTCGGCGGCGTCGATCTCGCGGCGGGAGAGGACGCGGCTTTCGCCATGGCGCCCGAGCGGCAGTCGGCCGCCGTCGCGGATCGTCATCGACAGCCGGATGATCGGGTTGTCGCGCGCCTGGCGGTGGACCTCGGTCAGCATGATGTCAGGCTCGGCGTCGGTGAAGAAGCCGCCGCCCTTCACCGGCGGCAGCTGCGCCGGGTCGCCGAGCACGAGCACCGGCTTGCCGAAGGATAGGAGGTCGCGCCCGAGCTCGGCGTCGACCATCGAGCATTCGTCGATGACGATGAGGTCGGCCTGCGAGGCCGGTCCCGAGCGGTTGATGGCGAAGAGCGGCCCGCCCTCGTCCGACTCGCGGGTGCGGTAGATCATCGAGTGGATGGTCGAGGCGTCGTGGCAGCCCTTCTGACGCAGGACCGAAGCCGCCTTGCCGGTGAAGGCGCCGAAGGCGACCTCGCCCTCGACCGCCTCGGCGACGTGGCGGGCGAGCGTGGTCTTGCCGGTGCCGGCATAGCCGAACAGCCGGAACAGCTGCGGCGTGCCCTCCTTGAGCCACGCCGCGACGCGGCGAAGCGCCTCCTCCTGCTGCGGCGACCACTCCATCAGCGCCGCGCCTCCGCCCTGAGGTTCAAGATGATGCCGAAGATGATGATCGCGCTGCCGAGGAACACGAAGACGTCGAGCCCCTCGCCGTAGAGCAGCCAGGCGACGACGGCGATGAGCGGCAGGCGCAGGAAGTCGAGCGGTATCACCATGATGGCGTCGCCGTGCCGGTAGGCGTTGGTGAGGCACCAATGCGACGACAGCCCGCCGACGCAGACGCCGATGACCGGCCAGAGATGCGCGACGTCGAGCCTCGTCCAGAACGCCGGCGCGCTGCCGAGGAGGTTGAGCGGCAGCTGGATCAGGTTCATCCAGAGGAGGATCGAGAAGGTCGTCTCGGTCGCGGTCAGCGTCTTCGTCGCGATCGCCGTCGCGGCGAAGCCGAGCGCCGCGGCGAGCACCACGAAGGCGCCCGCCTGCAGCGTCTCGAGGCCGGGCCGCAGCACGACGAGGACGCCGGCGAAGCCGAGCCCGATCGACGCGGCCCGCGTCGCGGTCATGCGCTCGTGCAGGAACAGCACCGCGAGCAGCGCCACCCAGGCCGGTGCCGTGAACTCGAGCGCGAACACCGTCGCGAGCGGCAAGAGCGTGACACCGAGCGCCCACGCATAGGTGGCGGCGAAGTGGATGAGGTTGCGGGTGAGATGCAGCGCGAAGCGCCGCGGCCGAAGGCTCGCGCGCAGCGCCGGCTGCGGCAGCGCCAGCGCGACGAGGATCGCGATGCCGGCGGCGTTGCGCAACGCTAGGATCTCGAACAGCGCAAGCGTCCGCGCCAATGCGCGCACCGCGACCGCCGTCGCCGAGAACGACACGAGAGCGCCGGCCATCCAGAGGACGACGGTGAGGACGTTGCGCTGTGTCACGGCTTCATCGCTGCGCAGGATCGCTCGTTCGGCTTAGCGAGTCGCGCGCATCGCGAGAAGCGGATTCGCGCGCATGAGCGGCGTCGCGCGTGCGCCTGCGCGCGTCGAATCGGAACTCGCGCGGCGCGCAGACGTTTGGCTGCGAGCGTGACAGTTCACGCTGACCACGCCAAAGGAGGCGAGTATGCCGAGAGGCGACAAGTCGAAATACACCGACAAGCAGGAACGCAAGGCCGAGCACATCGAGGAATCCTACGAGAGCCGCGGCGTGTCCGAGGACGAGGCCGAGCGCCGCGCTTGGGCGACCGTCAACAAGCAGGACGGCGGCGGCAAACGCGGCGGCTCGGGCGCGAAGGGCGGCGCGGCGAAGAAGTCGAGCTCGGGATCGAGCAAGCGCGCGGCGAAAGGCGGCGCCAAGAAGAGCGGCGCCAAGAAGTCGGCGCCGAAGAGCTCGTCCGGCGCGGGCAGCAAGCGCGCGGGTTCGGCGCGCAAGAGCAGCTCGGGCCGGAAGAGCTCGGCCAAGTCCTCGGCCAAGTCTTCTGCCCGCGGCACGAAGTCCGGCGGATCGAAGCGCGCGACGGGCGCGAAGAAGAGCGCCGGCAAGTCGCGCACGGCGGCGAAGCGCTCCTCGACGACCGCGCGCAAATCGTCGAAGGGATCGGGCCGCAAGAGCTCGGCGAAGTCGAGCCGCAAGAGCTAGCGGGCTCTCGCCCGCGAACGGGGGCGCGCCCGCCGGGCGCGCCCTTTTTCGTTTGCGTTCGTCAGACCACGTCCTCGCGGGCGACGGCGCGGCAATCCATCTCGTATTCGAGCCCGGCGACGGGCGGGCGGCAGAAATGCCAGGTGAGCCCTGAGCGCGCCGCGCCGCGCGCGACGATCTCGTCGCCGAGGAAGGGATGGAGGTCGTGCACGGTGTAGACCTGCGCCGCGGTCGTGTCGCGCCAGGCAAAGCCGAGGAGCGCCATCCGCCGCTCCATCTCGCCGAGCACGAAGAGCGCCTTGGCGCGCATCGCGTCGGGCGAGGTCTCGCCGCGGCGCACCGTGCGCTCGCGGTAGCTGCCGCGCCCCTCCTGCGCCTCGCCCGAGCCGGCAATGACGAAGCTCGGCGCGGCGGCGTCCTCCGCGACCGTGAACGAGAAGGCGTAGAGCGACGGCTCCGCCGGCGGCTCGATCGCCGGACACACGTTCGAGCGCGCGACCGGGTTGTCGCCCTCGCGGAAGATGCCCCAGCGCTCGAGCGTCACGACGTAGACCTGGTTGAAGGCGCGAAAGCCGTCCTCGCTGAAGGGCGCGGGCGAGCGCAGCTCACAGGCGCAGAACGCGGTCGGCGGCCGCCCGGCCTCCGCCATCAGCCGCTCGGCGCGGCGGAAGCCCTCGGCGAGCGGCACCGGATCGCGCAAGCGCAGCCGCCGGATGGCGTAGCCCGACAGCGCCGCGACGCCGCCGGAATACTGGAACACCGCCGGAATGTAGCGGTACCCGCCGGCCTCGAAATCCGCCGTCGCCATCTTAAATCGCCTCCACCTCGCGCCCGAGCGGCGGATTACAGCCCATTGACAAGCCTTTGTCGCCCTCCGCACACTTGCGGCAACCAATAAGGGCGCCTCGGCAGCCCGCCAGGGAGGACTTCATGAAGCGTCAAAGCGGACGGCTCGGCTTCGGAGCGCTCGTCGTCGGGGCGGCGCTCGCCGCGGGCGCGGCGCGGGCCGAGGTCAAGATCGGCGTCATCTACGACTACACCGGCGCCTTCGCGGGCGGCGGCTCGAAGGCCGCGGCGATCGGCAACAAGATCGCCATCGACATGGTGAACGAGAAAGGCGGCGTCGAGGGCCAGAAGATCGCCCCGACCTACGCCGACGCGCAGTCGAAGACCGACGTCGCGATCAACGAGGCCGAGCGGCTCCTCAACGACACCAAGGTCGACCTCCTCATGGGCGTGTTCTCGAGCGCGCACTGCGTGCCGATGGCGGCCAAGGTCGACGCGGCGAAGAAGTTCATGTGGGCGAACGTCTGCGTCGCCTCGGCGGTGCTGAAGGACAAGAACCTGCAATACGTGTTCCGCCCGCAGGTGCACTCGGACCAGTTCGGCGAGGCCTCCTGCAAGTTCGTCGCCGAGAACGCCAAGGGAAAGCTCGGCAAGGAGATCAAGGACGTCAAGGTCGCGATCATCCACGAGGACGGGCCCTACGGCGCCGGCGTCGCAATGGGCAACGAGGCGACCTGCAAGGAGCTCGGCCTGCAGATCGTGCACAAGGAGGGCTACGCCGCGACCTCGACCGACCTGTCGTCGCTCGTGACGAAGCTGCGGCGCGCCCAGCCCGACGTCATCCTGCACACCGGCTACAACCCGGACATCACGCTGTTCCTGCGCCAGTCGAAGGAAGCCGGCCTCAAATGGGCGGCGCTGATCGGCCACGGTGCCGGCTACGGCCAGATCGACAAGCTGATCGAGACCTTCAAGGACGACGTGAACTATGTCTACAACGTCGATCCGGTGGCGGCGCAGCTGCTCGATCCGAAGTCGCTCAAAGCCGGCCTCGGCGACATCACCGCCGAGATGGTGAAGCGCTACAAGGCCGAGACCGGCGGCAACGAGGTGCCGCCGCACGTCTCGATGGGCTTCAACCAGGCCTGGATCTTCCTCACCGACGTGCTGCCGCGGGCGATCAAGAAACACGGCGGCTACGACCCCGAGGCGCTGCGCAAGGCCGCGCTCGAGACCGACATCCCGGAGGGCGGCACGATCCAGGGCTACGGCGTCAAGTTCTTCCCGCCCGGCCACAAGATGGCGGGGCAGAACGAGCGCTCCTCGCCGGTCGTCATGCAATACGTCAACGGCGAGACCAAGGTCGCCTGGCCGGCGTCGATCAAGACCATCGACGCGGTGATCCCGCTGCCGAAGGGCCACGCCTTCGCGCGCTGACGCGGCGCCGCTGACGGGCGGGGACGCGCCGCGATGGCGATGCTGCGCGTCTCCGGCCTGACGAAGAAGTTCGGCGGGTTCTTCGCCGTCAAGGACGTGTCCTTCGCGGTCGAGGAGGGCGAGATCCTCGGCCTCATCGGCCCGAACGGCTCAGGGAAGAGCACGACCTTCAACTGCATCGCCGGGCTCTACCCGCCGACCGCCGGCTCGGTCCTGTTCGAGGACGCCGAGATCGGCGGGCTGTCGCCGAACCGCATCTGCCACAAGGGCATCGGGCGGACCTTCCAGATCCCGCGTCCGTTCCGCAACCTGAGCCTCGTCGAGAACGTCGCGCTGTCGGCCTTCTTCGGCCAGGACCGCGGCGTCTCGCGCGCCGCGTGCTGGCGTATCGCCGAGGAGGCGCTGGCGATGGTCGGGCTGCCGGCGGACGGGCGCGGCTCGACCGACGGCCTCGGCGCGGCGGCGCTGAAGAAGCTCGAGCTCGCACGGGCGCTCGCGACGCAGCCGCGGCTGCTCCTTGCCGACGAGAGCCTCAACGGCCTCGACCATGCCGAGATGGAGCAGGCGGCCGACATGCTGCGCCGCATCCGCGAGGTGAAGGGCATCACCATCGTCTGGGTCGAGCACATCATGGGCGTGCTGATGCGCGTCGTCGACCGCGTCGTGGTGCTCGACCACGGCGAGGTGATCTTCGAGGGCCGGCCGGCGCAGGCGCAGGCCGACGCCCGCGTGATCGAGGTCTATCTCGGGCCGGAGGCGGTGGCGTGAGGGCGGCTGCGGAGGCAGCGTGCGTCCTTCGAGGCTCGGCCCTTTCGGGCCTCGCACCTCAGGATGAGGCGTGTTGGTGCTCGGCCCGTGCATCCTTCTGGATGGCGCATCTCAACTGGCCTCATGCTGAGGTGCGAGCCGAAGGCGAGCCTCGAAGCACGCACACTGCCGATCGAGACCTCGGCCGATGCTGAACCTCAGCAACATCGACGCGGGCTATGGCGGCTTCCAGGCGCTGTTCGACGTGTCGATGACGGTCGAGGCCGGCGAGGCGGTCGCGGTCATCGGCGCGAACGGCGCCGGCAAGACGACGCTCCTGCGCGTCATCTCGGGCCTCCTGCCGGCAAGCCGGGGCGACATGACCATGGAGGGCGTGCGGCTCACAGCCATCGCCCCGCACCGGATCGTCGAGACCGGCATCGCCCACGTGCCCGAGAGCCGGCGACTGTTCCCGCGCCTGACCGTCGAGGGCAACCTCAAGATGGGCGCCTTCATCCCGGCGGCGCGCGAGCGGTTCGCCGAGCGCCTTGCTTATGTCTACGGCCTGTTCCCGCGCCTGAAGGAGCGCCGCAACCAGCTCGCCGGCACGATGTCGGGCGGCGAGCAGCAGATGTGCGCCATCGCCCGGGCCCTCATGAGCGGGCCGAAGCTCGTCCTCCTCGACGAGCCCTCGATGGGCTTGGCGCCGGTCGTCGTCGCGCAGGTCTTCGAGCTCGTGCGCCGCATCCGCGCCGAGGGGTACACGGTGCTGATCGTCGAGCAGAACGTCGCCCAGGTGCTGAAGATCGTCGACCGCGCCTACCTCCTCGAGGTCGGGCGCATCAAGGCGAGCGGGCCAGCCGCGGCGCTCCTCGCCAGCGACGAGGTGCGCCGCGCGTATATGGGGCTGTGACGGGATGGACTGCCAGCTCGACATCTTCTTCCTCGAGGCGGTGCTGAACGGCATCCTGCTCGCCGGGCTGCTGGCGCTCCTGGCGCTCGGGCTCAACCTCGTCTTCGGCGTCATCGACGTGGTGTGGATCTGCTACGCCGAGCTCGTGATGGTCGGCATGTACGGCATCCACTACGCCCACAAGGGCGGGGCGCCGTTCCTGCTGGCGGCGCTCCTCGGCATCCTGCTGATCGCGGCGGCGGGCGCGCTTCTCCACCTTCTCGTCATCCGGCCGGTGCTCGATTCCGCCCCGATCAACCAGCTTCTCGTCACCGGCGGGGTGCTGTTCTTCCTCCAGGCCGCCGCTACCATGGCCTTCGGGGTCGAGTTCCGGAACATCGGCATCCGCCTCGGCTCAGCGAGCCTCTTCGACATGTCCTTCTCCTGGGCCCGCATCGTCACCTTCGCGGTGGCGCTCGGCGGCATGCTGGCGCTGTGGCTGTTCCTGACCCGGACCTACATGGGCACGGCGATCCGGGCGATCTCGCAGGACCGGCAGATCATGCCGCTGATGGGCGTCGACCAGCGCAAGGTCTACCTCGTCACCTCGGCGATCGGCGGCGGCCTCGCCGGGCTCGCCGCCGCCCTGATGGTGCTGCAATACGACATCTATCCGCAGATCGGGCTGCAGTTCGGGCCGCTCATCTTCATGATCTGCGTGCTCGGCGGCCTCGGCAACATGATCGGCGGCTTCGTCGCCGCCTTCATCATCAGCCAGTTCATCGCCATCGGCGGCTCGTGCTTCGCGACCGAATGGGGCTACGCCATCGCCTTCCTGTTCTTCATGGTGGCGATCTTCATCCGCCCGCAAGGCCTGTTCGCGAGGCGGGCGTGATCCGGATCTCGCGCCCGGCGCTGATCGGGCTTGCGGCGCTCGTCGCGCTGCCGTTCCTGGTGCGCTTCCTCTTCGCCTCCTCGGAGAAGTACTACCTGCACATCCTGATCCAGATCCTGATCTGGTCCTTCATCTACACCGGCTGGTCGCTGATGGGCCGCTTCGGCTTGACCTCGCTCGGGCATGGCGCCTTCACCGGCATCGGCGCCTACACGAGCGTGCTGCTGTGGAACATCCTCGGGCTGACCCCCTGGCTCGGCATCCCGATCGGCGTCGCGCTCGCCGCCGCGGTCGCGCTTCTCGTCGGCTATCCGTGCTTTCGGCTGCGCATCACCGGCCATTATTTCGCCCTCCTGACGCTGGCGCTGACCGAGTTCATCCGGCTCTGCATCGTCGGGCTTCGCGACTACACCGGCGGCTCGCTCGGCACCCAGCCGGCGCGCGCCGGCGGCGGCGTGTCGCTCCACGCGCTGCAGTTCGAGCCCGACCGGGTGCTGTCCTACTACATCGCGCTGGCGCTCTGGGCCTTCGGCCTCTACGTCTGGCTCCGCGTCGACCGCAGCATGGACCGCTACGCGCTCGACGCCGCGAGCCAGGACGAGGACGCGGCGGCCTCGGTCGGCATCGACGTGACGCGCGAGAAGCTCAAGGTGACGGCGCTCTCGGCCGGGATGTGCGCGCTCGGCGGCGCCGTCTACGGCCAGTACCAGATGTATATCGGCCCGGAGACGATCGCCGGCCTCGGCGTCTCGCTCAACATCGTCTTCGCTGTGATCGCCGGCGGTCTGTGGACGCTCCTCGGCCCGACCGTCGGCGCCGTGTTCACGCAGCTCCTGTCCGAGAGCCTGCGCGTCGGTATCCAGGGCTCAGGCTTCCTCAAGGACTGGCTCGGCTCGGCGGCGCTCGCCCTCGACACCGCGGTCTACGGCCTGCTCCTGATCCTGTTCATCATCTACATGCCGAAGGGCATCCTCGGCACGATCATGGAGTGGCGGGGCAAGACCCGCAACGCCGGGACTATCGTCAGCTCAGCGTCGCCAAGAGCCCGGCCATGAGCCGGCCGCGCTGGACCAGGCTGTCGACCAGGATGTGCTCGTCGAGGGTGTGATAGCCGGCGCCCTGGACGCCGAGGCCGTCGAGCGTCGGGATGCCCATCGCGCCGGTGAAGTTGCCGTCCGAGCCGCCGCCGGCGCTCTTGTGCGGGATGTCGAAGCCGAGCGCCTTCGCGATGCCGCGCGCCGTCTCGTAGAGCGCCAGCGACGCTGCGTCCGGCTCCCAGACCGGGCGGGTGACGCCGCGCGTCACCGTGAAGGCGACGTCGTCCGCCGTGCCGGCGAGCGCCAGCATGCGCTCGACGCCCTGGTCGAGATCGGCCTGGCGCTTTGCCATCGACAGCGCCTCGGCCCGGCAGGTCGTGGCGACGCAGTTGACCCACTGCCCGCCATGCACGACGCCGACGCTGAAGGTGCAGTCGTCCGAGGTCATGGCCTCGATCTCGATGATCTTGCGGGCCATGGCGCGGATCGCCGAGCGCCCCTCGGCAAGCCGCGCGCCGGCGTGGCTCGGGCGGCCGACGGTCTCGAGGTTGAAGCGTGCGATGGCGTAACGGCCGGTGACGACGCCGGCCTCGGAGGTCGCGGGCTCGGGCACGAGCACGAAGCGGTGGCGCGCCGCCTCGGCCTCGACGACGTCGCGCGTGCTCGGCGTTCCGACCTCCTCGTCGGGGGTGAACAGCACGGTCACCGGCAGCGGCGTCTCGATGCCGGCCCGGGCGAGCTGACGGAACGCCTCGAGCGCGACGTAGTTGCCGCCCTTCATGTCGCAGATGGCCGGCCCGTAGCAGCGCTCGCCGTCGCGCCTGAACGGCAGCGCCGAGAGCGTGCCGACAGGGTGGACCGTGTCCATGTGGCCCATGACGAGGACGCCGGGCTCATCCTCCTTCGGATGGGGGAAGCGTGCTCGCACGCAGTCGCCGAAGCCCATGCGGCCGGGGATGCGCTCGATGCGCGCCCCCATCAGCGCGAGGTCGCGGGCGGCGAGATCCATCATCCGGTTCACCGCGGCGGCGTCGTAGGTCGGGCTTTCGCACTCGATCCACGGCCGCAGCCCGGCGAGCATGGCGTCGGCGTCGAAGGGCAGGTTCGTCGGGTTCATCGGGGGTTCCGTCGTCCCGGTCGATGCCGGACCCATGGCTCGGGTGCGTGGGGGGATGCCGAGCCTGTCCTTGGCCCGGCCGAAAGCGGGAGCGAAGCGCCGGCCCGGGACTACCCGATCACTCGCCGCGGCCGGGGTAGGCCGGCCGCGCGATCGGAAGGCGGTGTTGGCGCACGTACACCACGGGATGACCCTCGGCCTTCGCCTCGATCTCGGAGATCGGCAGGGGCACGTCGCCCTCGACGTTGACGAGAAGCGCCCATTCGCCTTGCGAGGTGGTGGTCAGCCCGGTGCTCGCGACACCGGGATGTCGAATCGTTTCCGAGAGCCGCCTGATCACGGCCGGCGGCTCTGGAACACGAGGCGGGGCGGGCTGGTGGTGGTCCGATGCCATCGTCACCCTGTCACGTCATGCGGGCATCACATTGAAGTCGCGGCAGACGCCGGCGAAGCTGCACGCCGTCGTCGAACGCCCGTCGCCGGCGAAGAGCAGCGCAACAGGCTTCTTGCTCCCCCTGTCCAGGATCACGGAGCCTGAATCGCCCGGCGCGCTGAACGGCCGGCCGTCGTCGCCGACGATCTGCACCGTTTCGTTGAAGGAAGCAATCCTCGGATTGGACTGAGTCCCGTAGTTGACCTGCACGTTATTGACGTTCACGGCGGTAACGACCCCGGTCGTCACGCCGGTCGTCCGGCCGGATTTCGTCACGCGCATGCCCGGTTGCGGGGCGGCAATCTGGGTCGCGAAGTTGCCGATTCCAAGGATATTCCCCCTCTTGATTGCGCCCAGATCACTGACCTGGGCGATCGCCGCGTCGAAGCGGTTCGTTGGGATGTGGAACCGATCCTGCGGAAACCTGATCGGGATGAATGCGCTCAGAGAGGCGAAGCCATCCGCCGGAGTGGTCGGCGCCGTCTCGGGGCCCGGTTGAACGATCACGGTTCCGATCGGCAGGCTGTTCACATCGGCGAGCACGTGATTGTTGCTCAGCACGAACACCTGCTCGACCCCGGCTACCCGCCGCTTCACGAAACATCCGAGCGTGCCGACGAAGGCGGCATTGAGCGGAGCGATCGACACACCTCCGACGATCGGACGAACCTTTCGGCGGTTGGGCGGAATGCCGGCGGCGAGCGCCGGCGCGCCTTTCTGCGCGGCCGACTTCTTCGCCGCCGCCTTCTTCGCCGCGCGCGCCAGCGCCAGCTGAACCGGAAGCGGCTCGACATCCACCGGGATGCTGCCGAACTGGCGGGTCAGGTCCGGCGTCGCGGCGCCGAGATCGACCTTGTTGAAGACGTAAACCTTGATGACGAACTCATCCGGCACCACCGCTCCGCCGCGCACCCGGACGCCCACGCCTGTTGCATGAACGTTCGTCAACGGCGAACTGAAAGCGGCGAGCGGAGCGGCGGCGGCTTGAGCGCTGACCCCGGCGCTTTCCGCCAGCATGGCAGTATCATAAGCACCGGCGTGGAAACGCTGCTGTTGGAGCTCGACCCGATAATCCGCAAGCGCGGCGTAAACCTCACCTAAAGTAGCCATGACGAAATCCTCCCCGATCAACGCACTTACTTTAGAATTGAAGCTGCTTGCGATGCAACAGCGAAGGTCAAGCCGGCGAGGCGCGCTGCCTCACAGGATCTGACTCAGGAACTGCTGCGTGCGCGGGTCGCGGGCGTTGGCGAAGAAGTCCTTCGGCGGGCCGTGCTCGACGATGACGCCGCGGTCGGTGAAGTAGATGTGGTCGGCGACCTCGCGGGCAAATCCCATCTCGTGGGTGACGATCACGCAGGTCATGCCCTCCTCGGCGAGCTCGCGGATCGTCACCAGCACCTCCTTGACGGTCTCGGGGTCGAGCGCCGCCGTGACCTCGTCGAACAGCATCACGTCGGGATTCATGGCGAGCGAGCGGGCGATGGCGACGCGCTGCTGCTGGCCGCCGGAGAGCTCGCCCGGATAGGCGCTCTCCTTGCCCTCGAGCCTGACCTTGCGGATCAGGCGCCGGGCCCGCGCCTCGACCTCGGCCTTGTCCTCTCTGAGCACGTGGATCGGCGCCATCATGACGTTCTGCAGCGCCGTCTTATGCGGGAAGAGGTTGTATTGCTGGAACACCATGCCGACCTTGCGGCGCAGCGCCAGCTTATCGAGCTTCGGATCGTTGACCTCCTGGCCCTCGACCAGGATCGAGCCGCGCTCGATCGGCACGAGGGCGTTGATGCAGCGCAAGAGCGTCGACTTGCCGGAGCCCGACGGGCCGATGACGCAGATCACCTCGCCCTTCATCACGTCAAGCGAGACGCCGCTGAGCACGGTGACGGCGCCGAACGCCTTGTGCACGTCGGCGATGCGCACCAGCGGCTGGTCGGGCGTCCACGGCATCGGCGTCATCAGCGCACCTGGAAGCGGCGCTCGAGCGCGACGGTCGCGCGGGCGATCGGGTAGCAATAGGCGAAGAACCAGAGCAGCAGGTAGAGATACATCGGCACGAGGAGCTCGGTGCGGCTCTCGGCGGCAAGCACGTCGCCGGTCAGCGTCATCGCCTCGTTGACGCCGACGATCGAGGCGAGCGCCGTGCCGACGACGAGGATCGCGTAGAGGTTCATCCACGGCGGCAGCATGCGCTTCACGCATTGCGGTAGGATGATCATCCACAATGTCTGGCGGCGCGAGAAGGCGAGCGCCTCCGAGGATTCCCACTGCCCGGACGGGATCGACAGCACGGCGCCGCGCACGAGCTCGGAGACGTTCGCCATCACCGCAAGCGACAGGCCGAAGGTCGCCTTGAGCCAGGCCGGCAGCGGCACGATCGCCTGCCCGATCGGCATCTCGAAGGGCAGGAGCAGCATGCAGTAGAACAAGAGCACGAGCCAGGGCGCGTTGCGGAAGAACTGCGTCATCGCCCAGGAGAAGCCGCGCACCGGGCGCAAAAGCGAGATCTGCATCAGCCCGAGCAGCGTGCCGAGCGCGGTGCCGATCGCCATGGCGATGAAGCTGATGGCGATGTTGAGGAGGAAGCCGGTGGCGAGAAGCGGCGTCCATTTGACGAGCGTCGCCAGGATCGACGGCACGCCGGGCGCGGCGAGCGCGTCGCCGACGCCGATCGCGACGCAGAGCGCGGCGACGAGCGCGAGCGCGTGCCGGCGATCCGGGCGCCAGCTCGGCGCAGCCGCTTGCGCCGAGCCGAGCCGGAACGGCAGGAGGACCGGAAGATCGCTGCGATCCGCGATCATGACGGGGCGTAGCCCGGGATGCGCATCGCCCGCTCCCAGCGCGTCATCGCGTAGACCAGGACCCCGACGAGGCCGACATAGATGATCAACAGCGTGTTCATCATCTCGGGCACGTTGAGCTCGTCCGACCAGATCTGGTTTGCGACGTAGAGCATCTCCGGCACCGCGATCGCATAGGCGACGGTCGTGGTCTTGATGAGATTGACGAGGTTGTTGTTCAGCGCCGGCAGGCTGATCCGGAAGGCGAGCGGCAGGATCACGAAGACATAGGCCTTGAGCCGGCTGTAGCCGAGCGCCTCGGCGGCCTCGACGGTCTCGCGCGGCACCGCCTCGATGCCGGCCCGGAAGATCTCGACGTTGAAGGCGCCGGCATAGAGCGACAGCCCGATCACCGCCCAGGCAAAGTTCGAGACGAGCGGCACCGAGAGGCCGGTCTCGGTCGTCATGCGCAGGTAGCTGCCGAGCGCGAAGTAGAAGAAGTAGAGCTGCACCAAAGGCGGCGTGTTGCGGAAGAACTGGATGTAGCCCTGCATCGCCAAGCGCAGGAGGCGCAGTCGCGCCCCTTGCGCCCAGGCGCCGATGACGCCGATCGCGACGCTCGCCGCGACGCAGATCGCCATCAGCCGGACCGAAGTCAGGAACCCGTTCCAGAACCGCGCCCGGTCGAAGGCGTCGTAGAAGATCGTGAGCTTGATCCCGGTCGCCTCGTTCAGCCACCGGAACCACTCCCAGACGGGGTGAAGGTCCATCGCTAATGTTCGCGCTGTCATTCCGGGGCTCGCGAAGCGAGAACCCGGAACCCACGGCTACGCGACGAGAGCCGAGCTTGCTCGTGGGTTCCGGGTTCGGCGCTGCGCGCCGCCCCGGAATGACAGGGGCTCAGTTGGTCTTGGTCTTCGCCTTGGCCTCGGCGTTCATCTTCTTGAGGTAGGCGGAGGCCGGGATGTTCCACTTCTTCTCGAGCTCGATCATGCGGCCGGAGCGGTGCATGTCGTCGAGCGCCTTGGCGACGAACTGTCCCCACGGGCCCTCGCGCTCCTCGAGCTTCACGGCGACGCCCCAGGGCTCCTCGAGGATCGTCTCGAGCGGCATCTCGTAGTCCTTCCACTTGGCGTCGGCGAGGCGCTCGGCGAAGGCGGTGTCGTCGTAGACCCAGGCGATGCAGTTGCCCTGCATGAGCGCCGTCTCGGCCTCGGCTTGGCCCTTGAAGGCGACGATGTCGGCGCCGTATTTCTCGGCGACCGGCTTGTTGTACCAGGCGCCCTGGATGCCGCAGACCTTCTGGCCCTTGAGCTGCTCCCAGGTCTTCAGGGCCGCCTTCCGGCTCGCCAGCACGTTGACGCCGGAGGCGTAGTACAGCGGGTCGATGATGCCGACGACCTGCCGGCGGTCCGGCTTGTCGTTCATGGTCGCGATCATCAGGTCGATCTTGCCCTGCTGCAGGAACTGCATGCGGTTCGAAGACACCACCGGCTCGAGCTCGAGCTTGACGCCGAGCTTGTCGGCGACCTCCTTGCCGATGTCGGGCTCGAAGCCGACGATCGCGCCCGACGGGTCGCGGAAGCCGAACGGCTTGTAGTCGGCCTTGGTGCCGACGACGAGCACGCCGCGGCTCTTGATCTTGTCGAGCGTCTGGGCCGAGGCGCCGGCCGCGAAGGCGACGCCGGCGAGCGCCGCGAGGCCCGCCCCGAAAAGCCGTTTGAGCATGTGTCTCTCCCTCGCCGGGCCTTCTCGGCCGGCGTTGGCGCGGAAGCTAGCCGAGCGGCGCCGCGAGCGAAAGGGCGTCCGGCTTGGGCTAGAGCGCGATGACTTCTCGTCGAGTCGTCATCCCGCTCTATCTGTTTGTTCGAGCATGATCTTTTCCGAAAACCGGTTCCCACTTTTCGGGATCATGCTTTAGAACGCCCGCGCCTCCATGCCTTCGACGTAGCGCTTGAGGTACTGGCCGACGAAATCGTGGCCGACGAAGCGCTGGTAGGCATCCGCCAGACGCCGCGTCACCGGCCCCCAGACCTGGCCGTCCGGGCCGACCTGTACGCCGTTGACCTTCGAGACCGGGCAGATGCAGAGCGAGGTCGAGGTCAGGAACACCTCCTCGGCGTTGTAGGCGTCGTAGAGGTCGATGTCGGCCTCGCGCACGCTCATGCCCGCCTCCTCGGCGAGGTCGATCACGGTCTGGCGGCTGACGCCGGGGAGCACGAACTTCTCCCGCGGGGTGAGGATCTCGCCGTCCATCACCGTGAAGATGTTCGAGCCCATGCCCTCGCAGAGGTTGCCGTTGACGTCGAGGAGCACCGCCCAGGCCTCGGGGTCGAGCGACTGCACCTCCTGGTTCGCGACGACGAGGTTGAGGTAGTTGTGGGTCTTCGCCCGCGGGGTGAGCGAATCCGGCGGCACGCGCCGGTGCGACGGCACGACGACGCGGATGCCCTCCCGGAAGAGCTTGGCGCGCTGCACGAGCGGCAGCGGCGCGCATTCGAGCACGATGTTCGGCCCGTGATGATCGAGGTTGTCGCCCGGCACCTCCTTGACGCCGCGGCTGATGCGCTGCCCGACCCAGTAGTCGTCGTCGGGCCCGAGGAGATGGCGGTTGCGCTCGAACAGCTCCTCGGTGAGCTCGCCCATGCGCCCCGGCCCGAAGCCCGGGTCGATGCGCAGGTATTTGAGCGAGCGGTACAGCCGCTCGACATGCTCCTTCACCTTGAACAGGCGGTGGCCGAAGCTGCGGGTCATGTCGAAGCAGCCGTCGCCATAGACCCAGCTCGTGTCGCGGAACGGAATGCGCACCTCGCGCTCCGGCATGAACTCGCCGTTGAACCAGGCGACCCGCTCGTTGGCTCTGACCGACATCTCGACCTCTCGTGACAGGAAACAGATCGTGGGGAAGCTAGCGGTCAACCCGCGCCCGCGCCAGACGGGCGCCGGTCACACCGTGCCGTCGCGGCGGAACCCCGCGATCTCGTCGCGGCCGTAGCCGAACTCGGCCAGGATCTCGTCGGTGTGCTCGCCGTTCTCGGGCGGCGGTGCGACGAGCGCGCTCGGCGTGTCGCTCAGGCGCACCGGCTGGCCGACGAGCGTGATCTCGCCGAGCTTCGGCGACGCGACCGACTGCGCGATGCCGAGATGGCGGACCTGCGGGTCGGCGAAGACCTCGTCGATGGCGTTGATCGGGCCGCAGGGCACGCCGGCCTCGTTGAAGCGGTCGATCCAGACCTGGCTCGGCTGCGAGGCGAGCGCCGCGTTGATCGCGGTCCCGAGCGCGTCGCGGTTCTTCGAGCGCAGCGCCGCGCTGGCGTAGTCGGGATGGGACAGAAGATCCTCGCGACCGATCGAGCGGGCGAAGCGCTCCCAGATCTTCTGGCCCGTGACCGCGATGTTGATGTGGCCGTCGGCCGTCGTGAAGACCCCGGTTGGGATCGAGGTCGGGTGGTTGTTGCCGGCCTGCTTTGGGACGTGCTTGTCCATGAGCCAGCGGGTCGCCTGGAAATCGAGCATGGCGATCTGCGCCTGCAAGAGCGAGGTCTGGACCCATTGGCCCTCGCCGGTCTCCTCGCGGGCCAAGAGCGCGACCAGGATGCCGAGCGAGCAGTAGAGCCCGGCCGAGAGGTCGGCGATCGGGATGCCGACCCGCACCGGGCCCTGGCCGGGCAGGCCGGTGATCGACATCAGCCCGCCCATGCCCTGCGCGATCTGGTCGAAGCCCGGGCGCTCGCGGTAGGGGCCGTCCTGGCCGAACCCTGAGATGCTGGCGTAGACGAGGCGCGGGTTCACGGCTTTCAGCGTCTCGTGGTCGATGCCGAGGCGGTGCTTCACGTCCGGGCGGTAGTTCTCGACGAGGACGTCGGCCTTGGCGACGAGGCGCTTCAGGACGTCGAGCCCGGCGGCGGTCTTGAGGTTGAGGCTGAGCGAGCGCTTGTTGCGGTGCAGGTTCTGGAAGTCGGAGCCGTGGCGCGGCCCGCCCGGGGCGTCGCCCTTCTCGAGCCCCTCCGGGGTCTCGATTTTGATGACGTTCGCGCCCCAGTCGGCGAGCTGGCGCACGCAGGTCGGGCCGGAGCGCACCCGCGTGAGATCGAGCACGGTGAAGCGCGAGAGCGCCCGGGACGCAGGCTTGAACGGCATGGCTTCGGCCCTTGATCGCAAAGGGCGCAGACCCTGCCGTCCGGGCCGGGAAAGATCAACAGGGCTCGTGTTGACAGCGCCGGGCTTCGCGTCGAAACGATGCCGCGAGCGGCCGCCGAGAGCCGCCAGGAACACGGGAAGGAAACGCCAGTGAAGCCAAGCTTGAAGCCGTTCGCGGCGCTCAGCGTCGTCGCCGCCGTGCTGGCCGCCGCCGCGGCGGGCGCCCAGGAGAAATTCCCGTCGCGGCCGATCGAGGTCGTGACCCATGCCGGCGTCGGCGGCGGCACCGACATCACGGCGCGGATGATGATGGTGCAGGCGCCGGCGGCATTCGGCCAGGAGCTCGTCGTCGTCAACAAGACCGGCGGCAGCGGCGCCGCGGCGCTCGGCTACGCGGCCTCGCGGCCGAAGGACGGCCACACCATCCTGTTGATCACCCAGACCCACCTGCTGACGATCCTGCAAGGGCGCGGCGCCGGCGTGAAGGCCGAGGACATCGTCGGCGTCGCCCGCGCGACCGAGGACCCGCAGGTGCTGATGGTCGGCAAGGGCAGCCCCTACAAGACCGCTAAGGAGTTCATCGACGCCTCGAAGACGAAGGCGCTGAAATACGGCACCACCCATGTCGGCAGCGTCGACCACCTCGCCGTCATCGGCTTTGCCAAGAAGGCGGGCCTGCAGGCCCCGACCGTGATCCCGTTCCGCGGCGGCGGCGACATCGTGCTGAACCTCGTCGGCGGCAACCTCGAGGCGTCGCTCGTCAACTACGCCGAGGCCGAATCGCAGGTGAAGGCCGGCGAGGTGCGGCCGCTCCTGACGCTCGCAAACGAGCGCCTGTCGGCGCTCCCCGACGTGCCGACCGCGAAGGAGATCGGCATCGACGCGGTCTATTCGACGGTGCGCGGCTTCGCGGTTCTGAAGGGCACGCCCGAGGATCGGATCAAGGCCCTCGAGGAGGGCCTCGTGAAATCGATGAGCGGCAAGCTCTACCAGGACTACCTCTCCTCCTCGGGCCAGGCCCAGAAGAGCGTCGTCGGCCGCCAGGAATGGCAGGCTCAGATCGACGAGTTCCTGCGCACCGGCCAGGAGGCCCTCGCCACCATCGGGGTGAAGCAGTAGCCATCGGGAGGGGTGGAGGGGTCACACCCAAACTCCTCATGCTCAGGTGCGAGGAGCGTTAGCGACGAGCCTCGAAGCACGCACCGGCGGCGAGGCGCTGCATCGACAGGGTTTGCGTCCTTCGAGGCTCCCCCCGGGTCAAGCCCGGGGGTCGCACCTCAGGATGAGGGCTCGAGAGTACGGCCCAGACGAATGGGATGTCATGAGACCATCATCGATGAAAGCTCGCCGCCTCCACACCGACGCGGTCGTCGCGCTCGCGGTCCTTGCCTTCTGCGCCGGCGTGTTCGCGCTGACCTTCACCTTCGACACGGTGCCGGCGGCGCTCGCCGTCGGGATGGGGCCGGCGGCGTTCCC
>DAINQO010000027.1:0-26145 GCA_036742625.1 Microvirga sp.
CCGCAGATGGGGCTCGGCTCCGGCCTGCCGCCGGAAGAGCTCGACCGGCTGACCGACGACATCGTCGCGGCGCTGAAGACCGTCTACGACCCCGAGATCCCGGCCGACATCTACGAGCTCGGCCTGATCTACCGGGTCGACGTCGACGACGAGCGGAACGTCGCCGTCGACATGACGCTGACGGCCCCCGGCTGCCCGGTCGCCGGCGAGATGCCGGTCTGGGTCGAGAACGCCATCGCCTCCGTCCCCGGCGTCAAGGCGGTGACGGTCAACATGGTCTTCGACCCGCCCTGGGACCAGAGCCGCATGTCCGACGAGGCGCGCGTCGCGCTCGACATGTGGTAGGCGCCCTCGACGAACCGCGACCGAATTCTTATCTTCCAAGCGAGATGCTTCTGCCCGGGCCTTGAACCCGGCCGCCGGAGAGAACGATGCCCCTGCCCAGCTTCAAGGTCCTGACGCTCTCGGACGCCGCCGCAAACCGCGTCCAGGAGATCATCGAGAAGGCCGACCGGCCGATCGCCGGCGTGCGCGTCGGCGTCAAGAACGGCGGCTGCGCCGGCATGTCCTACACGATGGAATACGCCGAGGCCGGCAAGCCCGGCGAGGACGTCGTCGAGGACAAGGGCGTCAAGGTCTTCGTCGACCCGAAGGCGGTGCTGTTCCTGCTCGGCACCGAGATGGACTACCAGACGACGAAGCTCGCCGCCCAGTTCGTGTTCAAGAACCCGAACCAGACCTCGGCCTGCGGCTGCGGCGAATCGGTCGCGATCACCCCGGCAAAGCCCGACGCGCTCCAGGCCGCCGAATAGGTGGACGCGGACGCGATCCGCGACCTCTTCCGGGGCTTGGGCGAGGTCCGGATCCGCCGGATGTTCGGCGGGCAGGGCGTCTTGTTCGACGAGCTGATGTTTGCCCTCGAGGCCGGCGGCGAGCTCTATCTCAAGGCCGACGAGACGAGCGTCGGTGCGTTTCGCGACGCCGGGTCGCGGCAGTTCTTCTACATGAAGGAAGGCCGGCCGATGCCGCTGAACTTCTGGACCCTGCCGGACCAAGCTCTCGACGATCCAGACGAGGCCGCCCGATGGGGCGGGCTCGCGATCGCGGCGGCCGGGCGCGCCGCGGCCGCGAAGTCCAAGAAGAAGAAGAAGCCCGCCAAGCGCCGCGGCTAGGTGGTCGCGTGCGCCGCTTTCGGCTCGTCGCACCCGAGCCTTCAGCGCTGGCGAGTAGCCAACTGGGTAGTGGGGTCAAGAAGCGCGCCTAAGCCTACGCCCCCAAGTGCGGGGGAGGCGGAATTCCGGCCTCTGCGGCCCGGCTTGCATTTGCGGCAGTCGTATCGAGCGCACGGCGCGTCTGCGGGTCAGCCGGTTCGGACAAGGGCCTTCGGAACAGACGGATCAACCAATGCCAGAAGCGCATGTATCGCCTCCCGTGCCGGGGCCGAAGTTCGCACCGCAGGAGCTTCGTGTCGAACGCAAATTTCAAAAGACCCCACCGAGCTCGAGGCGCGCGGTGGTCGACTCGTATTAGGAGCCATGGTTGGAAAGCGGCGGCGCCTTCGCGGCGGCCGGGTCGCGGCAATTCTCTACACGAAGGACGGCCGCCCGCCGCCCCTATTCGATCACCTCGTCGGCGCGGGCGAGGATCGCCGTCGGGACCGCGAGACCCAGTCGGCGCGCGGTTCTGATATTCACCACCAGCTCGAACCGGACCGGCTGCTCGACCGGCAGGTCGCTCGGCTTTGCCCCTTTGAGCACCTTGTCGACAAAGCTGGCGGCGCGTCGAAACAGGTCCGGAAGCGACTCGCCATAGGACAGGAGAGCTCCGGCAGGCACGAAGTTGCGGTCGCGGCCGACGGCGGGAATCCGCTGCTCGGCGGCGAGCGCGGCGACGACGTGGCGCTGCGTCAGCAGCAGGCCGGAGGTCTCCAGCAGCAGGTTGTCGACGCCGTCGAAGGCCGCACGCGTGATCGCGCCCGGGATGTCGTCGGCCGCGCGGATCGGCAGCTCCTGATACTCCATCCCGAGCAGGCGAGCCGCGCTCTCGCGCTCCGTGGTGAGCTGGCTGCGCAGCGGCTCGGGCGTGATTGCCGGCTCGTAGAGATAGGCGGCGCGGCGCGCCTGCGGCACGATCTCGCGGACGATCTCGAGCAGCTTCGGCACGATCTCGTCGAGGATGGCGAGACCGGTGAGGTTGCCGCCGGGACGCGCGAGGCTCTCGACGAAGCCGCGGCGGACGGGATCCGGCGCAGATCCGAACACGACCGGGATCGTGCTCGTCGCGGCCTTGGCGGCAGCCGTCGCGATCGAGCCGGCGCTGACGATCAGGTCGACATCGAGGCGGGCGAGCTCGGCCGCCGCCGCGACCATGCGCTCCGGCGTTTCGGCCTGGCGTATGACGATCGTGAGGTTCTGCCCATCGATCCAGCCGAGGTCGCGCAGGCCTTGCCGCAAGGCCGTCTCGGTTTGTCCAGCGGCGGCGCCGGGCGGTTCGGGCGAGAGATAGCCGACCCGTCGGGGCCGCTGGGCACGGCCGGGCACGGCGCCGGCGAGGATCCCGACAGCGGACAAGCCGACGACCAGATCGCGCCGCTTCATTCGATCAGCCCGGGCCTATCGCGCGCGGTCAACCGGGCGAACAGTTAACGCCGGAGCGGAGTGGAGTCACGACCCTGGCGCGGCGCGCCGGGAGGGTCGCCGAAGGCGCCTTATGGCTCAGGCGACTTCCGGCAGGTCGCCGGGGCCGGCGTATTCGTGGTCCGTGACCGTGCGGTTGCGGCCCATGCGCTTGCCCATGTACATGCACTGATCGGCGCGCTCGAGCAGCGACACGGCGGTGTCGCCCTCGCGCAGGACGGCGACGCCGGCCGAGATCGTCACCTTGCCGAGCGATTCGCCGGTCGAGCGCTTGACGAGCTCGCGGCTCATGACGCTCTGGCGGATGGTGTCGGCAAGCGCGCGCGCCGGCTGCATCGTCGTATCGGGAAGGATGATCGCGAACTCCTCGCCCCCGAAGCGGGCGAGCGTCGCCTTGGATTTCACCACCTCGCGCATCGTCATGCCGACGAGCTTCAGCACCTGGTCGCCGGTGAGGTGGCCGTAGGTGTCGTTGAAGCGCTTGAAGTGATCGATGTCGATGACGATGAGGGCGAGCGGCGACCGGTCCTGTCCGGCGCGCTCGATCGCGCGAATCAGCGTCTCCTCGAAGTGCTTGCGATTCGACACGCCGGTGAGCGCGTCGGTCAGCGATTCGATGCGGACCGCCTCCAGCGTCTCGCGCAGCGTCTCGATCTCGCTCCTGGTCTCCTTCAGCCGCGCGTCGAGGGTCTCGTTGGTCGAGGCGACGTCCTTCGTCGCATTGACGATCGAGGCGATGACGTCGCGGACCTTGGAGCGGTCGATCGGCCCGGCGAGATCGTTCGACAGGGCAGCGAGCGACTGGCCGTATTTCGCCGTCGAGCCGAGGGCGAGGCCGATCATGTCCATCACCTCGTCGATCTCGGCGATCACCGAGGCGCTTGTCTTCTCGGCCTCGACGATGTGACGGTGGGTCGCCAGATGGGCGTCGTAGATCGTCGCGATGTCCTCGTCCGAGATGTTGCCGCGCTCGACCGAGAGGCGCTTGATGGCATCGTTCATCAGCGGCTTCTGGCCCCCGACATAGGTGTACCAGACCTCGTAGCTGCGCGGCGCCGCCGACGAGCCGTAGGCCTTCATGAGCTCCATCGCCCGCTCCGCGATGAGGAAGCTCCGCTCGATGTCGTCCGTCGTGGATTTCACGTCCCGCAAGATCCTCGCACGAGGTTCTGCGCCAGCCGGGCGCGGTGGTGACCTTGGGGAACGATGACCCGGAACGAACGAAAAAGTGGTTAAGGGCGAGGCGGATTCGTGCCTATTTGCGCGGCTTCTCCGAAGCCGGGCGAAGCAGGAATGCCGGCACATGGTCGCCGAGGCCGACGACCGGCCGCGAGTCCTCGTTGCGCTCGCCCCGCGGCCGCTCGGCGCGGGTCGGGGCGCGCGGTTCCGGATTTCGCGCCCGCATCGGCGGTCCTTCGTCGCGCCGCTGCTTCGGGGCAGCCGGCGCGCTCCTGTCAGGCCCGCGAGGCGCCTCCGGGCGCCGACGCGGCTCGTGGTGCTCGCGCGGCTGGCGCCGCGCCTCCTCGTCAGGGTGCTGCGCCGGAGCCGCCGACGCGCTCCTCTCGGCATCCCGCGGCTCGGGCCGGGGCGCGCGCGCCCGCTCGCGCGGCTTGCGCTGCGACTCCTCGCGGCGGTTGCGGCCGCCGGTCGAGGCGCGCTCGCGGCGCGGGCGTCGCTCCTCGGACGGCTCCCCGCCCGGCGGCGGCGGATCCTGCCAGGCGATCGGCTGCCCGATCAGCCGTTCGATCGCGGCGACGGAGCGCTCGTCGCCCGGCGCGACGAGCGTGAACGAGGTCCCGGAAAGGCCCGCCCGCCCGGTGCGGCCGATGCGGTGGACATAGTCCTCGGCATGGTGCGGCACGTCGAAATTGAAGATGTGGCTTACCGCCGGGATGTCGAGGCCGCGGGCGGCGACGTCGCTCGCGACGAGGAGCGGCACCTCGCCGGTGCGGAACGAGTCGAGCGCCGCCATGCGGGCGCGCTGATCGAGGTCGCCGTGCAGCGCCGCGACCGTGAAGCCGTGCGTCGCGAGCGAGCGGTGCAGGGTCGCGACCTCGCGCTTGCGGTTGCAGAAGATGATGGCGTTCTTGAAGTCCGGCGTGTTGCGGATGAGATCCCGCAGCCGCTGCCGCTTCTCGTGCGGCTCGCGTCCGACCGAAACCAGGCGCTGCGTGATGCCCGCCGCCGTCGAGGCCGGCCGGCTCACCTCGACCTTCACCGGGTTGTGCAGGAAGGCGTCGGCGAGGCGCTGGATCTCGGGCGGCATCGTCGCCGAGAAGAACAGCGTCTGGCGGGTGAAGGGGACGAGCTTCACGATCCGCTCGATGTCGGGGATGAAGCCCATGTCGAGCATGCGGTCGGCCTCGTCGATGACGAGGAGCTCGACGCCGGTGAGGAGCAGCTTGCCGCGCTCGAAATGGTCGAGCAGGCGCCCCGGCGTCGCGATCAGGACGTCGGTGCCGCGGGCGAGCTTCATGTCCTGGTCGCCGAACGACACGCCGCCGATGATCAGCGTTACGCTGAGGCGGTGGTTGACGCCGTAGCGCTCGAAGCTCTCCTCGACCTGCGCCGCGAGCTCGCGCGTCGGCTCGAGGATGAGCGTGCGCGGCATGCGCGCCCGGGCCCGGCCGGTCTCGAGCAGCGTCAGCATCGGCAGCGTGAAGGCCGCGGTCTTGCCGGTGCCGGTCTGGGCGATGCCGAGCACGTCGCGGCGGGCGAGGACGTGCGGGATGCCTTGGGCCTGGATCGGGGTCGGCTCGGTGTAGCCTGCGGCCGTGACCGCTTGCAGCACCTTGTCGCTCAGTCCGAGTTCCGTGAATGGCATTCTTGGGGATCAATCGTTGCGGGGGCGCGCCTCAGCTCTGCACCGGCCGCGTCGTACGGCAACGATCGGGAGCACCCTTTGTTTCGCCCGACGTTTTGGTCCCATCGGGCGTCGCGCTGCCGGACCATTTAGGGCTATGGGGCGGCTTGTCAATCGACGAGCCGGCCGGGCTGCCGGCCGGGGAGGGGGCGGGACATGACTGACACGCTGGTGCTCGTGCCGGGGCTGAACTGCACGGCGAGGCTTTTCGAGCCGCAGGTCGCCGCGCTTGGCGCCGGGCGCGAGATCCTGGTCGCGGACCACGCCCGCGACGACACCATGGCGACGATCGCCCGGCGGCTTCTCGACCGGGCGCCGGAGCGCTTCGCGCTCGCCGGCCTGTCGATGGGCGGCTATATCGCGCTCGAGGTGACGCACCAGGCGCCGGAGCGCGTCGCCCGCCTCGCCCTCCTCGACACCAATGCACGCGCCGATACGGACGAGCAGCGGCTGAGCCGCGAGCGGGAGATCGCGCTCGCCGAGGGGGAGCGGTTTGCGCAGGTGTGCGAGGCCAGATGGGCGAGGTCCGTGCTAGCGGAGCGTCGCTCGGACCCGGAGCTGAGGCAGGTCTACGACCTCATGGCGGCGGAGACCGGGCCGGAGGTTTTCGTGCGCCAGCTCCGGGCGATCATGGGCCGGCGCGATTCGCGCCCGATGCTTCCGGCCATTCGCGTTCCGACGCTGATCGTCGTCGGCGACGCCGATGAGCTGACGCCGCCGGAGCAGGCGCGCGAGATGGCCGGATTGATCCCCGCGGCAGCGCTCGCCATCGTGCCGCGCTGCGGCCACCTGTCGACGCTCGAACGGCCGCAAGCCGTGAACGCGGCGCTCGCGACCTGGCTTGGTGGCTAGGCCGTCTGCTCAGGGGTTCCGCGGCGTGGCGCAGGGGTCGAGCTTGACCTTGTTGATCGAGCCGGTGATCGCCGGCTCGCGGGCTTTCGACGCCGAGGCCGCAAGGCGCGTCAGGCCGCTCTGATCGAGGCCGTCGGCCAGGTAGTTCGTCGCCAAGAGGGACAGGACGCCGATCGCGGCCACGGCCTTGATGGTGGTGATGAGGAGAGGACGGTCGTTGCGACCGAAGAGACCGAACATGAGTGCCGCCCGCGCTGAAGCTTCGCAGGCACCATCGCGCATTAACGTAAAGGGTTGGTTGATGGGTTGCCGAGGCAACCTCCCTCCTCCCGCGCGCGCAGCGCGTGGTGGGGAGGGCCGACTCGGGCGAAGCCCGAGCGGGGTGGGGGGTGGTTGGCTTGGTCTGATCGCGATGCGGGCTCAGGTGCCGGGGCAAGCACCCATCGACACCGCGCCAACCGTCGAGTGAGTCGTCTCGGGGAAGCAGCCCCCCACCCCGCTCGGCCTTGCGGCCGAGTCGGACCTCCCCACCACGCGCTGCGCGCGCGGGGGGAGGAGGGCGCTAGATATCCAGCTCTTCCTCATGCGCGAACGCCGCGCGTTCCTGGATGAAGGCGAAGCGGGCTTCGGGCTTGTTGCCCATCAGGCGCTCGACGGCGTCGCCGGTCTCGGGGCGCTCGTCCTGGAGCACCGTCACCCGCAGCAGCGTGCGCTTCCTCGGGTCCATGGTGGTCTCCTTGAGCTGCGCCGCCGTCATCTCGCCGAGGCCCTTGAAGCGGCCGATCTCGATCTTGCCGTTGCCCTTGAAGGCGGTCTTGAGGAGCTTGTCCTTGTGGGCGTCGTCGCGGGCGTAAACGGTGTTAGCCCCTTGCGTCAGCCGGTAGAGCGGCGGGATCGCCAGATACAGGTGGCCCTTGTCGATGAGCTGCGGCATCTGCCGGTAGAAGAACGTGATCAGGAGCGAGGCGATGTGCGCGCCGTCGACGTCGGCGTCGGTCATGATCACGACCTTGTCGTAGCGCAGATCGCCGTCGCGGTAGTGCGAGAGGGTGCCGCAGCCGAGCGCCTGGCCGAGGTCGGAGAGCTGCTGGTTCTGGACGAGCTTGTCCTTCGTCGCCGAGGCGACGTTGAGGATCTTGCCGCGCAAGGGCAGCACCGCCTGGGTCGCCCGGTCGCGGGCCTGCTTTGCCGAGCCGCCGGCCGAATCGCCCTCGACGATGAACAGCTCGGAGCCGGCGGCGCCGGCGTTGGTGCAGTCGGCGAGCTTGCCCGGGAGGCGCAGCTTGCGCGTCGCCGACTTGCGCGCGACCTCCTTCTCCTGGCGCCGGCGCAGGCGCTCCTCGGCGCGATCGATGACCCAGTCGAGCACCTTGTTCGCCTGCTGCGGCGAGGCTGCGAGCCAATGGTCGAAGGCGTCGCGCACGGTCGTCTCGACGATCCGCGCCGCCTCGACGGTCGCGAGCTTGTCCTTGGTCTGGCCCTGGAACTCGGGCTCGCGGATGAACACCGACAGCATCGAGGCGCAGGTCGCCATGACGTCGTCGGTCGTGACCGCGGTCATGCGCTTCGCCTGGCCGACCCGCTCGGCATGCTCGCGCAAGCCACGCAGCAGCGCGATGCGCATGCCGCTCTCGTGCGTGCCGCCGTCCGGCGTCGGGATGGTGTTGCAGTAGGACGATGAGAAGCCGTCCTCGGCCGCCATCCAGGCGACCGCCCACTCGAGCGAGCCGTGGCCGCCGGGCTTCTCGATCTTGCCGGAAAAAACCTGGTCGGCGACGAGTTCCTTGCCGTCGATCTCCTTGGCGAGATAGTCCTTGAGGCCGTTCGGGAAGCGGAAGCTTGCCTCGGCCGGGACGTTCTCGAGCCCCGCGACGAGCGTCGGGGCGCATTTCCAGCGGATCTCGACGCCGCCGAAGAGATAGGCCTTCGAGCGCGCCATCTTGAACAGGCGCCGCGGCTGGAAGCGCGCCTCCTTGCCGAAGATCTGCGGGTCGGGGCGGAAGCGCACCTTGGTGCCGCGCCGGTTGTGCACGCGCCCGAGCGTCTCGAGCTTGCCCTGCGGCAGGCCGCGGGCGAACACCTGCCGGTAGAGGGTCTGGTTGCGGGCGACCTCGACCTCGAGCCGCTCGGAGAGCGCGTTCACGACCGAGACGCCGACGCCGTGCAGGCCGCCGGAGGTCTCGTAGACCTTCGAGTCGAACTTGCCGCCCGAGTGCAGCGTCGTCATGATCACTTCGAGGGCCGGCTTCTTGAACTTCGGGTGCGGGTCGACCGGGATGCCGCGCCCGTTGTCGGTCACCGTGAGGTAGCCGCTCTCCTCGAACTCGACCTCGATGAAGGTCGCGTGGCCGGCGACCGCCTCGTCCATGGCGTTGTCGATCACCTCGGCGAAAAGGTGGTGCAGCGCCTTCTCGCCGGTGCCGCCGATATACATGCCGGGGCGGCGGCGGACCGGCTCGAGCCCCTCCAGCACCTCGATCGACGAGGCGTCGTAGCCGGTCTCCGCCAGCGTTCCGAGGAGAGGCTGCGCCGCCCGGGCGGCGCGCTTCGGCGCCGCCGGCGGGGCCGCGGCCTTACGGGCGCGCGGCTCACCGGCGCCGAACAGGTCGCCCTCGCTCATCGGGCGCTTGCCAGGGGCTGATTCGGTCTTGCGTGCATGGGCTTTCATAGGCCGGATATAGGGGAACGAAATGGAAACGGGAACAGCCGGAGCGTCACGCTTCCGAGCCTCGACGCCACAGGCTTAAGCAACAGTTAACCAGGCCGGTCCCGGCAAGCGCCATTATGGCCGAACGCGCCCCGGCGCAAACCGGATGCCTTGAGTCGTGCACAGGAGGAGCGACGCCGCTCGGGCAGCACAGACCTCCTCATGCGAGGTGCCGCCGCGCGACACGAGGGCGCAATCAAGCCCGACTTCGCTTGCCTAGCGAAGTTCCTCGCGCCGATACTGCCGGTGTGATTTAAGTCCAAGGCATGTCGAAGCGACGCGGCAGGTGGCACGACGAGGTCGTCATGAAGCTTCGAGGCGCGTTGCAGGTCGTATGCACGACCTTGCTGATGTCGATGTCCGGCATGTCGGTCGCGTGGTCCGCGACGCGCAGCGTCGTCCTGCTTTTCGACGAGCGTCCCGAGCTGCCGGGGCTGGCACGGCTCGATGCTGAATTCGTGGAGACATTCACGTCCGACTCCGCCGAGCCTGTCGAGTTTTTCCGGGAGGCGATGGACCTGACCCGGTTCAGCTCCGACGCGCACAAGGTGATCCTGCGCGAGTACCTTCGGAAAAAGTATGCCGACAAACCGATCGACGTGACGGTCGCCATTCGGCAGCCGGCGCTCGACCTGCTGCTGAACTCTGCCGATCCGCTGTTTCCCGGGGCAGCCATCGTCTTCCTCGGGGTAGACCCGGCGTATTTCGGCGCTCGCCCCTTACCGCCACACGTCAGCGGCGTGCTCGTGACGCGCGACTTTGCGCCGACGCTGGAACTCGCGCTGCGCCTCCATCCGACGACCGAGAATGTCGTGGTGGTGAGCGGCGGTTCGGAGATCGATCTCAAGCTCCTCGAGACGGCGAAAAAGCAGTTCCAGCCGTATGACGGGCGCGTGTCCTTCCGATATTGGACCGCACTGCCGATGCAGGACCTCCTGAAGGAACTCTCGCAACTGCCGCCACGCACGATCGTCCTCTACACGACCTTTTTTCGAGATGGCACCGGCCAGGCCTTCGTGCCGCACGAGGTCGTGGAGCAAGTTTCCAAGGCGGCGAGCGTGCCGGTCTATGGCTTTATCGATCAGTATGTCGGCCGCGGCCTCGTCGGCGGCGACGTGTACAGCTTTGCAGAGCACGGCGGGAAAGCCGCAACGCTCGCCCTCCAAGTTTTGAGCGGCAATACGAACGCCGGCTTCGTGATGACGCGGAGCAGCAAGGTGCTCTTCGACTGGCGCCAGCTTCAGCGCTGGAAGATCAGCGAGTCGGGGCTGCCGCCAGGCAGTGAGATTCTCTTTCGCGAACCGAACGTCTGGGAGACCTACCGCTGGCCGATCCTCGCCGTCTGCACGGTGCTCTTGCTTCAAGGTGGTCTGATCACGCTGCTCATGCTCGAGCGGCATCGCCGTTCGTCCGCCGAGACGGAAGCGCGGCAACGGATGGTGGAGCTCGCGCACGTCAATCGCTTCTCGACCGCCGGCGAGATGGCCGCCGGCATCGCGCACGAGATAAACCAGCCGCTGGGAGCGATCCTGAACAACGCTGAGACCGCCAAGATCATGCTAAAATCGCCGTCGCCGGACCTGAAACAGATCGAAGAGATCGTCGACGACATCCAACGCGACAACAGCAGAGCTGCCGACGTTGTCCGGACGTTGCGAAGCTTCATCAAGAAGGTTCCTTTGCAAAAGAACGCCGTCGATGTGAACGATCAGATTGCCGAGACGCTCAAGTTCCTGGCCCCGGAGGCGAGATCGCGCCAGGTCGTCCTGCGGAGCAGACTGAACGGAGCTCCCCTGCGGATCAGCGGCGACCCGATCCAATTGCAGCAGGTCTTCTCCAATCTGATCCTGAACGGGTTCGACGCCACATCCGAAACGACCCACGCGGAGAGGGCCGTGACCGTGGCGACGATGCGAAACGGCAGGTTCGCGGAAATTTCGATTGCGGACACCGGGCCGGGCGTATCCGATGACGCCGCAAAGAAGATCTTCGATCCCTTCTATTCCACCAAGGACCATGGCATGGGCATGGGCCTTTCCATCGTGCGCACCATCGTCGAGGCGCATCACGGCCAGATCGAGGTCGACAAGCGCAACGGCGCCAACGGCGCGGTCTTCCGGGTGAAGTTACCGCTGGCCTAAGCGTCGCCCCCAGTGTCTTCGTATCACCCGTTCAGCCGCGGCTGGGCTCGATTCATTGTCCCTGCGGGCAATGCGCCTCGGTACAATAGCTAGGCCGGCGCCGGACCCCGTAGCTTCCCCTTCGAGATCAAGAATCATGGGGTGGGATGATGACAGGTTTGGAGGCGATGCTGCTCGTCGGAGCATCGACCGTGGTGATGCTGGCTTGGGGCCTGCTCGCCGATGCCGTCGGCGAGCGATTTCAGTCCAAGCATGCCCTGGCTCCGGAGCTGACGACCGATCACCCCGCGATCTTGCCGCCGCCCCGTTTCGTCACGACGACGATGGCGGGCCGCGGCGGCATGTTGGGGCGGAAGTCCGGCCAGCGCGTGGAGGGGTTCTCGTAGCTCGCGGGCGTCGCGTTCGGATCGTCGTCGTCGGCTTCGCCGGGATGCTGGATCGCGAGGAAGAGCGTCTCGTCGTCGGGCGTGAAGTAGGGGCCGCACATCTCGGCCCCGCTCGGGCAGCGGAAGAAGTGCTTCGAGGTGGCGCGCGCCTCGCCCTCGGTCTCCATCGCCCAGAGGCCGTCGCTCCGGCCGGTGCGCGAGGGCTGGTTGCCGTCGGTCGCGATCCAGAGCCGGCCCTGGTTGTCGACGGCGCAGTTGTCGGGCATGCCGAACCAGCCGTCCTTGGTGGTTGCCGGCGAGAAGGTCGCGCCGACCTCGGCGATCGCCGGATCGCCGCAGCGCACGAGGATCTCCCAGGCGAATGTCTCGGAGGCGTGATCTCGGTCGTTAGGGATCATCTCGACGATGTGGCCGAAGCGGTTGTTGGCGCGCGGGTTTGCGGCGCTCACCTGCTCGGGCGTACGGCGCGAATTATTGGTCAGCATCACATAGACCTTGTCGGTCTTGGGGTTCGCCTCGACATCCTCGGGCCGGTCCATCTTCGTCGCGCCGAGAAGGTCGGCGGCGCGGCGCGCCTCGATCACGACGTCGGCCTGCGAGCCGAATCCGTTCGCCTCGGTGAGCGGGCCTTGCCCGTGGACGAGCGGCAGCCAGCGCCCGGTGCCGTCGGCGTCGTAGCGCGCGACGTAAAGCGAGCCGCGGTCGAGGATGTCGCGGTTGGCGTCGCGGTTCTGCCGGTCGACCCGCGCCTCGGTCACGAACTTGTAGACGTAGTCGAAGCGCTCGTCGTCGCCGGAGTAGATCACGTAGCGGCCGTCCCGGTTGACGATTCCGGCCGCGCCCTCGTGCTTGAAGCGCCCGAGCGCCGTGCGCTTCTTCGGCGTCGACGCCGGGTCGAAGGGATCGATCTCCACCACCCAGCCGAACCTGTTCGCCTCGTTCGGCTCCTTCCAGACGTCGAAGCGGTCGTGATACGCGCCCCAGTTCTGCCAGTTGCCCGGGATGCCCATGCGCTTGTAGTTGCGCGCCTCCGGGTGGTGGTCCTCGAGCTTGCCGAAGAAGTAGCCGTTGACGTTCTCCTCGCAGGTGACCCAGGTGCCCCACGGCGTCGTGCCGCCGGCGCAGTTGTTGAACATGCCGCGCACGCGCCGCCCGCTCGGGTCGTAGCTCGTCCGCATCCGCTCGACGCCGGCCGCCGGCCCGCTGACCTCCATCTCGGTTTCGGCGGTGATGCGGCGGGCGAAGCGCGAATCCGGCACCACCGACCACTTGCCGTTTGCGCCGCGGACGACCTCGAGGACCGAGCCGCCATGCGCCATCATCTCGACTTCGGCGATCTCCCGCGTCATCTTCGGGAACGGCACGGTCTGCTTCTTCGGGTCGCGCGCGTCCTGGCGGCCGAGGCCGGGGAACATCAGCTCCTCGTTCGTGTATTCGTGATTGACGACGAGGAGCCCCCGGCGCGAGCCGTCGAGCGGGAAGTAGCCGAGATAGTCGTTGTTGTAGCCGAACTGCTGTGCCTGCGCGGCGGCGGTCTGGTTTGCCGGATCGAACGGCGGCGCGCCGGGGAGCACAGGGTCGCCCCAGCGGATCAGGACATCGGCATCGTAGCCCTCCGCCACGTGCATCCTGTCGTCCGAGCCCGCCGACACCTCCTTGAAGGTGAAGGTCGGCGTGTTCGTATCGGCGCGGGCTTTGTCGGCGACGGCGAGCGCGAGCGGCGCGATGGTGGCGGAGATCGCGGTGACGGCAAGCCCGCCGCGCAGGAGGTCGCGCCGGCTGTAGCGCGCGGCGATGATCTCGCCCATCGTCGGATTGGCGCTTGGGTTCGAGGCTTGGTTCTCGGCCTCCTCGGCCGCCTGCGAACGGGTCAGCAGCTCTTGCATGGGCGGTTCTCCGGTCTTTCGAGCCACTATAGCCGCGCCGTGGCGTTCCGGTGACACTCTCTAGGACTTTCGACGCAGTCGAGGAACCTTCATTGTTCCTTCAAGTTGGCCTGCTACGATGAGTACCTCGGAGGGTCTCTGCCATGAAGACGGCGTCGGCAGGCGTCACGGCCCGTCACACCCAGCTGATCCGGGCCGCGCAATGCGCCGGCGAGGCCTTCGCCTGTCCCTCGGACGACAGCCGTCGCCGGCACTCGATGCGCGGCGTGACCGTGTGGCTCGGCATCGGCGTCGTCGCGGCGCTCGCCATCTTTGTCGTCTTCTGAGCCGGCGGCGATCGTCCTCATGACGCCCTGACGGGGTCGACCGAGAACAGGCGGACGGGCTCGTCGAGGCCTTTCAGCGCGTGCGGGCCGCGATCGGCGAACTGGAGATTGGACCCGGCGACGAGATCGCGGACGGTGCTCGAGACCAGGATCTGATTGGATTCGGCAAGGCCCGCCACCCGCGCCGCGATATGGACAGCGATCCCGCCGATATCGTCGCCCTTGACCTCGATCTCGCCGGTATGGACGCCGCCTCGCACATCGAGGTCGAGCGAGCGCGCCGCGTCGACGATGCTCGTCCCGCAGCGGACCGCGCGCGCCGGTCCGTCGAAGGTCGCGAGGAACCCGTCGCCCAGCGTCTTGACCTCGCGCCCGCGGAAGCGCGCGATCTCCTGGCGCAGCAGGCGGTCGTGCTGATCGAGCAGCTCGCGCCAGCGGCGGTCGCCGAGCTTCAGGGCCCGCTTCGTCGAGTCGACGATGTCGGTGAACATGACCGTCGCGAGGATGCGGTCGGGCTCGATGTCGGCGCGCGAGCCGGTGAGAAAGACCTCCATCTCGTCGGCGATGCGGTCGACGTCGCCGGCGAGGAAGAAGTGGTCCTCGCCGGGCAGCTCGACGAACTTGGCGCCCGGGATGTTGGCCGCGAGGTGGCGGCCGCCCTCGACGCTCACCCGCTTGTCGCCGACTCGGTGCAGCACGAGGGTCGGGGTGCGGATCGACGGCAGCACGGGGCGCACGTCGATGCGGCTGTTGAGGCGCATCAGAGCGAGCACCGCGGAAGGGCTTGCCCCCAGCCGCTCGAAGCGCCCCCACCACTGCCGGAACGCGTCGTCCGAGACCTTCGAGGGCGCGAAGACCGGAAGGCTCGCGCCCGTGCCCCACGTTGCCTCGATGCGCTCGAGGGACGCCTCGAACTCCTCCGGCGGTAGCACGTACGAGAAGAAGTGGGCGTAGGTGCCGCAGAGCACGAGGGCCTGGGTCCGCTCGGGGTAGGTCGCGGCGAAGAGCATGCTCATGGCGCCGCCCTCGGAGACGCCGAAGATCGCCGCCCGCTCGCTGCCGACCGCGTCCATGACGGCGCGCACGTCGTCCATGCGCTCCTCGAGCGTCGGCGCGCTGACGGCCCGATCGGAGAGGCCGGTGCCGCGCTTGTCGAACACGATCACGCGGCAGAACGACCCGAGGCGCGACAGGAAATGCGCCATGGCCGGGTAGTCCCAGTAGAGGTCGATGTTGGAGACGAAGCCGGGGACGTAGACGAGGTCGAACGCGCCCTGCCCGAACACCTGGTAGGCGATGCGGACTTCGCCGCTCTTGGCGTAGTGGGTGTCGGGTTGCATGGCGTGGCGCTTTCAAGGTCGTGCGGACACTACTCTAGCGCGCCACCTCTCCCGAATGGGCCCCCGAATGGGAGAGGTCGAGTCGCGCGGAGCGCGACCGAGTGACGGCCCGCCCTTTCCGGTGGAGCCTGCAGAGCCTTCTGTCCGGCGGCCGGTTCCCCTCACCCCTGCCCCTCTCCCTCCGGGAGAGGGGTTCGCGCCGGCCTCAGGCGCTGGCGGTTTTTCTTGGTGCCTTCTTGGCGCCGGCCTTCCTGGCCGTTCGCTTCTTCGCGCTGGCCTTGGCGCTTGGCGCCGGAGCCTTGGCGCCGGCCTTTCCGCCGCCGCGCGTGGCGCGGCGCGGCTTCTTCGCCGGACCTGCGGCGCGGCGGGCGGCGATGAGCGCGATCGCCTCGTCGAGCGTCACGGCGTCGGCGCTCAGCGCCCGCGGGAGCGTCGCGTTGACCTCGCCGTCGGTGACGTAGGGGCCGAAGCGGCCGGCCTTGACCACGACCGTCTTGCCGGTGCCGGGCTCCTCGCCGAGCGCGCGGCCGGGGTCGCGCTGGCCGCCGCGGCGGAAGGCGGCGCCGCTTTCCTTCGCGACGATGAGGTCGATCGCCCGGTTGGCGCCGATCGCCAGCACGTCGTCGTCCTTCTCGAGGTTGGCGTAGGTCTTGGCGTGCTGGACGTAAGGGCCGTAGCGGCCGATGCCGACGAGGATCGGCGCGCCTGACTCCGGGTGCGTCGCGACCGGCTGCGGCAGGGCAAGGAGCCGCAGCGCCCGTTCGAGGTCGATCGCCGCAGGATCGGCGCCCGGCGGCAGCGAGGAGCGCTTCGGCTTGTCGCCCTTCTCGACCGCCTCGCCGAGCTGGAGGAACTTGCCGAAGCGGCCGTCGCGCAAGGTCACGGCAAGGCCGGTCTCCGGATCCTCGCCGAGAAGCCGGACCCCCGGCGTGCCCTCGTCGCCGAAGCTCTCCGCCTCGGCCCCGCCCGACGCCATCAGCTGACGGGTGTAGCGGCATTCGGGGTAGTTCGAGCAGCCGATGAAGGCGCCGAACTTGCCGAGCTTGAGCGACAGCTGGCCGTTGCCGCAGCTCGGGCAGGCGCGCGCGTCGGCGCCGTCGGCCTTCGGCGGGAAGATGTGCGGGGCTAAGAGATCGTTGAGGGCGTCGAGGATCTCGGTCGTGCGCAGGTCCTTGGTCTCGCCGACCGCGGCCGCGAAGTCGCGCCAGAAATTGCGCAGGACCTGCTTCCAGTCGATCTCGCTGTTGGAGATGCGGTCGAGCTGCTCTTCGAGGTCGGCCGTGAAGTCGTAGGCGACGAGCTGCTTGAAGAAGCTCTCCAGGAAGGCGATGACGAGGAGCCCCTTGTCCTCGGCGACGAGGCGCTTCTTCTCCAGGCGCACATATTCGCGCTCGCGCAGTACGGCGAGGATCGAGGCGTAGGTCGAGGGCCGGCCGATGCCGAGCTCCTCCATGCGCTTGACGAGGCTCGCCTCGGAGTAGCGCGGCGGCGGCTCGGTGAAATGCTGGCCGGCCTCGATGCGCCGCCGCTCGAGCGGATCGCCGGCTGACATCGGCGGCAGGCGGCCCTCGTCGTCGTCGCCGTCCGCCGCCGGATCCGGATCGTCGCGGTCCTCGCGGTAGAGCGTCAGGAAGCCATCGAACTTGATCACCTGCCCGGTGGCGCGCAGATCGAGGTTGCGCGGACCGACGCGGGCCGCGATGTCGACGGTGGTGCGCTCGAGCTCGGCCGATTCCATCTGGCTCGCGACGGTGCGGATCCAGATCAGCTCGTAGAGCCTTGCCTGCTCGGGATCGAGATGCTTGCGGACGTGGGAGGGGAGGCGGCCCATGTCGGTCGGGCGGATCGCCTCGTGCGCTTCCTGCGCGTTCTTGGCCTTGTTCTGGTAGCGGCGCGGGACGCCCGGGAGGTAGCGCTCGCCGTATTCCTTGGCGATGACGCGGCGTGCCGCCGCGATCGCCTCGGGCGCCATGTCGATGCCGTCGGTGCGCATGTAGGTGATGAGGCCGACGGTCTCGCCGCCGATGTCGACGCCCTCGTAGAGGCGCTGCGCGACGCGCATGGTCTGCGCCGGCGCGAGCCCGAGCTTGCGCGAGGCTTCCTGCTGCAGGGTCGAGGTCGTGAACGGCGCGTACGGATGGCGTTTCGCCGGTTTCGCCTCGACCTTGGCGACGCCGAAGGTCGCAAGCTCCAAGTCGCGGCGGAAGGCTTCCGCCTCCGCGGCCGTGCCGATGTCGAGCCGCGCGATCTTGCGGCCGTCGGCGCCGACGAGCCGCGCCTCGAAGACGCCGCCGTCCTTCGTCGCCAGCGTCGCGACGAGCGACCAGTATTCGCGCGCGACGAACTTCTCGATCTCGAGCTCGCGGTCGCAGACGAGGCGCAGCGCCACCGACTGCACGCGCCCGGCCGAGCGCGCGCCGGGGAGCTTGCGCCACAGGACCGGCGACAGCGTGAAGCCGACGAGATAGTCGAGCGCCCGGCGGGCCATGTAGGCGTCGACAAGCGCCTGGTCGATCTGGCGCGGCTGGCGCAGCGCGCTCTGCACCGCGTCCTTGGTGATGGCGTTGAAGGTGACGCGCTCGAACGGCGTGTCCTTGAGCGCCCGCTTCTCCTTGAGCGCCTCGACGACGTGCCAGGAGATCGCCTCGCCCTCGCGGTCGGGGTCGGTCGCGAGGATCAGCTTCTCGGCCCCTTTGAGGGCCTTGGCGATGTCGGAGACGCGCTTGCCGCTCTTCGGGTCGACCTCCCAGAGCATCCTGAAATCGTCGTTCGGGTCGACCGAGCCGTCCTTTGCCGGCAGGTCGCGGATGTGCCCGAAGGAGGCCAGGACCTCGTAGTCGCGGCCGAGATATTTGTTGATCGTCTTCGCCTTCGCGGGCGATTCGACGACGAGCACCTTCATAGCGGTTCCGAGGGCGGTGACGCGGGCAGCGATGGCAAAAGGGGGAGCGCGGACCGGCAGCCCAGGCCGTCGCGGAGGCGTTTAAGTGGGCGAGCGGAGGGCGGAAGTCAAATTTTGGGCCTGCAGCGGGCGCCCGCCGACGTCGGCATCGCGGCGCATCATCGTCGGCATCATGGCGCATCATCGTCGGGCTATTGCCGCGTCATCGTCGGGCCAATCTCCCCGCCATGATCGGCGACCTTTGCCTGGGGACAGCCGGGCCGGTCCTGCCCGCACGGACCGTTGCGCGCCTTGCCGGCCCCGCCGACTGTCCCTATAGCGGTCGGCTCAGCATGGCCGCCCCGCGCCCGATCTACCCGCATCGCCACCTGCTCGGGATCGAGGGCCTTTCCCCGTGCGATATCAACGCCTTGCTCGACCTCGCTGACGAGGCGGTCGAGGTCAGCCGGCAGATCGAGAAGAAGAAGGCCACCTTGCGCGGCCGCACGCAGATCAACCTGTTCTTCGAGCCCTCGACCCGCACCCAATCGTCCTTCGAGATCGCCGGCAAGCGGCTCGGCGCCGACGTCATGAACATGTCGGTCGCCTCCTCCTCGGTGAAGAAGGGGGAGACGCTGATCGACACCGCGGCGACGCTCAACGCCATGCGGCCGGACATCATCATCGTGCGCCATCACGCCGCCGGCGCCGTGCATCTTCTCGCCCGCAAGGTCGAGTGCTCGGTCGTCAACGCCGGCGACGGCGCGCACGAGCATCCGACGCAGGCGCTGCTCGACGCGCTCACCATCCGCCGCCGCAAGGGCCGCATCCAGGGCCTTGCCGTCGCGATCTGCGGCGACATCCTGCATTCGCGCGTCGCGCGTTCGAACATCATCCTGCTGCAGGCGCTCGGCGCGCGCGTGCGCGTCATCGCGCCCTCGACGCTCCTGCCGACCGGCATCGAGCGCTTCGGGGTCGAGG
This sequence comes from Microvirga sp., assembly GCA_036742625.1. Classification (GTDB taxonomy): domain Bacteria; phylum Pseudomonadota; class Alphaproteobacteria; order Rhizobiales; family Beijerinckiaceae; genus JAJKJG01. The sequence goes on from DAINQO010000027.1 coordinate 19,000, forward strand.
TCTTCCGCGACATGCGCATGGGCTTGGCGGGCGCCGACATCGTCATGATGCTGCGCCTGCAGCGCGAGCGCATGAACGGCTCCTTCGTGCCCTCGGTGAAGGAGTATTTCCGCTATTTCGGCCTCGACCAGGAGAAGCTGTCGCTGGCCAAGCCCGACGCGCTCGTCATGCATCCGGGGCCGATGAACCGCGGCGTCGAGATCTCGTCCGAGGTCGCGGACGGCGCCCAGTCGCTGATCCAGGAACAGGTCGAGATGGGGGTCGCGGTCCGCATGGCGGTGCTCGAGGCGCTCGCCAGCCACCTGCCGAACGGATGACAACCCTGGCGGAGCCCCTTCACATCCTCGTCGCCGGGCCGTACCGCTCCGGCACCGGGGACGATCCGAAAAAAATTCAAGCCAACGTCGATGCCATGATGGAGGTCGCGCTGCGCCTGTTCCGGGCCGGGCACCTGCCGGTGCTGGGGGAGTGGTACGCCCTGCCGCTGATCGCCTTCGCCGGCTCGACCGGCGTCGGCGATCCCGTGTTCGACGAGATCTTCCATCCCATCGCTCGCCGGCTCGTCGCGAAGTGCGATGGGGTCCTGCGCATCGGTGGGCCTTCCGCCGGCGCCGACGACATGGTTGCGACCGCGCAGGCTCACGGGAAGGCGGCGTTCATGCGTATCGAGGACGTCCCGGGCTGCGCATGAATACGAATCGCCCGACCCTCCTCGCCGACGCCCGCCTCATCGATCCAGCCTCGGGGCGGGACGGGCGCGGCAGCGTGCTCGTGCGCGACGGCGTCATTGCGGATGTCGCGTGGGGCGCGCCGGCGCCTCCGGAAGGCGCGACCGTCGTCGATTGCGGCGGACAGGTGCTCACGCCGGGCCTCGTCGACATGCGCGCCTTCACCGGCGAGCCCGGAGCCGAGCACCGCGAGACGCTCAAGACCGCAAGCGAGGCGGCGGCGGCGGGCGGCGTGACGACGCTCGTCTGCATGCCGGACACCAACCCCGTCATCGACGATCCGGCGATCGTCGATTTCGTCTTGCGCCGGGCGCGCGACACGGCGGTCGTCGACATTCACCCCGCGGCGGCGATCACCAAGGGCCTCGCCGGCCGTAAGATGACAGAGTTCGGGCTGTTGAGCGAGGCCGGCGCCGTCGCCTTCACGGACGGCACGCACGGTGTCGCAAGCTCGCAAGTGATGCGCCGTGCGCTGACCTACGCGCGCGATTTCGGCGTTCTGCTCATGCCGCACCTCGAGGATGCGGACCTCGTCGGCGACGGCGTCATGAACGAGGGCGAGACCGCCTCGCGACTCGGGCTCGCCGGCATCCCGCGCGAAGCCGAGACCGTGCTCCTCGAGCGCGACCTGCGTCTCGTGCGCCTCACCGGCGCCCGCTACCACGCCGCCATGGTCTCCTGCGCCGACGCGGTCGCCCTCATGCGCCAGGCGAAAGAGGCGGGGCTGCCCGTCACCTGCGGGGTCTCGATCAACAGCCTGACGCTCAACGAGAACGACATCGGCGACTACCGCACCTTCCTCAAGCTCTCGCCGCCCCTGCGCAGCGAGGACGACCGGCAGGCGGTGATCGACGGGCTCGCGGACGGCGTCATCGACGTGATCGTCTCCGACCACAATCCGCAGGACGTCGAGACGAAGCGCCTGCCCTTCGCCGAATCCGCCGACGGGGCGATCGGTCTCGAAACCCTGCTTTCGGCGGCGCTGCGCCTCGTGCATGACGGCCGCCTTTCGCTCGCACGGCTCATCGGCGCGCTGTCGGGGCGGCCGGCGGAAATCCTGCGGCTGTCCGCCGGGCGGCTTGCGGCCGGCGCGCCGGCCGATCTCGTGCTGTTCGACCCCGACGAGCCCTATGTGCTCGACAAGCGCGATCTGCGCTCGCGCTCGAAGAACTCGCCCTTCGACGAAGCGCGCCTCCAAGGCCGCGTCCGCCTGACCTTGGCGGCCGGGCAAATTGTGTATGATGGCCGCGGAAAGGGACGTCCGGGGTAGCTCGCGTATGCCGGAATCGATGAACTGGTCGCTGGCCGCGCCGTATTTCGCTGCCGCGTTCGCGATTGGATACCTTTTCGGCTCGATTCCGTTCGGTCTGCTGCTGACCCGGTTCGCCGGGCTCGGCGATATCCGCCGGCTCGGGTCGGGCAATATCGGCGCCACGAACGTCCTGCGCACCGGGCGAAAGGGCCTTGCCGCCGCGACGCTTGTCGGCGACGCGCTGAAAGGCACCGCGGCCGTCCTCCTGATGGGCTGGCTCTGGGGACCGAACGCCGCGATCCTTGCCGGGCTCGGCGCGTTCCTCGGTCACCTGTTTCCGGTCTGGCTCGGGTTCAAGGGCGGCAAGGGCGTCGCGACCTATGTCGGCTGCCTTCTCGGGCTGAAGCCGGTGGCGGTCGTCGCCTTCGGGGCGATCTGGCTGGCGACGGCAGCGGTCACCCGCTACTCCTCGCTGTCCGGTCTCGTCGCGAGCGCCGCGATGCCGCCGGTGCTGTGGTGGCTCGGCGAGCGCCAGATGGCCGAGCTGTTCGTGATCCTCACGGCTCTCCTGTGGTGGCGCCACCGCGAGAATATCAGGCGGCTCGCGGCCGGCAGCGAGAGCCGCATCGGCAAAAGCGTCGACAAGAGCGCATGAGCCAGAACCGCCTCAGCGACGAGCAGCGCCTCGCCTGGCTGCGCCTGATCCGCTCCGAGAACATCGGGCCGCGCACCTTCACGAGCCTGGTCAACCGCTACGGCGGCGCCTCCGCGGCGCTCGACGCGCTGCCGGGACTCTATCGCCGGACCGGCCGCTCGGGCTTGAAGATCATGAGCCGCGAAGAGGCCGAGCGCGAGCTCGAGGCGACGACGCGCCTCGGCGGCCGCTTGATCGCGACCGGCGAGCCCGAATACCCGAAGGCGCTGCAGGCGATCGATTCCGCGCCGCCGCTGATCGCGGTCCGCGGCGACGCCAAGGTCCTCGCCCGTCCGATGGTGGCGGTGGTCGGCTCGCGCAACGCCTCGGCGGCCGGGCTGACCTTCACGGAACGGCTGGCGCGGGCGCTCGGCGAGGCCGGTTATGTGGTCGTGTCCGGCCTCGCGCGCGGCATCGACACCCGCGCCCACCGCGGCGCGCTCTCGACCGGCACGGTCGCCGTCATCGCCGGCGGGCACGCGCGGGTCTACCCGTCGGAGAACGAGCCGCTGCTCGAGACGATCGTTGCGCAAGGCGGGGCGGCGATGACCGAGATGCCGATCGAATGGGAGCCGCGCGGCCGAGACTTCCCGCGCCGCAACCGCCTCGTCTCCGGCCTGTCGCTCGGCGTCGTGGTGGTCGAGGCGGCGCGCAAGTCCGGCTCGCTGATCACCGCCCGTTTCGCGCTGGAGCAGGGGCGGGAGGTCTTCGCGGTCCCGGGCTCGCCGCTCGATCCGCGGGCGGACGGTACGAACGACCTCATCCGGCAGGGCGCGACCCTCTGCGCCGCGCCGGAGCATGTCATCGATGTGCTGGCGCCGCTCCTCGCGTCGAACGAGGTCCCGCGCCGGACCGCCGAAGAGCCCGGCATCCGCCCCGAAGAGGAGCTCGGGACGCTTTGGGACGAGCTCGACCTCGAATCGGGCGAGGACGCCGAAACGCGAGCCCGGCCCGGGCTTCTCTTCGAGGCGGAGGCGGAGCCGATCGCGGCGGACGAGACCGGCATCGTCGTCGGACTTCTCGGCCCGGCGCCGGTCTCGCCGGACGAGCTTGCCCGCCAGTCCGGCCTGTCGATCCGGGCCGTCAACGGCATCCTGCTCGAGCTGGAGCTTGCTGGACGCCTGGTGCGGCACGCCGGCAGCGGCGTCTCGCTGAACGCCTGAGACGGGCGGCGCTACTTCGTTTTCTGGATCGGGTGACCCGCTTCGATCTGGGTCATCTCGAGCAGATAGGCGAGGGCGCCGAGCTTCGCCGAGCGCGCCAGCACCGCAAGATCGGCGCTCATCTGACCGATATAGGCGGCGATCTCAGGCGCGCTCTCGAGGCCCGATAACGGAACTCGCCCCTCCGTAGCGCGGGGCGAAGCGGTCTCCGTGATCGGCGGCGGGTTGGGGAGCGGGCGTTTCATGAATCGCGCAATCTCATGAGGCAACGCAGTGAGTGTAACCTACCCCAACCGACAGTTCCAAGACACAACTTGATACAACTCAGAAATTGCAATCCCGGCTTTTATGAGTGTGTCTGGGAATGGCGAGGCGCGCCGAGCGCCTCCAGGAAACCCTGGAGGATGTAGGCGGCGGCCATCTTGTCGACGAGCGCGGCGCGGCGGCGCCGGGTGGTGTCGAAATCGATCAGCATCCGGTTCACCGCGGCCGTCGACAGGCGCTCGTCCCAGAACAGCGTCGGCAGCCGGATATGGGCGGCGAGATTGCGCGCGAAGGCGCGGGTGGCCTGAGCCCGCGGGCCTTCGGTGCCGTCCATGTTCAGCGGCAGGCCGAAGACGATCGCGCCGATGCCGAAGCGGGCGACGAGCGCCTGGATTTTCTTGGCGTCGGCCGTGAACTTCGAGCGCTCGAGCGTCTCGAGCGGCGATGCGATGCGGCGCTCGACGTCGGAGAGGGCGAGCCCGAGGGTCTTCGTGCCGAGATCGATGCCGAGGAGACGGGCATGCCGGGGCAGGGCGGCGAGCACCGCTGCCGGGTCGTCCTTCTCCTCAGCCATGAAGTCCCGCCATCGATTGTCGCCCCGGCCGGGCTGCACTACCGCTTAGACCACATTTAAGTTCGCTGGAGCGCCGTCATGAGAATCACCTGGTTCGGCCATTCCGCCTTTCGCCTCGACTTTTCGGACAAGGTCGTCCTGATCGACCCGTTCTTCACCGGCAACCCGGCGTTCGACGGCGATCGAGCCAAAGCCGTCGACGGCGTGACTCACATCATCATCACCCACGGCCACGGCGATCATATCGGCGATGCCGTCGAGATCTCGAAGGCGAACGGGGCCAAGGTCATCACCAACTACGACCTGTGCATGTGGCTCGCCTCCAAGGGCCTGGAGAACTTCGATCCGATGAACACCGGCGGCACGACGGACCAGGGCGGCTTCACCGTCACGCTCGTTAGGGCCGACCACTCGGCGGGCCTCGTCGAGGCCGGGGTGACGTCCCGCTCGGCAATCCGAACGGCGCCATCGTCAAGGCGGAGGGCGAGCCCACCGTCTATCACATGGGGGATACGGACATCTTCGGCGACATGGCGCTGATCGCCGAAATCCACGCGCCGCAGGTCCTGATCGTGCCGATCGGGGACCGCTTCACCATGGGCCCGACGACCGCGGCGCTTGCGGTCAGCCGCTTCTTCAAGCCGAAGGCCGTCATTCCGGCCCATTACGGCTCATTCCCGATCATCGAGCCGAACGCCGACAAGTTCGTCGCGGCGATGGAAGGCAGCGGCATCCAGGTTCTCGTGCCGCACAAGCACACGGCGGTGCGGATCCCGTGAGCCGGCGCTTCTTAACCTTTCTTTAGGCATTCGCTGGCCGGTTCGGGACCGAGGCGGCATAGTCGCGTTCACGAAGAATTCACCTCGATGAGGGTGAGGCGTGGACGCAGAGCGAGATTCCTCCCCGGTGCCGGCGGGCGCCGCCGCCGTCGGCTTCGCCCCTGCGGAGGGCGGCGGGTTCGGCATCGCGCTCGACGATCCGAACCTCTTTCAGGTCGGCGCGGCCGTGCCGGCCGTGAATTGGCCGGGGCCGCGGCCGTGCTGGCGCGTCGAGACCGTCTCCGGCGCCTCCGGCAAAGCTGCGCGTCGCGCCGTCAAAGAGCCGCTCACGATCGAGCGCCTCGCCGCCTGGGCGGAGCGGTTGCGCGGTTCCGAAAAGCCTTCGGTCCCGGACAGCGAGGCGCCGGCCGCCGAGACCGGCAGGGGCGCGCGGGCGATCCGCGCCGTCGACGTCGTTGCCGTCAGGCGCATCGTCCAGCCGGTCGAAACCGCCGCGCCGACGCGGCTCATCCCGCGACCGGAGCTCACGATCCAGCGCGGGCGGTTCGCTATGGGCGGCATCCCGAGCTCGCCGGGGATGCGCTTCGTGCTGTTGTGTCTTGCCGCCTTTTTCCTCTCCGCCGGCGGAGTGCACAGCTATCTGCGTTGGAAGCAGACGCGGGTGATCGTGATCCCGGTCAGCACCAATCCGGATTCGATGATCACCTGACCCTCCAAGGGGCCCTCCTAGGGACCCTCGACGCGTCGCGTCGCGCATTGCAGCGCAAAAGCGGCCGGTGCTATAGGCGCTGCAGCCATCGGCCCCATTCTCTGAAAGCCACTTCATGTCGGTCGACCATGAGACGGTGCGCCGCATCGCGCGTCTTGCGCGCATCGCGGTCGTCGAGGACGACATCCCGCACCTGCAAGGCGAGCTCAACGCCATCCTGTCCTTCGTCGAGCAGCTGAACGAGGTCGATGTCGAGGGCGTCGAGCCGATGACGTCGGTGACGCCGATGGCGATGAAGAAACGCGCCGACGCCGTGACCGACGGCGGCTATGCCGATGCAATCGTCAAGAATGCGCCTGCGACCGAGGACCATTTCTTCCTCGTGCCCAAGGTGGTCGAGTGAGGGCGCGAGCCCGAACGAGACCATCCTCGGGCGGAGCGCGGAGCGCGTAGACCCGAGGATCTTCGGGCGAGCGCAGCGAGACCCGGGGATCGGCCGCAGATGGCCGGGTCAAGCCCGGCCATGACGTGATGGAACGAAAACCAAGTGACCGATCTCACGACCCTCACTCTTGCCGACGCCCGCGACGGGCTGAAAGCGAGGCGCTTCTCTTCGACCGAGCTCACGCGCGCGCATGTCGGCGCGATCGAGAAGGCGCGGGCGCTCAACGCCTTCGTGCTCGAGACGCCGGAGCGTGCGCTCGAGATGGCGCAGGCCTCCGAGGCGCGCCTCGCCAAGGGAGAGGCCGGCGCCCTCGAAGGGCTGCCGCTCGGCATCAAGGACCTGTTCTGCACGAAGGGCTTCCAGACCACGGCCGGCTCGAACATCCTCAAGGGCTTCGAGCCGCAATATGAGTCGACCATCACGCAGCAGCTGTGGCGCGAAGGCGCGGTGATGCTGGGCAAGCTCAACAACGACGAGTTCGCCATGGGCTCGTCGAACGAGACCAGCGCCTTCGGCCCGGTGGTGTCGCCGTGGCGCC
>DAINQO010000028.1:0-25813 GCA_036742625.1 Microvirga sp.
GCCAGGCCTACGCCTCGAACTCGCACATCTTCCTCCTGTGGATGGGCGGCTCCTCGCTCGTGCTGCTCGCCGTCGCGATCCTGATCCTGCGCAACCAGATCCGCCCGATCCTGCGCCTTGCCGAGGCCGCCGAGAGCTTCGGCAAAGGCCGCGAGATCGAGTTCCGCCCGCGCGGCGCCCGCGAGGTGCGCCAGGCCGGGCACGCCTTCATTGAGATGAAGCGGCGCATCGAGCGCGCAATCGAGCAGCGCACGGCGATGCTGAACGGCGTCAGCCACGATCTGCGCACCATCCTGACCCGCTTCAAGCTCTCGCTGGCGCTGTTCGACGAGACGCCGGAGATCGAGGATCTGAAGCGCGACATCGACGAGATGACGCGCATGCTCGAGGGTTATCTCGCCTTTGCCCGCGGCGACGCCGGCGAGCAGGCGGTGAAGACCGACCTCAGGGCGCTGCTCGAGGAGCTGCGCCTCGACGCCGAGCGCCAGGGCCACAGCGTCGCGCTCGACATCGTCGGCGACCCGATGGTGACGGTGCGCCCGGACGCGTTCCGGCGACTGCTCTTCAACCTGCTCTCGAACGCCGCCCGCCACGGCGACGCCATCGCCGTCGCGGCGAACCACGAGACCCGGTGGCTCCTCGTCACCGTCGACGACGACGGGCCGGGCATCCCGCCGCAGCAGCGCGAGGAGGTGTTCAAGCCATTCGTTCGGCTCGACGAGGCCCGCAACCAGGACGAGGGCGGCTCCGGCCTCGGGCTCGCCATCGCCCGCGACATCGCCCGCTCGCATGGCGGCGACATCTTCCTCGACACGAGCCCGCTCGGCGGCCTGAGGGCGACGGTGCGGCTGCCGGCGTGATCGACGCCTCTGCGGGCGCGCCACCGCTAGAACACGCACTCCTCGAAAGCCGGCTCGACCGAGTGGCGCCAGGGGCCGTGGTAGCGGTCGAGGAGGTCCTCGGCGGCGGTGCGGCCGCGGGCGAGGATAGCGTCGAGCGGGTCGAGGAAGTGGGTCTCGTCACGCCCGTCGGCGTCGAGCATGGCGCGACGGCTCAGGCCCGAGCGCGAGAAGGCAAGCGCGTCGCGGGCGACGTCGCGCACCGGCCGGCCGGCGACCTCGGCGTCGAGCGCGAGGCGCGGCACGTCGGCGCGCAGCCGCTCGCGATCCTCGGCGCTCCAGCCGCGCACGAGGTCGAAGGCGCCGTCGAGCGAGGCCTGGTCGTAGAGGAGGCCGACCCAGAAGGCGGAAAGCGCGGCGATCCGCTCCGGCGGCCCGACATCGGCCCCGCGCATCTCGAGATAGCGCTTGAGGCGGACCTCCGGGAACAGCGTCGAGACGTGGTTCGCCCAGTCGGAGCGCGTCGCGACCTCGCCTGGCAGCGCCGCGAGGCGGCCGGCGAGGAGGTCGCGGAACGAGGCGCCGGCGACGTCATGGTAGGTGTCGTCGCGCTTGACGAAATACATCGGCACGTCGAGCGCCCAGTCGACATAGGCTTCGTAGCCGAAGCCGTCGTCGAAGGCCCTAGGCAGCATCCCGGCGCGGTCGTTGTCGGTATCGCGCCAGATCTCGGAGCGCATCGACAGAAAGCCGTTCGGCCGGCCCTCGGTGAAGGGCGAGTTCGCGAACAGCGCCGTCGCGACCGGCTGCAGCGCGAGCGAGACGCGCAGCTTCTTGACCATGTCGGCCTCGGAGCCGAAATCGAGGTTCACCTGCACGGTCGCGGTGCGGAACATCATGTCGAGCCCGCGGCCGCCGACCTTCGGCATGTAGTTGCGCATGATGTCGTAGCGGCGCTTCGGCATCAGCGGCGTCTCGGCCCGGCTCCATTTCGGGCTCATGCCGAGCGTCAGGAAGCCGAGGTCCATCGGCTCGCCGACGCGCTTCACCTCGGCGAGGTGGCGATCGAGCTCGCCCACGGTATCGTGGATCGTCGCGAGCGGCGCCCCGGAGAGCTCGAACTGGCCGCCGGGCTCGAGCGAGATCGCGCCGCCGCCGCCGGCGTCGTAGAGGCCGATGATGTTGTTGCGGTCGAGGATCGGATCCCAGCCGGTCTCGGCGGACAACCCGTCGAGGAGCGCCCGGATGCCGGTCTCGCCCTCATAGGGCACCGGCGCATGGCTCGAGCGGTAGAACGGGATCTTCTCGTGCTCGGTGCCGAGGCGCCACGCTTCGCGCGGCTTCTCGCCTTCGGCGATCCAGGCTACGAGCTCGTCGCGCGCGCCGATGGGTGTCGCATCGGAAACGTCGCGGGCCATGCGCTACCTCGTCGATGAGGCGCGCGGTCCTTCGGGGCGCGCCGGGGCCCGGGCTACATATGGCCCCGCTCGCGGCCGCGCAATGCGTGCCGACGGCGGGGGCGCGGCGCATTGTTGCGTCGATGAAATATTCAAAGACATCATCGCGAAACAGCTCGGCCGTAGCTTCGCGGATGAAGGCCCCCCTTGAGACCCCCATCCCACCGGCCTTCCGCCTAAACGCCCGGTCCGCCGGGCGTTTTTTTGGCAGGCGGGCTGCGCCTAGACCAGCGCGCCGACGAGGATCGAGGCGAATATTCCGACGCCGAGGCCGGCAAGCGCGATCAGCGGCGCGTCCTTCAGATCGTGGCGGCGGAAGAGCTTGATCGTCGGCATGGCATTCCCCTGAGAGGCCCGGTAGAACGCCCCGCCGCCACCCGGGTTCCCGTGCTATGCCGTCAGTGCGGAGGAGCCCGAAGCCAATGCCGCCCGATTATGCGATGCCGTTTTCCGACTTCCTCGGGGTCGAGCTCATCGAGGTGACGCCGGAGCGCGTGGTCGCTCGGATGAAGGTGCGCCCGGAGCTGTGCACGCGGCCGGCGGTGCTCCATGGCGGGGCCGTGATGGCGCTCGCCGACACGCTCGGCGGCGTCGCGACGGTCGCGAACCTCGCCGCCGGGCAGTGGACGACGACGATCGAGAGCAAGACCAACTTCCTCGCCGCCGTGCCCGAGGGCGAGACCGCGACCGCCGAATGCACGGCGCTTCACCGCGGCAAGACCACGATGGTGTGGCAGACGAAGATCAGCCGCGCCGACGGCCGCGTCGCCGCCTACGTCACGCAGACCCAGCTCGTCCTGGCGCCGCGCTAAAGCATGATCCCGAAAAGTGGCTACCGGTTTCGGAAAAGATCATGCTCACACAAAGAGGTAGAGCGGGATGACGACTCGACGAGAAGTCATCGCGCGCTAAGGTTCCGCCGCTGCGGCATGCTCGCGCCGCGCCTCGGCGAAGACCTCGCGCGCCGCGCCGGCGTTCATCGCCGCGATGGCGAGGCCGACGATGAGGTCGGGCCAGGCCGAGAGCGTCGCCGCCGTGACGAGCCCCGCCGCGACGATCGCGACGTTGGCGAAGGCGTCGTTGCGGGCCGAGAGGAACGCCGCCCGGGTGAGGCTGCCAGCCTCGCCCCGGAAGCGCGCCAGCAGGAGCGCGCAGGCGAGGTTCACGGCAAGCGCCCCGGCCCCGGCGAGCGAGAGCGGCAGCGGCGCCGGCGGCACCGGCACGCTGAATTTCTGCCAGGCGGTCCAGAGCGTCGCCAGTCCCGGCACGAGGAGGATCGCCGCGAGCGCCATGCCGACCCGCGCCCGCGTCCCGGCGCTCCAGCCGAGCGCCATGAGGATCAGGAGGTTGATCGAGGCGTCCTCGAGGAAGTCGACGCTGTCAGCGAACAGCGACACCGAGCCGATCGCGAGCGCGACCGAAAACTCGACGCCGAAATAGGCGAGGTTGAGGAGCGCGACGGCGGCGACCGTACGGCGCAGGGCAGCGTCCGAAGGGGTGGTGCTCGTCATCGCGGCGGCGGCGCGCTCTATGCCTTCACCAATCCCAGCACCTCGCGAAATTGCAGGTGATCGCTCGTCGCGAGCCACTCGAACAGCACCATCTCGGTGGTCACGAGCTCGGCGCCGTGGCGCGCCGCGCGGGCGAGCGCCGCGTCGCGGTTCGCGGTGCTTCGCGAGCCGACGGCGTCGGCGACGAGGCTGACGGCGCGGCCGCGGTCGAGAAGCCCGAGCACCGTCTGCATGACGCAGACATGCGCCTCGCAGCCGGCGGCGACGATCGCCGGCCGGCCGGCCGGGAGGAAGCTCTCAAAATCCTCCTCCCGGGTCGCGTCGAAGAAGCGCTTTTCGAGCCGGCGCGTCGGAAGGGGCGCGAGCGCCGGGATGGTGCCGCCTAGCCCGGCCGGGTTCTGCTCCGTCGCCACCACCGGCACGCCGAGGAGGCGCGCCGCCTCGGCGAGCCGGCGCACATTCGCGACCACCGCTTCGCCGCCGGCGATGGCCGGCATCAGACGTTGCTGCAGATCGACGAGGAGCAGCACCGATCGATCGGCCGTCAGCGTCACCGCCATTCTCCCCGCGAGCCCGGAAGGATGCTAAACACGCCGGCGCGGGAGAGAAACCACCGAGACCGATCGCCATGAACGCGCCGATGAAGAGCCGCTACCCCGAAAGCTACCGCCGCTCGATGGCCGATCCGGAAGGCTTCTGGGCCGAGGCCGCCGGCGCGATCGACTGGACGACCCCGGCCCGCAGGGTCTTCGACCCCGACGCCGGCATCTACGGCCGCTGGTTCGTCGGCGCCGAATGCAACGCCTGCCACAACGCCGTCGACCGCCACGTCGCGCACGGGCGCGGCGAGCAGGCGGCGATCGTCTACGACAGCCCGGTCACGGGCGCGAAGCGCACGCTCACCTACCGCACGCTGCAGGAGGAGACGGCGGCGCTCGGCGCGGTGCTGCAGGAGCTCGGCGTCGGCAAGGGCGACCGCGTCATCCTCTACATGCCGATGATCCCCGAGGCCGCCATCGCGATGCTGGCCTGCGCCCGCATCGGCGCGATCCACTCGGTCGTGTTCGGCGGCTTTGCCGCAACCGAGCTCGCGACCCGGATCGAGGACGCCGCGCCGAAGGTCATCCTGTCGGCGTCGTGCGGCGTCGAGGCGGCGCGAATCGTGCCCTACAAGCCGCTGCTCGACGAGGCGATCGCGCTGTCCCGGCACAAGCCGCAGAGCTGCCTGATCTTCCAGCGGCCGCAGGCCGAGGCCGCGATGACGGCAGGGCGCGACCGCGACTGGGCCGAGGCGGTCGCGGCCGCCAAGGCCGCCGGCCGCCGCGCCGCCTGCGTGCCGGTCGCCGCGACCGACCCGCTCTACATCCTCTACACCTCCGGCACGACCGGGCGCCCGAAGGGGGTGGTGCGCGACACCGGCGGCTATCTCGTCGCGCTGAAATGGTCGATGCACGGCCTCTACGGGGTCGAGCCCGGCGAGGTCTATTGGTGCGCCTCCGACGTCGGCTGGGTCGTCGGCCATTCCTACATCGTCTACGGGCCGCTGCTGCACGGCTGCACCTCGATTCTCTACGAGGGCAAGCCGGTCGGGACGCCGGACGCCGGCGCCTTCTGGCGCGTCATCGCCGAGCACGGCGCCGTCGCGCTGTTCACGGCGCCCACCGCCTTCCGGGCGATCAAGAAGGAGGACCCCGACGGCAAGCTGATGCGGAACTACGACCTCTCCAGGCTCCGCACCTTGTTCCTCGCCGGCGAGCGCGCCGATCCCGACACCGTGCAATGGGCGGAAGCGAAGCTCGGCGTGCCGATCATCGACCATTGGTGGCAGACCGAGACCGGCTGGGCGATCGCCGGCAACCCGGTCGGCCTCGGCCAGCTGCCGGTGAAGCACGGCTCGCCGACGGTGCCGATGCCCGGCTACGAGCTCCACGTGCTCGACGAGGGCGGCAAGCCGGTGCCGGCAAACACCATGGGGACGATCGCGATGAAGCTGCCCTTGCCGCCGGGCTGCTTCCCGACGCTGTGGAAAGACGACGTCCGCTTCCGCGACAGCTATCTCACCGTCTTCCCGGGCTATTGCAACACCTCGGACGCCGGCTTCCTCGACGCGGACGGCTACGTTTACGTCATGGGGCGGACCGACGACATCATCAACGTCGCCGGCCACCGCCTGTCGACCGGCGGCATGGAGGAGGTCCTGGCCTCGCACCCGGCGGTCGCCGAGTGCGCCGTGATCGGGGTCAAGGACGCGCTCAAGGGCGAGGTGCCGTGCGGCTTCGTGGTGCTGAAATCGGGCGTCCCGACGGCCCCGAACGTCGTCGAGCGCGAGCTCGTCGGGCTCGTCCGCGAGAAGATCGGCCCGGTCGCCGCCTTCAAGCTCGCGATCACCGTCGGCCGTCTGCCGAAGACGCGCTCGGGCAAGATCCTGCGCGGCACGATGAAGAAGATCGCCGACGGCGACCCATGGTCGATGCCGGCAACGATCGACGACCCGGCGATCCTCGACGAGATCGCGGCGGCGCTGAAGGGGAAGGGGGTCGGGGCGACGGCCTGAGATCGCGCCCTGGCGCCGTCATCCCGGAAGCCGCGGCACGCGGCTATCCGGGATCCATGGCTCCCCGGCGCGTGCGTATGGATCCCGGCTCTTGCTGCGCTTCGGCCGGGAATGACAGCGCCTGAATGGGACTTGACGCGCGTCCTCAATCGCGCAATACTTAACTCAATGGTTAAGTATCAGCAGCCCGCCCTCGATCGCACGTTCGCGGCGCTTGCCGACCCGACGCGGCGCGCGATCGTGGCGCGGCTTGCGGAGGCGGAGAGCGTGTCGGTCTCGGAGCTCGCGCGGCCGCACGCGATGTCGCTGCCGGCGGTGATGAAGCATCTCGACGTGCTCTCCGACGCCGGGCTCGTCACGCGCGTCAAGACCGGCCGCACCGTCGCCTGCCGGCTCGCCGCCGACCCGATGGAGGAAGCCATGAACTGGCTTTCCCGCTACGCCCGCTTCTGGTCGGCCCAGCTCGACCGTCTCGCCGCCTTCGTGGAGGAAGAACCATGCCCGCCAGCGCCAGCCGCAGCCCCGCCGTCGCCGAAAAGCCCAGCCTCACCCTCAAACGTCGTCTCAATGCCGCGCCGGAAACGGTCTACGCGGCCTGGACCGACCCGCAAAGGCTGACGCGCTGGTTCGGTCCGGACGCGGGCTCCGTCACCCGCGCCGAGACCGACGTGCGCGTCGGCGGGCGCTTCCGGGTCGTCTTCCACACCGAGGACGGCGAGGAGCACGACGTCAGCGGCGTCTACCGCGAGGTGGTGCCGAACGAGAAGCTCGTCTTCACCTGGGCCTGGCGCTCGACGCCGGAGCGCGAATCGCTCGTCACCGTGGCGCTCCGGCCCGACGGCGGCGGCACCTCGCTGACGCTGACGCACGAGCAGTTCTTCGACGAGGAAGCCCGCGACCGCCACGAATTCGGCTGGACCGGCACGCTCGACAAGCTCGAGCGGCTCTTTGCCTGATCGGAAGACTCAAGAACCGAACGGAGACCGTCATGCCCGTCGATCCGAACGCCACGATCGAGATCAGCGCCTTTGCCTGGGTGCCGCCCTTCGCCGAGGGCCTGGTGCGGGACCTTCGGGTCCGTTGGGCACTCGAGGAGGCGGGCCTCGCTTACCGCGAGCGGCTGCTCGACGCGACGACGGCTCGCCCGGACGACTATTTCCTCGAGCAGCCCTTCGGCCAGGTGCCCATCTATAATGAGGGCGAGATCCGCATGTTCGAGACCGGCGCGATCGTGCTCCACATCGCCGAGCGTACCGAAGCCCTGATGCCGCGCGACCCGGCCGGGCGCGCGCGCACCGCCTCATGGGTCGTCGCCTCGCTCAACAGCATCGAGCCGATGATCAACGAGCTCGTCGGCATCGACTTCTTCAACGCCGAGGCCGAGTGGGCGAAAGCCCGCCGGCCGGGCGCCGAACAGAAGGTGCGCGACCGGCTCGCCCGGCTGTCGGCCTGGCTCGGCGAGCGCGACTATCTCGAAGACCGCTTCACGGCGGGCGACCTGATGATGACGACGATGCTGCGCATCCTGCGCCACACCGATCTCGTCGCCGAGCATCCGAACCTCGCCGGGTACCAGGCCCGCTGCGAGGCAAGGCCGGCGTTCGAGCGCGCGCTTCAAGCGCAGCTCGCGCCGTTCAAGAAGCAGGACCGCGCCAAGGCGGCCTGACCGGCATCAGATTGACATCAGCACGGTGTGAAGCCGGCTCACGAATGCCGGCGAGATCGAACTCGTGAAAGGGAAAGGAACCACCATGACCATGGCAGGCAAATACGTCGACGGCTTCGTCGTCCCGGTGCCGAAGAAGAATATCGACGCCTACAAGGCCTTCTCGGAGAAGGCCGGACAGGTCTGGAAGGATCACGGCGCGCTCGAATACGTCGAATGCATCGCCGACGACGTGAAGCCCGGCAAGGTCACCTCCTTCCCGCAGGCGGTGAAGCTCGAGGACGACGAGGTCGTCGTCTTCTCCTGGGTCGTCTACGCGTCGCGCGAGGAACGCGACCGCATCATGCCGGCGGTGATGAGCGACGAGCGCCTCAAGGACATGAACCCGAAGTCGATGCCGTTCGACGGCACGCGCATGTTCTTCGGCGGCTTCAAGGTGCTGCTTGCGATGTAGGCGCGCTCGCGCTTGCCGGCCCGCCCCGATCACCATCCCGACGGAGATTGTCATGAAACTTTACGGATTTCCCGGTTCGCCGAACACCTGGAAGGTGCGCGCGGTCGCGGCGCATCTCGGCCTTTCCGTCGAGGACGTCCATGTCGACCTGACGAAGGGCGAGCAGCGCGCGCCGGCCTACCTCGGGCTCAACCCGACCGGCCGGACGCCGACGCTCGTCGACGGCGACTTCGTCGTATGGGAGTCGGCCGCGATCATGCAGTACCTCGCGAGCCGCAAGCCGAACGCGCTCTGGCCCGAGGACGCGCGGGTGCGGGCCGACATCATGCGCTGGCAGAGCTGGCACCTGCAGCACTGGTCGTCGGGAGCCTGCACGCCGCTGCTGTTCGAGCGCTTCGTCAAGGGCTTCTTCAACATGGGCCCGCCCGACGCCGCGGTCGTCGGCAGGGCGACTGAAGCTTTCCACCGCGAGGCCGCGGTGCTCGACCGCCACCTCGAGACGAGGCCCCATCTCGTCGGCGGCGGCCCGACGCTTGCCGACTTCACCGTGGTCGCGCCGCTCGTCTACGCGGCGGAGGGCGAGCTCCCGCTCGGCGACTACCCGCACATCCGCGACTGGTCGGCGCGCCTCCTCGCGCTCCCGGCCTGGCGCGACACCGCGCCGCCGCGGCCGGCCGAGGCCGCGTGAGGAGGACGGCGATGGCGACGAAAGCAGAGCTCGCTCCGGCGCGCGAGCTCGCGCAGCATGACCGGCGCTTCCCGAACGAGAGCGACGGCTACCGCAAGGCGCGCCGCGAGCTTCTCGCCGAGGAGATCGAGCTGCGACGCCATATCGAGCGCGTCGCAGCGCAGCGCCGGGCGCTGCCGCCGGGCGGCGAAGTGCGCGACGACCATTGCTTCGTCGGCGAAGCAGGCCCGGCGCGCTTCGCCGAGCTGTTCGGCGACAAGCCGACGCTCGTCACCTACAACTGGATGTTCGGGCCGCGGCGCGAGCGGCCCTGCCCGATGTGCACCTCGCTCTTGAGCGCGCTCGACGGCGAGATGCCCGACATCCTGCAACGCGTCGCATTCGCGGTGATCGCGAGCTCGCCGATCGAGCGGCTGGCGGCGTTCAAGGCGGAACGCGGCTGGCGGCACCTGCGGCTCTACTCGTCGGCCGGCGGCACCTTCAACCGCGACTATGCCCACGAGGTGGCGGGCGGCGACGACAACCCGGCGCTCAACGTCTTCACGCGCCGGGATGGAACGATCCGGCACTTCTGGGGCGCCGAGATGGGCCCCGAGAGCGCCGACCCGGGCGAGGACCCGCGCGGCGCGCCCGACCCGATGCCGCTCTGGACCATCCTCGACCTGACGCCCGAGGGTCGCGGCACCGACTGGTACCCGAGGCTCGAGTACGCCGACTGACATTTCCGAAGGGACACGCGATGCCGACCAAGATCTTCGTCAACCTGCCGGTCAAGGACCTCGACAAGTCGATTCGGTTCTTCGAGGCGCTCGGTTACGCCTTCAATCCGCAATTCACCGACGCGACGGCCGCCTGCATGATCATCAGCGACGACATCTACGCGATGCTGCTGACGCATGCGAAGTTCAAGGAGTTCACCAAGAAGACGATCGCCGACGCGACCAAGACCACGGAGGTCCTCACCTGCCTCTCCATGGACTCGCGGGAGCGCGTCGACGCGCTCGTCGATACGGCGCTGAAGGCGGGCGCGACCGAGGACCGGGAGCCGATGGATTACGGCTTCATGTACGGCCGGAGCTTCGACGACCTCGACGGCCATACCTGGGAGATCGTCCACATGGATGCGAACGCCGCCGCGCACGGGGCGGAAGCCGCGAAATCGGGAGCCTGAGCATGTGGTCGCATGGCAGCTTCCATTGGAACGAGCTGATGACGCACGACGTCGCGCGGGCAAAGGCGTTCTATGCCGGCACGATCGGTTGGACGTTCGAGCCGATGCCGATGCCCGGCGGCGGCACCTACTGGATCGCGAAGGCCGGCGACAAGCCGGCCGGCGGACTCTTCGCGATGGATTGCCCGGACCTCAAGGACCTGCCCGAGCAATGGGTGCCGTATCTCGCCGTCGACGATATCGACGCGCGCCTCGCGAGGGCGCACCGCTGCCGGTGCAAGCGCGATGCGGGCGCCCTTCGAGGTTCAAGGCGTCGGCCGAATCGCGATCCTGCGCGAGCCCGGCGGCGCCATGGTCGGCTGGATGACGCCCGTGTCATAGCGGGTGCGGGAAGCGAATGAAAAAGGCCCGGATCGCTCCGGGCCTTTCCATTCGTGGCGACCGCCGAGCCTACTCGGCGTCCTCCTCGGCCGGCCGCTTGAGCTGCTTCAGCTTCGCGAACACCGAATCGGCGTCGATCTTCTCTTCCTTCTCGGGCCGGCGCGGCTCCGCCGGCACGAAGGGCTCCGGCGCCGGCTCGGGCGCGGTCGACACCTCGGCCGGCAGGAGGGTCTGGCCGCCGGCCGCGGGCTGCGCCTGCGGCTTGTCCTTCGCGGCGCGCTGGACCTCGAAATCGAGGTCGATCTGCGAGGCAAGGCCGAGCGTCACCGGGTCGAGCGGCGACAGGGTCGAGGAGTTCCAGTGGGTGCGGTCGCGGACCTGCTGGATCGTCGTTTTGGTCGTGCCGACGAGGCGCATGATCTGCGCGTCCTTGAGCTCGGGATGGTTGCGCAAGAGCCAGAGGATCGCGTTCGGCCGGTCCTGGCGGCGCGACACGGGGGTGTAGCGCGGCCCCTTCTTCGTGCGCTTCACCTCCGGCAGCTTGACCTTCGACTGGGCGATCTTGAGCCGGTAGTCGGGGTCGGCTTGCGCCTTGTCGAGCTCCTCCCGGGTGAGCTGCCCGTTCGAGACCGGGTCGAAGCCCTTGATGCCGGCCGCGACCTCGCCGTCGGCGATGCCCTTCACCTCGAGCGGGTGGAGCTTGCAGAAATCGGCGATCTGTTCGAACGACAGCGACGTGTTCTCGACGAGCCACACGGCCGTCGCCTTGGGCATGAGCGGCGCCTGCTGCACGGGCAACCTCCTTCTTCTCCGCGCCGATGAGGCACGGGCAAAATCGTCTCGCGCTCCGGCCCGGTCGCGGACCGGAGCATCTCGTCTCACGATGTGAGGGACGGGCCGTATATAGGCCGGGCGCGGGCGGCTTGCAAACGGATTGGCAGGCCGGGGCCGGCGTTCTAACCTCTCCGTCGCTCACGACGCGGAGGGACAGCCATGGCGTTCGACCCGTTCCTCGAGGAGAAGCCGCGCCCGAAGCCCGCCCATGAGCTTGGGCAGGACCTGTCGCTGCTCTCGGTGTCCGAGCTCGACGAGCGCATCGAGATCCTCGAGCGCGAGATCGAGCGCCTCAAGGAGGCGCGCGGCCGCAAGGAAGCCTCGCGCACCGCCGCGAGCGCCTTCTTCAAGTCCTGACCGTCCTCCGCAGCGCCGGTTTCCTCAACGAGGATGCTTAGCGGATCGTGCCGGGGCCGGGGGACCTGTCCCGCTTCGGCGCAGATTTTTCGAAACCGGTGCCGGATTTTAACCAACCCTTAAGAGGTCGGGCCTACAACCGAGCCGTCCAGTCTTCTGGACGTCGAGTGGCTCCTGTCCACTCTGTTTGACGCCTCCCTGTTAAGCACTTTCGAGCCGCCTCCGGGCGGCTCTTTTTTGGCCGCGCACGCCCCGAGCGGACGCGCCTGATCCCCGTCTTTCGCCGCGGTTAACCTTAACAAATGGTTACCATTTGGGCTTCGCGCCGGCGGCCCTATAGTTGCGCTGCCGCTGCCGAGCATTGCGCCCCTGTCCCGCGGCGGGACGGGCGCTTGGCGGAGGAGGCGTCTGTGAGCGAACCCGACATCATGTTCCGCGATCCTCGGCGTACGGTCGATTTCGGCAAGACCTTCGTTGGCTCGGACGGCTTCAAGGCCCTGTTCCGCGAGGGCATGCTGCTCGTCGAGGACACGGCGGCCTATCTCGACGGCCCGGGACGCGACGAATCGAAGGCGCTGTCCCGCCACGCCGCGCTCACCTATGCGAGCGAGAGCATGCGGCTCACCACCCGCCTGATGCAGATCGCCTCCTGGCTCCTGGTGCAGCGCGCCGTCGCCGAGGGCGAGATCACGCCGGGCGAGGCGCTGCGCGAGAAGCACCGGGTGCGCCTCACGACGCAAGAGACGGCAAGCCCGATCTTCGAGTTCGAGGCGCTGCCGGCGCGGTTGCGGGAGCTCGTCGGCGCCTCGGTGCGCCTGCACGCCCGGATCATGCATCTCGACCGGCTGATCGCCGAGGACAAGCCGGCGCCCGAGCCCAGCGAAAGCCCGGTCGCCGTCCAGCAATGGCTCATCCGCTCGGCCTTCGCGGCCAAGCACTGAGCCCTTTAAGCGCCGATGCCGCGGTCGATATCGGCGAGGGGAAGGCTCGTCCCGAGGGCCGGGATATCGAGCCGCGCCTCGCGCCCTTCGAGGCGCGTCGGCTTCTCGGGCAGGCCACTCTCGGAGCGCTGCCAAACCCAGACCGTCGGCTCGTCCTGGCTGAAGACGGCATAGGTTTGCAGGCTCGCCAGGGTCGCGTACTCGGCTGGTTTCTTCTTCCGATCAACGGTCACGGTCGAGGGCGACATCACTTCGGCGATAAAGATCGGACTCTCGCTCGTGCGGCCCTTCCCGTCGCGGCTCGCCGGCTCGACGAGGACGTCCGGGAAGCGACGCGACAACGGCGTGTTCACGCCGAAGTCGGATGACGCGATCTCGTAGAGCTCGCGGTCGAGGATCGCGGCCAGCGCGACAACAAGGTTCGTCACGATCCGCGAATGATCGCGCGAGACCTCCGTCATCATGATGATCTTGCCCTCGACCCACTCGTAGCGGCGCTCCTGGTTGACGACCCAGCGCTGGAAGGTCTCCCGATCGACCGGCGGGGCAGGCGGCGGCGCGTCCCGCCCGGGAGCGAAGTTGCGGCGGCGTTCGACGAGGTTCATGGCGGCTCCGCTTCGACCGCCATCCTACCGGGTCGCGACGAGCGCGTCAGCCCGGACGCAAAAAGCCCCGGCGTGGGCCGGGGGCGCGTCTCTTCCATCGAGATCCCGGACAGCTGCTGCGCGGCTTCCGGGGTGACCGCTTCAGGTCACTTCTTGGCGAAGCTCATGCCGCCGAAGCGCGAGTTGAAGCGCGACAGGCGGCCGCCGCGGTCGAGCAGCTGCTGCTGGCCGCCGGTCCAGGCCGGGTGCGTGCGCGAGTCGATGTCGAGGTGGAGGACGTCGCCTTCCTTGCCCCAGGTCGAGCGGGTCGTGTACTCGGAGCCGTCGGTCATCATCACCTTGATGAAATGATAGTCCGGGTGCTCGGTCGCGGTCTTCGCCATGATGCTGTCCTCGGGCCGCAGGCCTTCAAGCGGGCGCGGCGTTCATTGCGCTGTCCTGAAAAGAAGGCGGGCCTATAGCCCACCCGGGCGGCCGAAACAAGCGCGGCCGCTCACTGCGAGCGCCGGTCAGCGCTCCGTCAGCTTGAGCTCGATGCGGCGGTTCCTGGCGTAGGCGTCGTCGGTCGTCGCCGGGTCGAGCGGCTGGAACTCGCCAAAGCCCGCCGCGACGAGGCGCTGCGGCGGGATGCCCTTCTGGATCAGGTACTGCACGACGGCGATCGCGCGCGAGGCGGACAGCGCCCAGTTCGAGGGGAACTGCAGCGTGGCGATCGGGCGCACGTCGGTGTGGCCGTCGACCCGCAGCACCCATGGGATGTCGGGCGGAATCTGCTTCTCGAGCTCGACGAGGAGGGCCGCGATGCGGTCGAGCTCGGGCATCGCCTCCGGCTTCAGGATCGCCTGACCGCGCTCGAAGAACAGCTCGGACTGGAACACGAAGCGGTCGCCGACGATGCGCACGTCGGTGCGGTTGCCGAGGATCTGCCGCAGGCGGCCGAAGAAGTCGGAGCGGTAGCGGGCGAGCTCCTGCACCCGCTGGGCGAGGGCGACGTTGAGCCGGCTGCCGAGGTCGGCGATGCGGGCCTGGCTCTCCTTGTCGCGCGACTCCGAGGCGGCGAGCGCCTCCTCCAAGGCGGCGAGCTGGCGGCGCATCGCCGCGATCTGCTGGTTCAGAAGCTCGACCTGCGAGAGCGCCCGCGCCGTCGCCTGCTTCTCGCTCTCGAGCGCCGACCCGAGCTGCGCCGCCTTCTGGTCGGCGGCGGAGCCGGATTCGAGCATGCCGCGCAGGCGGCCGCGGTCGGCTTCGCTCGCCCTGAGCGTCGTCTGCAGTCCGGTCACGGTCTCCTCGACGGTGCGCCGGTTCGAGCGCTCGAGCGCCAGGAGGTCGGTGAGCTCGGTGATCTGGCGGTTGAGGCGCTCGAGCGCGGTCTCTTGGGTCGTGATCTCGCGGGCGAGGAAGAACTGCGCCAACATGAACACCGAGAGCAGGAACACGATCGACAGGAGCAGCGTCGACAGCGCGTCGACGAAGCCCGGCCAGTAGTTCAGCGGGCTGCGGCGTCGCGCGCTCGCGGCGACCGGCATCTCAGGAGATCCGCTCGCGCGAGAGGCGCTCGAGCACCTGCTTCAGCTCCTTCTCGCGCGCCGCCTGGGCCTCGACCCAGTCGCGGATCATCTGCTGCTCGGCGCGCATGTGCTGGACGAGGCCCTGGATGCCCTCGGCGAGGTTCGCCATCGCCTGCGTCGCGGCGCGCCCGCCGGCGCCCTCGTTGACCGCCGTGGTGAGCTTGTTCAGAGCCAGGATCAGGTCGGGGGAGGGGCCGTGCCGGGGGGCAAGCTCGGTGCCGCCGGGATCGGTCGTGGCGCGGGCGAGCCAGTCCTCGAGCTCGGTGTAGAACCGGCTCTGGGCCTGGCCGGCCTGGAGGTCGAGGAAGCCGAGGACGAGCGAGCCGGCAAGCCCGAAGAGCGAGGCCGAGAACGACAGCCCCATGCCGCTCAAGGGCGCCGCGAGGCCGCTCTTCAGCTCGTCGAACAGCGCGCCGGCCTCGGCCCCGGTGCGCATCGACTGGATGACCTTGCCGACCGAGCCGACGGTGTCGATCAGGCCCCAAAAGGTACCGAGCAGGCCGAGGAAGACGAGGAGGCCGGCGAGGTAGCGCACGAGCTCGCGGTTCTCGTCGAGGCGCGCCGCGATCGAATCGAGGAGCGAGCGCGTCATGGTCACCGAAAGCCCGGTGCGGCTCGCCCGGTTGCCGATCAGCGCCGCCATCGGGGCGAGCAGCACCGGCTGCTCCAACGTCATGTACTCGTCGTCCGAGCGGCCGAGGTCGTTGACCCAGCGCACCTCGCGAAACAGCCGCACCACCTGCCGGATCGCCAGCACGATGCCGATCAGCAGCACGCCGAGGATGAGCCCGTTGAGGCCCGGATTGGCGAGGAAAGCGGCCCAGATCGGCCGGTAGAGGATGAAGACGAGGAAGCCGGCGAGCACCAGGAACACGCCCATGCGGACGAGATAGATCCGCGGCGGGGTCAGGGCCCGGGTTTCGGCGACTTCGTTCCGGCTCAGCATCGCCCGCCTAGTTGTGGCCGCACCCCTATCGGCGTCAAGCGCCGGCAGGCGCCGCCAACATGGCGGCAAAAGGGCGGCTCAGCGGTTTGCCGCCTTGAGCAGCGCGACGAGCTCGCGGTGCAGGGCCTCGTTGCCGCAGGCGATCGAGCGCGCCGCCATCGGATCGGCGCCGCCGTCGGCGTCGGAGACGAAGCCGCCGGCCTCGCGCAAAAGGACGATGCCGGCCGCCATGTCCCAGGAGTTGAGGCCGCGCTCCCAATAGGCGTCGGCGCGCCCGCAGGCCACATAGGCGAGGTCGAGGGCCGCGGCGCCGAGCCGGCGCAGGCCGCCGGCGGCCGCCATCACGGCCGCGAGCTCCTTGATGTATTGCGGGTGGTTGCCGCGTCCCATGTGCGGCGTGCCCGAGATCACGAGCGCGTCGACCATCTCGCGGCGCGCCGCCACCCGCATGCGGCGGTTGTTGAGGTAGGCGCCCTTGCCCTTCTCGGCGATGAACATCTCGTCGGTCGCGGGGTTGTAGATCACCCCGGCGACGGCCTGGCCGTCGCGCTCGAGGCCGACCGAGATCGCGAACTGCGGCAGCCCGTGCAGGAAGTTGGTCGTGCCGTCGAGCGGGTCGATGTGCCAGCGGTGGGTCTTGTCCGGACCCTCGACGACGCCCGCCTCCTCCATGATCAGGCCGTAGTCCGGCCGCGCCTTCTGGAGCGCGTCGCGGATGATCTTCTCGGCCTTGTGGTCGGCGGCGGAGACGAAGTCGCCGGGGCCCTTGCGCGAGACCTGCAGGTTCTCGACCTCGCCGAAATCGCGCTTGAGCGAGCGCGCCGCCTTCATCACGGCGTCGGTCATCACGGTCATCAAGGGGGAGCGGATCATCGGCGGGTGAGACCACGCGCCCCGGGCGCGGTCAAGCCGCGCTAGATCAGGTCGGCCCGCTGGGCTGCGAGCTTCTCGGCGGCAGCGCGTTCTTCCGCCGTGAGGCCCTTGAGGGTCTCGTCGAGCCAGGTATCGGTGAGGCCGCGGCCGGCCGCGAGAAGGTGCCAGGCCGCCGCCTCGGTCAGGTTCTTCGGCACGCCGCGTCCAACGGCATAGAGCCGCGCCAGGCGGTTCTGGGCGATGGTGTTGCCGCGCCCGGCGGCGCGGCGGAAGTAGCGCGCCGCGAGCCTCTCGTCGCGCCCGACGCCGTTGCCGTTGAAGAGCAGGATCGCGTACTCGACCTCGCCGGCCGTGTTGCCGTTCTCGGCCGCCCGCAGGAACCAGCGCGCCGCCTCGCTCGTGTCCCGGGCGACGCCGCGGCCGCGCAGATACAGCACCCCGAGGGCGTGCTGCGCGTCGGGGATCTCGGCCTTGGCCGCGACCTCCAGGCGCTCCGCCGCCCGGCGCAGATCGGCCTCGCCGCCACCAAGCAGCAGGAGAGCGAGATTGTACGACGCGGCGGGCTCGCCCTTGCCGGCGGCGGCCTCGAGCCAGGCCCTGCCGCGCGCAGGGTCCTGCTCCATGCCGCGCCCGTCGATCGCCATCATGGCGAGCGCCGCGAGCGCGTGAGCGCTGCCGCGGTCGGCAGCAAGCCGATACCATTCCGCCGCCTTCTGCGGATCCTGCCGGATGCCGAGGCCCTGGTTGTGGATCTCGGCCAGCAGCGTCATCGCGGCGGCGTCGTCGGGATCGCGGTCGAGCCGGCTCGTCGCCTCGCGGACGGCGGTGAGATAGAGCCCGCGCTGGTAGGCGCCGTAGGCGAGATCCGGCTCCGGGGCGAGGCGGGCCGCCTCGACCGAGGGCCGCAGCCCGGCCGGCTGGCCGATGGCCGGCCCGGCGAGGAGCGCCGCGAGGCCGAAGATCGCGAGCTGGCGCCGCATCAGCGCGCCTCCGCCGGCGTGGGGAGCGCCGCGAGCGCGGCCCGGATAGCCGCGGCTGGGCCGTCCGGATGGTCCCAGACCGCGTCGGCGATGGCGACGAACTCGGCGCCGGTCGCGGCAAGGCGCGGCACGGCGTCGAGCGACGGCGCGAAGGCGACGCAGGGGGTCTCGAAGATCTCGGCCCACCAGGCGGCGCGCTCGACGACGGCATCGAGGGGCGGCAGCGAGCCGTCCGGGCGCGGCTCGCCGAAGAGGAGATAGTCGGCCCCGGCCTCGCCCGCCGTCATGGCGTCGTCCTTCGAACGCAGGCCGCCGGCGCCGAGGATGCGGTCTTTGAGGCGTTCGCGCAGGGGCCGCGCGAGCGCCGGACCGGCCTCGACATGGACGCCGTCGGCGCCGCCCCGGGTCGCGAGCGCGGCGAGGTCGACCTCGCCTGCCGCCGCGACGATGACGGCGGCGCCTTCCTCCTGCGCCGCCGGGGCGAGCGCCTTCACCCGCTTGACGAGCGTACGCTCGTCGGCGGCTTCGAGGCGCAGCAGCACCGCCACGACCTCGCCCGCGGCGCAAGCCTCGGCGAGCCGGGGCGCGAAGGCTTCGGCATCGGCGACCGGCGGCGTCGCGAGGTAGAGGCGAGCGATCGGCTCGGGCATGGCGTTGGGATCACACGAAAACGGGGCCTTGCGGCCCCGCCTCATTCCAAAAGGATTGCGGCGAAAGGCCGATCAGGCGGCCTTTTTCTCGAGCTCGTTCTGCCATTGGCCGAGCGCCGCGAGGCCGTTCATCTTGGCCCGGTGCGAAAAGGCGCGCTGGGCCGCGGCGACGTTCTCGTTCTTCCCGGACCAAGCCTTCTGGGGTGCTGCCTGCAGGGCGCGGCCGTAGGAGAAGGTCAGCTTCCACGGCAGGCCGCCGATGCGGTTCATGGCGTTAAGATGCGCCGTCGCCTCCTCGTCCGACTGGCCGCCGGACAGGAAGGCGATGCCGGGCACGGCGGAGGGGACGCAACGCTTCAGCACCTGGATCGTGCGCTCGGCGACCTCGTCGACCGAGGCGCGCTTCTCCGACTTGTTGCCGGGGACGATCATGTTCGGCTTCAGCACCGTGCCTTCGAGCACGACGTTCTGGTAGTAGAGCTGCTGGTAGACCTCCTTCAGCACCCACTCGGTGACCTGGGCGCAGGTCTGGATGTCGTGGCCGCCGTCCATCAGCACCTCGGGCTCGACGATCGGCACGATGTCGGCCTCCTGGCACAGGGCCGCGTAGCGGGCGAGGGCGTGGGCGTTCGCGAGGATCGCGGCGTAGCTCGGCTTGCGCTCGCCGATGTCGATGACGGCGCGCCACTTCGCGAAGCGGGCGCCGAGGCCGTGGTAGTCCTTCAGCCGCTCGCGCAGCCCGTCGAGGCCCTCGGTGACCGTCTCGCCGGGCGAGAACGGCAGCGGCTTCGCGCCGGCGTCGACCTTGATGCCGGGGATGGCGCCGGTGTCGGCGATGATCCTGACGAGCGGGGTGCCGTCCTTCGCGCTCTGGCGGATGGTCTCGTCAAAGAGGATCACGCCCGAGATGTAGTTCCGCATGGCATCGGTCGAGCGGAACAGGAGCTCGCGGTAGTCGCGCCGGTTGTCGGCGGTCGACTCGACGCCGATCGCGTCGAAACGCTTCTTGATCGTCGACGAGGATTCGTCCGCCGCGAGGATGCCCTTGCCGGGCTTCGTCATCGCCTCGGCGGTCTTGTTCAACTGGTCGAGGTTCATTCCTCCATTCTCCCTTTGTGACATTTCCGCTTGGACGCCTGTGCCGATCTACTGCGCACGGGCTTCGAGCGCCGCGACGCGCTCCTCGACCTCGGCAACGCGCGCATCGAAGTCGCCGGCCGTGGCCCGCATCATCACGAGCATGCCGGCGACGTTGCGCCGGTCCTTGCGCATGGCCGCTTCCAGGTGATCGAAGCGCCCGCTGAGCCCGCCGACGTGTTCGCTAAGTTGATTAACGCGCCCATCGAGCTGACCGACCCTCTCGCTCAGCGTCGCGATGCCGGCCTGGATACCTTTCAGGATTTCGAGCGTCACGTCTTCAACTGCCACAGATGCATCCCTCCAGCGGCGGTCAGTTCTGGCTGCTCAGATCACTATATCTCGTATTCACCGTTTCCGCAGCGCCTCCACCCCCGGCAACGGCTTGCCTTCGAGCCATTCGAGGAAGGCGCCGCCGGCGGTCGAGACATAGGTGAACTCACCGGCGACACCGGCGTGATTCAGCGCCGCGACGGTATCGCCGCCGCCTGCCACCGAGACGAGCTTGCCCTGCCGGGTGCGCGCGGCGGCGTGGCGCGCCGCCGCGACCGTGCCCTGGTCGAAGGGCACGTGCTCGAAGGCGCCGAGGGGGCCGTTCCAGACCAGCGTCGCGGCGTCGTTGATGGCCGCGTTGACGCGGTCGACCGACTGCGCGCCGATGTCCAGGATCATGCCGTCGGACGGGATCGCGTCGATGCCGTAGGTGTGGTGCGGGGCGTTCGCCTTGAGCTCGCCGGCAACGACGGCGTCGACCGGCAGGATGATGGCGCAGTTGGTCTCGCGCGCCTTGTCCATGATCCGCCGTGCCGTCGCGCCGAGGTCCCGCTCGGCGAGCGAGCGCCCGACGCCGATGTCGATCGCCTGCAGGAAGGTGTTCGCCATCCCGCCGCCGATGACGAGGGCGTCGACCCTCGCGACGAGGTTCTCCAGGAGGTCGATCTTGGTCGAGACCTTGGCCCCGCCGACGACCGCGACGAGCGGGCGCGCCGGCGTCTCGAGCCCCTTCGCGAGCGCGTCGAGCTCGCCCTGCATGGCGCGGCCGGCATAGGCCGGGAGCAGGTGGGCGAGCCCCTCGGTCGAGGCATGCGCCCGGTGCGCCGCCGAGAAGGCGTCGTTGACGTAGACGTCGCCGAGCTTCGCCAGCGCCTTCGCGAGACCGCTGTCGTTCTTCTCCTCGCCGGCGTGGAAGCGGGTGTTCTCGAGCAGAAGGATATCGCCTTCCTTCATGGACGCGACGGCCTTCGCCGCCGCTTCGCCGATGCAATCCTCGGCGAAGGCCACCGGGCGCCCGAGCACGTCCGAAAGGGCTGCGGCGATCGGCTTCAGGGACTGCTTCGGGTCGCGCCCCTTCGGTCGGCCGAAATGGGACAAGAGGACGACCTTGCCGCCCTTGTCGGCGATCTCCTGGATGGTCGGGATCACGCGCTCGAGGCGGGTCCGGTCGGCGACGCGCCCGTTCTCCATCGGCACGTTGAGGTCGACGCGGACGAGAACGCGCTTGCCCTTGAGATCGGCGCCGTCGAGCGTGCGGACGCTCATCCGGGCAGGCGCCCCAAGAGGTATTTCTGCGCCACGAGCACGAAGACGGCGGTGAGGAGCGCGGTCACGATCGCGGTGAGCCAGAGCGAGTTCAGGCCGGGGAGGCTGCGCACCCGGCGGCCGAGCTCCTCGACCCGCTCGCGCACGACGACGAGGTCGGACTGCAGCGCCGCGTCGGTCATGCGCGCCATCGCCGCCTCGACCTTGTCCTGGACGCGCAGCATCCCGGTCTCGGTGCGGGCGTATTTCTCCTCGATCCGCGCGGTCTTGTCCTCGATCCGCGAGAGCTGGTCGAGGCGCTCGCCGATCATCGGCGCCGGCTCCGGCGCTGCCGCCGGGGCGGGCGGAGCTGGGGGCACAGACTCGACGGCGGCCCTCAGCTCCTCGACGCTCGGGGCGTAGGGACTGGTTCCAAGCGTCGGCTCGACGCGGTTCGCGGTTGGGGTATCGGCCATGGGTCTCGCCTCGTTGCGTTTGCGCGTCCGCGAAAGCTCAGGCGCGCGGCGGATTGATGGTCAGATCAGCTTCGCCATCGCGACCGCGGTGTCGGCCATGCGGTTCGAGAAGCCCCATTCGTTGTCGTACCACGCCATCACGCGCACGAAGGTGCCGTCCATGACCTTGGTCTGGTCCATGTGGAACGTCGCCGAATGCGGGTCGTGGTTGAAGTCGATCGAGACGTTCGGCTCGTTGGTGTAGGTCAGGATGCCCTTGAGCTGCTGCTCGGCGGCGCGTTTCACGGCGGCGTTGATCTCGTCCTTCGAGGTCGCCTTGTTGGCCACGAACTTGAAGTCGATCACCGAGACGTTCGGCGTCGGCACCCGGATCGAGACGCCGTCGAGCTTGCCGTTGAGCTCGGGCAGGACGAGCCCGACCGCCTTCGCGGCGCCGGTCGAGGTCGGGATCATCGACAGCGCCGCGGCGCGGGCGCGGTAGAGGTCCTTGTGCATCTGGTCGAGGGAGGGCTGGTCGTTGGTGTAGGAGTGGATCGTCGTCATGAAGCCCTTCTCGATCCCGACCGCGTCGTGAAGCACCTTCGCGACCGGCGCGAGGCAGTTCGTGGTGCAGGACGCGTTCGAGACCACGGTGTGACTCTTCGTCAGCCGGTCGTGGTTGACGCCGTAGACGACGGTGAGGTCGGCGCCCTCGGCCGGCGCCGAGACGAGGACCCGCTTCGCGCCGGCGTCGAGATGGGCCTTCGCCTTGTCCTTCGCCGTGAAGATGCCGGTGCACTCCATGGCGATGTCGACGCCGAGCTCCCGGTGCGGCAGCTCGGCCGGGTTCTTGATCGCCGTCACTCTGATCTTGTGCCCGTCGACGACGATCGAGTCGCCCTCGACCGTGACCTCGCTCGGGAAGCGGCCGTGCACCGAGTCGAAGCGCAGGAGATGGGCGTTGGCTTCGACCGGGCCGAGGTCGTTCACCGCCACCACCTCGATGTCCTTGCGCCCGGACTCGACGATGGCGCGTAGGATGTTGCGGCCGATGCGCCCGAACCCGTTGATCGCGACCTTGACCGTCATGTCGGAAAGCTCCTCACAGATTATGCGTGCGCAGCACCTGGTCGGCGACGGCCTCGGCCGTGATCCGGAAGTGCCGGTAGAGGTCCTTGTAGGGCGCGCTCGCGCCGAAACCCTTCATGCCGACGAAGACGCCGTCGGGACCGATAAGCGCGTCCCAGCCGAAGCGCACCGCCGCCTCGATCGCGACCTTGACCGGCGCATCGCCAACGATCCGGCGGCGGATTGGTTCAGGCTGGGCGAGCAGCAGGTCGAGCGAGGGCACCGACACGACGCGGGCGGTCATGCCGCGCCCGGAGAGCAGCTTTTGGGCCGCAAGCGCGATCTCGAGCTCGGAGCCCGAGGCGAAGAGCGTCGCCTTGGCCTCCCCCTCGGCCGGCGCGATCTCGTAGGCGCCGGCGGCGCAGCGGTTCTCCCGGCCGGCCTCGGTGCGCAGCTGCGGCAGCGCCTGGCGGGTCAGCGCCAGCACGGTCGGCCCGTCGGTGCGCTCGATCGCGAGTTGCCAGCATTCCGCCGTCTCGACCGCGTCGGCCGGTCGGAAGACGCGCAGGTTCGGCATCGCCCTCAAGGCCGCAAGATGCTCGACCGGCTGATGCGTCGGTCCGTCCTCGCCAAGCCCGATCGAGTCGTGCGTCATGACGTAGATCGCCGGGATGCCGGACAGCGCCGCGATGCGGATCGCCGGCCGCGCATAATCGGTGAAGACGAGGAACGTCGCGCCGGCCGGCCGCAAGCCGCCATGGAACGCAAGCCCGTTCATGGCTGCCGCCATGCCGTGCTCGCGGATGCCGTAATGGATGTAGCGCCCGCCATATTGGCCCGGCGCGACGACGGTCAGGTTCTTGGTCTTGGTGTTGTTCGACGGCGTCAGGTCGGCCGAGCCGAGCACGAGCTCGGGCACCGCCTCGGTCACGACCTCGAGCGCGATCTCGCTCGCCTTGCGGGTCGCGACCGCCTGCGGCTCGGCGACGAGGCGATCCTTGAGCTGCGCGATCGCCCCTGCAAGCCCGGACGGCGCCTCGCCCTTGATGCGCCGCTCGAACTCGGCACGGCGATCCGGGAGAAGCGCCTCGAGGCGCTTGCGCCAAGCTGTGTGCTCGCGCCGGCCGCGCCGGCCCGCCCGCGCCCAGGCCTTGCGGATCGCCTCCGGGACATCGAAGGCGGCGCCGTTCCAGCCGAGCGCCGCCTTGGCGCCGGCAAGCTCGTCCGCCCCGAGCGGCTCGCCATGCGCCTTCGAGGTGCCGGCCTTCTTCGGCGCGCCATAGCCGATCGTGGTCTTGCAGGCGATCAGCGTCGGCCGGTCCGAGCGCTGCGCCCGGCGGATCGCCCGCGCGACCGCCGCCGGATCGTGCCCGTCGACGCGCAGCCCGCGCCAGCCCGAGGCCTCGACGCGCTTGACCTGATCGGTCGAGTCCGAGAGCGACAGCGGCCCGTCGATCGAGATGCCGTTGTCGTCGAACAGCACGATGAGCTTGGAGAGCCTGAGGTGCCCGGCGAGCGCGATCGCCTCCTGGCTCAGCCCCTCCATGAGGTCGCCATCGGAGGCGAGCACATAGGTGTAGTGATCGACGGCCTCGGGCCCGAACTCGGCCGCGAGCATGCGCTCGGCGAGCGCCATCCCGACCGCGGCGCCAAGCCCCTGGCCCAGAGGTCCGGTGGTGGTCTCGACGCCCGGCGTCATGAAGCATTCGGGATGCCCCGGCGTCTTCGATTCGAGCTGGCGGAAGCGGCGCAGCTCGTCGATCGTGACGCCCTCGACCCCGGTGAGGTGCAGGAGCCCGTAGAGCAGCATCGAGCCGTGGCCGGCGGAGAGCACGAACCGGTCGCGGTCGGGCCAGCGCGGATCGGCGGCGTCGTATTTCAGGAACTTCGTGAACAGCACCGTGGCGACGTCGGCGGCGCCCATCGGCAGCCCGGGATGGCCGGATTTCGCCTGCTCGACCGCGTCCATGGCGAGCGCCCGCAGGGCGTTCGCGAGATCCGAATGGGAGACGCGAGCGGCGGCGGCTTCGGGCACGAGCGGTTCCAGAAGGGACGGCGGGCGCGCGCCCGTGGGGGCGCCCGGCCAAGGTCGCCGGCTTGTTAGCATGGGGCTCTCGCGAGTCAATTCAGCGGCCGGCGTCAACAGGATCGGATTGCGGTGCCTGAGTCCGCGCCCTAGTCTTCGCGGACCGATTCTTTGGAGGCGGGATGGCGGCGCTCGACGATGCGGTGAGGCGGCTCGAGGCGGCGCTCGGCGCGCTCGAGGCGACGCTCGCGCGGCGGCTCGACCTCGAACGCCGCCGCGGCGACCTCGAGACCGAGCTGCAGATCATGCAGGACGACCGCGCCCGGCTTGCCGTCGAGCTCGAGAGCGCCGGCGCGCGGCTCGCCCGCATGGAGGCCGCGACCGCCGACGTCGGCCGCCGGGTGCACCGCGCCATCGGCGCCGTGCGCGACGTGCTCGAGCGCGCCGATGCCGCGCCGGCCGGTAAATGAGCGGGAGAGGCGGATGCCGATGATCCAGGTCACGATCGCCGGGCGCAGCTACCGCATGGCCTGCGGGGAGGGCGAGGAGGCCCATCTCGAAGGCGTCGCCGCCGCCTTCGAGGCGAAGATCGCCGAGCTGCGCGGCTCCTTCGGCGAGATCGGCGACATGCGCCTCCACGTCATGGCGGCGCTGACCTTCGTCGACGAGCTCGCCGAGACGAAGAAGCGTCTCGCCGCGGCCGAGGAGGAGCTCGCGGCCGTGCGCGGGCCCGCCGACGACGAGCCGTCCGCCGGCCTCGAAGGCCAGATGGCCGACGCCCTCAACAAGACCGCCGAACGCCTCGAGCGCCTGGCGAAGACGCTGAGCGTCCCGGCACCGGCAGCGTAGCCGCAGGGCTGAGCTTCACGCCATTCTCTGAGGCCAAGGCTCAGCACAGCGGGCACCACGGCCACGAAGGGCACGGGGCCAAGAAGCCGGCGAAGAAAGCCCCGGCCAAGAAGCGTTCTCGGCAGGGCGGGCCCGGCGCTGCCGCCCCCGGTGCGGTCGGCGAGTATCGGGTCGCGCACCACAAGATGATGCGCGACATGGCCGTGCCGTATACGGGCGATCCGGACGTCGATTTCCGCGTCCAGATGATCCCGCACCACCAAGGCGCTATCGACATGGCGCGCG
>DAINQO010000029.1:0-25627 GCA_036742625.1 Microvirga sp.
GAGCGCAAGAGCGACGGGCGCATCGAGACCGGCATCGTTCGGTCCGGCACACTCGTCATGGACCCGCCGGGGATCGCGGTGGAGGTCGAGGGCTTCTTTGCGGGCTGAGGCGGGCCGGCCTTTCCGGTTGCGCCTCGGAGTGCGAGCATCTTAAGGTTTGCGCATCCATCGAATGCGACCGATGCCCCCGCTCAACGCCAGTCATCGACATCTCGCACTACAACCGCGACCCGGACTTCACCGCGGCGCGGCAGGGCGGGATCGTCGGGGTGATCCACAAGGCGACGCAGGGGGCGGACGGCGTCGACCCGACCTACGCGGCGAACCGCGCGCAGGCGCAGGCCGCGGGGCTGATGTGGGGCGCCTACCACTTCGCCACCGGCGACGACCCGCAGGCGCAGGCGCGGCACTTCCTCGCCGTGGCCGGCGCCGATCCCGGCACCCTCCTCGCCCTCGACCTCGAGCACAATCCCACCGGGTCGAGCATGAGCCTCGACCAGGCGCGAGCCTTCGTGACGGCCGTGCAGCAGGCGACCGGGCGCTACCCGGGCCTCTACGGCGGCTCCTACCTGAAGGAGCTCCTGGGCGGCAATGCCGATCCTATCCTCGCCCAGTGCTGGTTCTGGCTCGCCGAATACGGGCCGCTCCCGCACGTGCCCGAAGGCTGGCCGACCTGGACGCTGTGGCAGTACACCGACGGCGCCTTCGGCCCCGAGCCTCACACGGTCGCCGGCGTCGGACGTTGCGACCGGGACCTGTTCAACGGCGACATCAGCCAGCTGCAGCGGCTGTGGGGCGCGCCGGTCCCGTGAATCACGCGGTCGCGGCGCCCGCCGCCCGCCGCTTTTGTTCGATCACCTCGCACACGATGCGCGCGGCGCGGTCGCTCGGAGCGTCATCGCCTGCTTCCATGAGGCCTTCCATGCGCGCCAGCGCCGCGAGTTGCCGGCGGCGCTCCGGGGTCTCGCGCATCAGCGGCAGCAGCGCCGCCGCGAGCTTTTCTGCGGTGCAGTCGGCCTGCACGAACTCCGGGACGACGTTCTCGCCGAGCACCAGGTTCGCGAGCACGAAGGACGGCACGCTGACGAGGCGCCCGATCTGCTCCTCGATCCACGAGACCTTGTAGGCCATGACCATCGGCACGCCGGCGATGGCAAGCTCCAGGGTGACGGTGCCGGACGCAGCCAAAGCCGCATGAGCCTTCCGGAAGGCGGCGTATTTCTCCGCCTCGCCGAGCACGATACGGGGGCGGATGGGCCAGGCTTGCGTTGCGGCCTCGATCTCGGCCGCGAGGTGCGAAACCGCCGGCAGCGTCAGCGACACCGGCCGGCCGAGCTGCGGGATCGCGCGCCCGAGCGCGGCGCCGAAGGGCTCCATCAGCCGCGCGATCTCCGAGCGGCGGCTGCCGGGCAGGACGAGCAGCTCGACCCGATCTTCGTCGAGCGGCCGCCGTTCGCCCGCGCCCGGGCGCAGATCGGCCATCCGCTCGACGAGAGGATGGCCGATATAGGTGCAGGCCGGACCATCAAGACGGCGCAGCGCTTCCGGCTCGAACGGCTTGATGGCGAGGATGTGATCGACGTAAGGGCGCATCCGGCGCGCCCGTCCCGGACGCCAGGCCCAGACCGTCGGGCTGACATAGTCGATGATCGGCAGCTGCGGCAGCCTCTTGCGCACGCGCTTCGCGACCGCATGGGTGAAATCGGGGGCATCGATGATGACGAGCGCGTCGGGGCGCTCGGCCACGATCGCCGCGACGGCCGCATAGGCGCGGCGCAGGATCAGGGGCAGGCGCTTCAGGACGTGCACCAGCCCCATGACCGAGATGTCGGAGAGCGGGAAGAGCAGCGACAGCCCCTCCCCCGCCATGGCGTGACCGCCGACGCCGCGAAAGCGCACGTTGCGCTCGCCGAGGCGCGCCTTCAGGGCCCGCATCAGCTTGGCGCCGAGCTGGTCGCCGGATTCCTCGCCGGCGACGAGCCAGACGAAGCGCGGGCTCGCCTCGCTCACCGCGCTTCCCCCGCGGCGACGCGCCCGGTCGCTGCCGCATGCCCCGGCTCGACCGCGACAAGGAACAGCCCGAGGCGGTCAGCCGTCGCGATCGTCTCCTCCTGGTTGAGGATGAGCGTGACGCCGCTGCCGACGGCGACGCCCTTGAGGCCGGCGCGCCGGGCGTTGATCATCGTCCGCGGGCCGATGGCGGGGAGGTCGACCCTGAGGTCCTGGCCGTGCTTTGCGGTCTTGACCAGGACTCCGCCGGGGTCGACGCGGACGCGGCTGAAGCGGCGGCGGAAGGCCCGCACCCGAGCGAGCATGTCGTCGGTGCCCTCCGGGCCCTCGATCGCCAGGATGCGCTCGCCCGCGACGATGCAAGCCTGGCCCATGTCGTGCGGCGCAAGGTCTGCGAGCATCGAGAAGCCGACCGCGACGGCGCGAGCCTCCCTCGGCTCGGGCGCGGCGCGCGTGTAGAGGTCGGGCGCCGCGAGGAGCTCGGGCGCGAGCTCGTGCGCCCCGAGGACGCGGTAGCCCTGCTCCTCGAAGAACCTGACGGCGCTGCGCAGCAACCCGTCGTCGCCCTGCGCCAGGAGGTGCGCGAGCTCGCGCCGATTGCGCAAGGCCGAGAAGGTGTTGAGGAACGCCGAAGGCTGCGGCCGGCGCACGGCGCCGGCAAGGATCACGATGCTCGGTCGCCACCCCGCGATGATGCTCTGCGTGCGCCGAACGTCGAGGAGATCGACGATCGCATCGGCGCGGCTGCGGGTCTCCGGCGCGGCAAAGCCTCGGAAGGCGAGAATCCGGTGATCCCGGCCGTCGCGGCGCAGGCGGTCGGAGAGCAGCACCGGCAACTGATCCGACCCCGCCAGGATGGCGATCGGGCCGGCGTCGGCGGCCATCAACCCGCCTCCGCGGGGTCGCTCCGGGGCGTGCAGATGGCGCGGTCGCCGCCGTCGCGGATGAAGTCGAGGATCTCGTGCACGAACTGGTGCGTCGCGAACTCCTCGGCGACGTCCTCGACCCGCTCCTTGAGGGTACCTTCGTTCGCGAAGAGCAGCCGGTAGGCGCGGCGGATATCGTGGATCTGGTCGCGGGTGAAGCCGCGCCGCCGCATGCCGACGATGTTGAGGCCGGCGAGGTGCGCGCGGTTGCCGATCGCCATCCCGTAGGGAATGATGTCCTCGGCTAGCGCCGACATGCCGGCCGCGAAAGCATGCGCGCCGACGCGCACGAACTGATGCACGCCGACGCCGCCGCCGAGGATGGCGTAGTCGCCGATCTTGCAATGACCGCCGAGCATGACGTTGTTCGACATGATGACGTTATCGCCGATGACGCAGTCGTGGGCGACATGCGAGTTGGCGAGGAAGAAGCAGTGATCGCCGACGCTCGTCCGCGACGTGCCCTGCGCCGTGCCTGGATTGAGGGTCACGCCTTCCCGGATGGTGCAGTCCGATCCGACGAGGAGCACCGTCGGCTCGCCGGCATATTTCAGGTCCTGCGGCTGGTGCCCGACAGAGGCGAAGGGGAAGATCTTGGCGCGCGGCCCGATCGTGGTGTGACCGGCCAGCACGACGTGGCTCATGAGCTGCGAGCCGGCCCCGAGCTCGACATTTGCGCCGATGACGCAGAACGGCCCGATCCGCACGCCCTCGCCGAGCTTTGCGCCCGGCTCGACGACGGCGGTCGCGTGGATGAACGTCTCCTGGAAGCGGCCGGCCTCGTTCATTCGGTCACCAGCATGGCGCCGACCTCGGCCTCGGCGACGATCACGCCCGCGACCTTCGCCTCGCCTCTGAACCACCACATGTTGCGGCGGTTGTTGATCTTCCTCATGTGGTACTCGATGACGTCGCCGGGCACCACGGGCTTGCGGAACTTCGCCTTGTCGATCGTCATGAAGAACACTTGCGTCGGCCGCTTGAGCTGGCTGAGCTTCGTCAACACGCAAACCGCGCCGGCGGTCTGCGCCATGCCCTCGACAATGAGCACGCCCGGGAACAGCGGCCGCGTCGGGAAATGCCCCATGAATTGGGGCTCGTTCATGGTCACGTTCTTGATGCCGATGCAGGACGTGTCGCCGTCGATCTCGATGATCTTGTCGACGAGGAGGAACGGATAGCGGTGCGGCAGCGCCTCCATGATGCGCAGGATGTCCGCGGACTCCAGCTGGTTCGGCGTTTCGGTCATCCGGACTAGGGTCCTCGAGCCGGCCGCGCAGGCTATTCGGGCGCGGGCGCCCCGTCGTCTTTGGCGAGAACGGGTCGCGATGCAAGGTTTTTCAGGGTCGTCATCTCGCGGAACCAGTCCCGGATCGGCTTCGCCGGGGTGCCGCCCCAGCGCGCGCCCGGCGGCACGTCGCTGTTGACGTTGCTCGAGCCGGCGATCTGGGCTCCGGCCCCGATTCTGACATGGCCGACGACGCCGACCTGCCCGCCGAGGAGCACGAAATCCTCGATCGTCGTCGAGCCCGAGATGCCGGTCTGCGAGATGATGACGCAATGGCGTCCGACGACGACGTTGTGCCCGATCTGGACGAGGTTATCGATCTTCGTTCCCTCGCCGATCACGGTGTCGCGGCTCGCGCCCCGGTCGACCGTGGTGTTGGAGCCGATCTCGACGTCGTCCTGGATGATGACGCGGCCGATCTGCGGCACCTTCTTGTGGCCGCGCGGGCCCATGGCGAAGCCGAAGCCGTCCTGGCCGACGCGTACGCCGGGATGGAGGATGACGCGGTTGCCGAGAAAGGCGTTGAGCAGGGTCGCGGTCGGGCCGATCGAGCAATCGCGGCCGATCCGGACCTGCGGGCCGATCACCGCGTGGGCGCCGATCACCGTGCCGGAACCGATCTCCGCCTCAGGCCCGATCACCGCCCCGGGGTCGACCGTCACGTTGTGCTCGAGGCGAGCCGTCGGGTGGACCGAGGAGCCAGGCGACACGCCGGCAGCGCCGAAGCTCGACAGGGGCCGCATCGCCGAAGGGTACAGACGGGCAAGCGCCTGGGCGAACGCCTCGTAGGGCTGCGGCGTCACGAGGGCGATGGTGCCCGCCGGAACCCGGCCGGCGAAGCGCTTCGAGACGAGGCAGGCGCCGGCCCGCGTCGAGCCCAGCACCTCGGCGTATTTCGCGTTTTCCATGTAGACGAGATCGTCCGGTCCGGCGGTCTCGAGCGGCGCGGCGCCGGAGATCGTCGCGGTGCCGCAGGCGCCGTGCGGCAGGTCGATCCGGGCAAGGGCCGCGATGTCGGCGACGCTCAGCGGCTCGGCGCGCGGGAAGAAACTCGCTTCGGCCATGGCGACCTCCGCAGGGAGATCCGGCAACGGCAGGGCCCCGCCTTGCGGCGAGGCCTCGCCCTTAGAACCGGCTGCCGCCCGAGAAGCGGAACGCCTGGGTGCGGTCGCCGCCGGTCTTCAACCCGCTGATCGGGCTTGGGACGCCATCCTCCTTCGACAGCGCGAAGGCATAGTCGAACCGGATCGGGCCGAGCGGCGAGTTCCACAACAGCGAGGCGCCGACGGACGAGCGGATCTTGTGGCTGTCGAGCACCGAGACGCACTCCGGGATCACGGTCAGGGCGGCGGTGACGACGCAGCCGGTCGCCGGTGCGAAGCCGGAGATCAGCCGATCGCCGTTCACGTCGAAGAACTTCTTGCCCCTGTAGCCGAACAGCGTGCCGGCGTCGGCGAAGAGCGCGCCCTTGAGCCCGAGGTCGCGCGGCAGCCCCCAGAGCGGAAACTGGACCTCGTAGGAGAGGCCGGCGTAGGTCGTGCCGCCGACGGCGCTGCCGTTCGGGTCGCCGGACGAGATGTCGCGCGGGCCGATGCCGGCCGATTCGAAGCCGCGCACGAGCGTCGGGCCGAGGAAGAACTGGTCCGTGACCCGCAGGCCGTTTTCGCCGAAGCCGCGGATGTAGCCGGCCTGACCGCGCACGACCCCGACGACGTCCTCCATCAGCTCGTGATAGTAGCGCGCGTCCGCCGAGATGCGGCCATACTTCGAATCGCCGCCGAGGCCCGCGATGTCGGGCTTGAGCTCGGCATAGAAGCCGCTCTTCGGATTCTTGGCGTTGTCGAGGGTCGAGAAGCCCAGGGTCACGCCGGCGAGCGACGTGATGGTCTTGCCCGCCGCCTCCTTGATGACGATCGAGGTCTCGCCGTCATAGGCGCAGTTCGGATAGAGCGGCTGCCCGGCGTTGGGCGTGCCCGGCGCGTTGAGGAGCGTATAGTTCGGGATCGGAACGGCGCAGTCGTTATAGGGCTGCTTGATCGTGTTCGGGATCTTCAGGTCGGTCTGGAACAGCGAATAGCGCAGCGTGAAGCCGAACTCCTCGGTCACCGGCAGTCCGAGGCGCAGCGTGCCGCCGGTGACGCGGCTCTCGTAGCGCGAGTACTTGGTGTTGTCGCTGTACTTCGTGAACAGGTCGAAGCCCGCCGCCATCCGGTAGCCGAGGAAGTAGGGCTCGGTGAAGGAGAAATCGATGCCCTT
Organism: Microvirga sp.; assembly: GCA_036742625.1. Lineage (GTDB taxonomy): Bacteria > Pseudomonadota > Alphaproteobacteria > Rhizobiales > Beijerinckiaceae > JAJKJG01. Next base: position 6,481 of record DAINQO010000029.1, read on the forward strand.
GGCGCGTTGGCCCCAATTGCCGGCCAGCCGCACGAAGTGTCCGCGGCCGAGGAAGTTCGATTCGCTGACCGACACCTCGCCGATGATTCCGTCGACGGTCGAGTAGCCGCCGGCGATCGAGAACGCGCCGGTCGGCTGGTCCTCGAGATCGATGTTGACGATCACCCGGTCCGGAGCCGAGCCCGGCTCGTTCGTGACGCGGACCTTCTTGAAGTAGCCGAGGTTGTTCAGCCGGCGCTCGCCGCGATCGAGGAGCACCTTGTTGTAGGCGTCGCCCTCGGCGACATCGAGCTCGCGCCGGACGACGTAGTCGCGCGTGCGGGTGTTGCCGCGGACGTTGATGCGCTCGATGTAGACCCGCGGGCCCTCCTCGACCACATAGCCGATGTTGATGGTGCGGGTCGCCGGATCGCGCATGCCGGTCGGGCGGACCTGGGCGAAGGCATAGCCGCGCCGGGCGACCTCGGTGGTCACGTCGGTGAGCGAGCGCTCGACCGCCTCGGCGTTGTAGACCTGCCCGGCCGAGGTGCGGACGCGGCGGCGCAACGTCTCGGGATCGACGTCGCCGATGCGCGAATCGATATTGACCGCGCCGACCCGGTATTGCTCGCCCTCCTCGACCGTGATGGTGACGATCCAGCCGCCGCGGGCGGCGTCGAATTGCGCGTCGGTCGCCAGCACGCGGAAATCGGCGTAGCCGTTCTTGAGGTAGTAGCGGCGGATCAGCTCCTGGTCGGAGGCGAGCCGGTCGGGGTCGTACACGTCGGTGTTCTTGAGGAAGCTGAGGAAGTTCGACTCGGTCGAAGTCATCAGATCGCGCAGGCGCGAGTTCGAATAGGCGCGGTTTCCGACGAAGTTGATCTCCTTGATGCCGGTCTTGTCGCCCTCGTTGATCGCGAACACGACGTCGATGCGGCCGTTCGGCAGATCGACGACCCGCGGCGTGACGCTCGCGAGGCCGCGGCCGGTGCGCTTGTAGATGTCGAGGATGCGCTGCACGTCGGCATCGACCGCCGCCGGCGAGTAGGCGCCGCGCGCTTTGGTCTGGAGCTCGGGCTCGAGGGTCGCCCGCTCGACCTTGCGGTTGCCCTCGAACACGACACGGTTGATCAGCCGGTTCTCGCTCACCCTGACGACGATCTGCGAGCCCTGGCGGGTGATGCGCACGTCCGAGAACATGCCGGTCTGAAGGAGGTTGCGACGGGCCTCCTCGAGCGAGCCGGAGCCGGCGCCGGAGACGTAGGAGCGAACCGTTTCCGAATCGACGCGCTGGTTGCCCTGGACGATCACCTGCTGCGCCTGAGCCGGCCCAGCAATCCCGAAGACGGCGAGGAAGACCGCTGCCGCGAAGCTGGCGATCGCCACGCTACGGCGGCTCGTCATCGTCAATTTCATCAATCTGACCCGTCTCGTTCTTCTGTCTTGCGAGTTCACCGCGGGCCATGGGCATAGTGCCCCAACCCTATGGTCGGACCCGCTTCTATCGAACATCGACCCCGATGCAAACGCTGGCCACCCCCGCCGCCTCGGCATTTTGCCGGGGCGTGTCCTTCGTGTCACGTTCTTGCGTCACGTCCCTCGGGCGGCAAACGACGCCCCGAGATGGACGATGTCGTTCCAGGTCGCGAACAGCATCAGCATAACCACGATGGCAAGCCCGATGCGGAACCCGATCTCCTGGGCCCGGTCGCTCAAGGGGCGGCCGCGCAGCGCCTCGATTCCATAGAACAACAGGTGCCCGCCATCGAGCAGCGGGATCGGGAACAGGTTGATCAGGCCGATCGACACCGAGAGCACGGCGACGAGGCTGACGAGGCCGGCGGTGCCGCCGAGGGTCGCGACCTGGCCCGACACCTGCGCGATGCGGATCGGCCCCGAGAGCTGGTCCGCCGATTCGCGGCCGACGACGAGGCGCCCGATATAGGTGAAGGTCCGCTCGACGACGTACCAGGTCTCCATAGCGCCGAGGCGGATCGAGTCGAGGAGCCCGTATTTGACGAGCTTCAGGTCGTCCGGCCCGCGCGAGGCCTGGAGCCCGAGGAGCCCGATGCGCTGCTTCCCGAAGGGCGTCTCGGTCTCCTTGAGGTCCGGCACGGCGGTCAGGGTCATCTCGCGGCCGTCGCGGTCGATCGCGATGCTGAGCTCGTCGTCGGCGCTCGCGCTGACGATCCGCTGCATGTCGGTGAAGCTCGATATCGAACGGCCGTTGATGGCGAGGACGAGGTCGCCGGGCTTGAATCCGGCACGCTCGGCGGCGCTGCCGGCCTGAACCACGTCGACGCGCGGGGCGAGAATCTGGCGCCCGTTCACGTAGGTGATGCCGGCGAAGATCGCGATCGCGAGCAGGAAATTCGCGATCGGGCCCGCCGCGACGACCAAGGCGCGCTGGAGAACGGTCTTGTGGTGGAAGCTGACGGCGCGCTCGGCCGGGCTCATCTGGGACAGGCTCGCCGCATCCGGCACGCTCGCGCCGTTGACGTCGCCGGCGAACTTCACATAGCCGCCGAGCGGGATCGCGGAGAGCTTCCAGCGCGTGCCATGGCGGTCGGTGAAGCCGACGAGCTCGGGCCCGAATCCGATCGAGAAGGCGTTGACGCCGACGCCGCACCAGCGGCCGACAAGAAAATGGCCGAGCTCGTGGATGAAGACCACGACCGTGAGGACGATGAGGAACGGGATCAGGTAGCCAAGCAGGGATCCGGCCGCTCCGCCCACCACGCCGAAAAGCTCCATCAGGCCATCCTCCTGCCCGGCTCCGAATGGAAGCGGGTCGCGCGGGCGCGTCGATCCCGCATTTCTTGCCGCACTTCGTGATCTATCGCCAGCGCTTCCTCGATGGACGAGGGAGCTTTCCCTTTCCTTGACGCGCCCCGCTCACAGGCTTCTGCGACAACCGCGGCAATTTCGAGGAAGCCGATCTCGCCGGCGACGAAAGCCGCGACAGCGACCTCGTTTGCAGCATTGAGCACCGTCGGCATGGCGCCGCCGTCCCGGAGCGCCGCCCGGGCAAGCCCGAGGCAGGGAAAGCGCCCCTCGTCGACCGGCTCGAACGACAGCGTGCCGATCGCCGCAAGATCGAGAGGGTTGCCGGAGAGCGGAATCCGGGCCCCGAGCCCGAGGCAGTGCGCGATCGGGATGCGCATGTCGGGCACGGCAAGGCCCGCCGTGACCCCGCCGTCGCGCCAATGCACCAGTCCATGGACGACCGATTGGGGGTGGACGAGGACGTCGAGCTGGTCGTGCATCAATCCGAATAGATGATGCGCCTCAATCAGTTCTAGGCCTTTGTTCATGAGGGTCGCGGAGTCGATGTTGATCTTCGTCCCCATTGCCCAGGTCGGGTGGGCGCAGGCCTCGGCCGGCGTCGCGCGGGCCATGCGCTCGCGCGTTGCGGTCCGGAACGGCCCGCCGGAGGCGGTCAGCGTCATCGAGACCACGTCCTCCGGCCGGCCGGCGCCGAGCGCCTGCTGCAGCGCGTTGTGCTCCGAATCGACCGGCAGGATGGAGGCCCCAAGCGCTTTCGCATCGCGCATGAAGGCTTCACCGGCACAGACGAGGCTCTCCTTGTTGGCGAGCGCGACGGCGCGGCCGGATTTGAGGGCCGCGTGCGTCGGCAGAAGGCCGGCCGTGCCGCTGATCGCGGCCATGACGATATCGGCCGGCCGGTCCACCGCCTCGAGGACGGCGGCAGCCCCGGCCCCAGACCTGATCCCGGTCCCGGCAAGCGCTTCGCGCAGCGCATCGCCGCCTGACCGGTCGGCGAGCGCGGCGAAGCCGGCGCCGACCTCGCGCGCGATCCGGGCGAGCGCCTCCGCGTCGCTGCCGCCGACGACCGCGGCGACCCGGAAGCGGTCGCGGTTCGCGGCGAGAACGTCGACGGTCGAACGGCCGACCGAGCCTGTCGCACCAAGGATGGTGACGGTCGTCATCCGGCCCACCCCTGGCGCAGCTGCACGCCCGCAAGCACGAGGCCGATGAGGGCGGCGGCGGCCCAGAACCCGTCGAGGCGATCCATCACCCCGCCATGACCCGGGATGAGGACTCCTGAATCTTTCGCGCCGAAGCGGCGCTTCAGGGCGGATTCGCCGAGGTCGCCGAGCTGGCTCAGCACCGAGGCGACGGCCGAGAGGAGCACGACGATCGCGAAGCTCACCGGCGCGGCGACGCCGAACCTGCCGGCGACGAGCACGACGATGCCCCCGGCCGCGACGCCGGCGACGAGCCCGCCGAAAAACCCCGACCAGGTCTTCTTGGGGCTGACGCGCGGCCACAGCTTCGGCCCGCCGAAGCGCCGGCCGGCGAAATAGGCCGCGATGTCGGTCAGCCACACCACCGCGAACATCCACAGGATTGCGACGAGCCCGAGGCGCGGATGCTCGCGCACGAGCGGCGGCACGACCGCGATCACCGCCGCGTAGGTGAATCCGCCGGCGGCCCAGCTGCGGTCGCGCCAGCTCCGGCCGAGCGCCGCGGCGGCGACGAGCGCGCCGGCGCAGATCGCCGCCGCAATCAGCGGCGAGGCGCCGGCGAACGCGCTCGCTGCCAGGGCGACGAGCCCGCCGGCGAGCACGACCTGAAGCGTCGATCCCGGCTCGGCCTTGGTCATGGCGAGCCATTCGAAGAGCACGGCGCCGCCGGCGAGGAGCCACAGCAAGGCGAAGATCCAGCCGCCGACCGCGGTCGCAAACAGAGCCACGAGGGCGAGCACAAGCGACGACGCGACCCGCAGGCCGAGCTCGGACGCCCGCCGCGCCGGAGCCGCGCTCGAGTGCTCGCCGATATCGGTCATCGGCCGGTCCGGACGCTCGAGCCGCCGAAACGGCGCTCGCGACCGGCATACTCCTCGATCGCGGCCCGGAAGCGCGCGTCGTCGAAGTCGGGCCAGAGATCAGGCAGGAAGACGTATTCGGCGTAGGCCGATTGCCAGAGCAGGAAATTCGAGATCCGCTGCTCGCCCGAGGTGCGGATGACGAGGTCCGGGTCCGGGATGCCGATCGTGTCGAGCGCCGCATCGACCGTGTCGGCGTCGATCGCCGCGGGGTCGATCTCGCCGCGCCGAACCTTCTCGGCGATGGCCCGCACCGCACGGACGAGCTCCTGACGGCCGCCATAGTTGAAGGCGACGACGAGGGTCAGGCCGGGGTTGCGGCGGGTCAGCTCCTCGGCCTCGTCGAGGAGCGCACCGATGTCGGGCGACAGCGCGGCGCGGTCGCCGATGATGCGGACGCGGACGTTGTTGGCGTGAAGATCCGCGAGATCGTGGCGGATGAAGCGCTTGAGGAGGCCCATGAGGTCGGACACCTCCTGCGGCGGCCGGCGCCAGTTCTCGGCCGAGAAGCTGTAGATCGTGAGATAGCGGATGCCGAGCTCGATCGCCGAGCGGACGGTGCGCCGCACCGCTTCGACGCCGCGGCGATGGCCCTCGACCCGGGGCAGGCCGCGCCGCGCCGCCCAGCGGCCGTTGCCGTCCATGATGATCGCCACATGGGCCGGCACGGCTTCGCCGCTTGCGCCGGTCGCGACGGGTGCGGTCGTCAGATCCGTCTTGAGCGCCATGCGGATTTTTGGCGGGACCACGCGACGTCGTCAGACGTGCATGATCTCCTTCTCCTTGGAGGCGAGGAGGCCGTCGGCCTCGGCAATCGACTGGTCGGTCGCCTTCTGGACCTCCTGCTCGTGGCGGCGCTCGTCGTCCTCGCTCATGACGCCGTCCTTCTTGAGCTTCTTCAGGAGGTCGATGCCGTCACGCCGCACATGCCGGATCGCGATGCGGGCTTCCTCGGCGTATTTGTGCGCGACCTTCGCCATCTCCTTGCGGCGCTGCTCGGTCATCTCCGGAATGCGCAGGCGGATGACCTGGCCTTCGGTCAGCGGGTTGAGGCCGAGATCGGAATCGCGGATCGCCTTCTCGACGGCGTGCACCATGCCGCGGTCCCAGACCTGGACGCTGAGCAGCCGGGCCTCCGGCACGCTGACGGTCGCGACCTGGCTGATCGGCATCGTCGCGCCATAGGCCTCGACCTGGATCGGATCGAGGAGGTTCGGCGAGGCGCGGCCGGTGCGCAGGCTGCCAAGATCGTGCTTCAGCGCGTTCAGCGCCCCTTGCATGCGGCGCTTGACGTCGCCGAGGTCGAAGGTCGTCACTGCCATGTCGTGTCCCCACGCCCAAGTTCGGGCCGATCGTGGCGGCTCTCGGTCGGTTTACGGCCGGAACCGGCGCCAAGCCCTCCGGAATCGAAGATTTCGCAGACGATGGATCGGCTTACGCCCGTCGCGAAACGGCATCAAGGGGCATGGCTTCGCGCCGTCGCGTCAAGGAGCGACGACGGTCGAGGCGTCGCGCCCCTCGAGGATGCCGGAGACCGAGCTCGGCGCGTGGATCGAGCCGACGATCACCGGCAGCCGGCTCTCGCGCGCGAGCGCGAAGGCGGCGGTGTCCATGACCCGCAGATCCCGGGCGATCGCCTCGTCGTGGGTGAGGCGGTCGTAGCGCTTGGCGCCGGGGTCGGTCTTCGGGTCGGCGGAGTAGACACCGTCGACCTGCGTCGCCTTGAGGACCGCGTCGCAGCGCAGCTCCGCGGCGCGCAGCACCGCCGAGGTGTCGGTGGTGAAGAACGGATTGCCGGTGCCGCCGGCCAGCACCACGACCTGGCCGCGGTCGAGGTAGTGCAGCGCCGGCTGGCGGGCATAGGTCTCGCAGATCGTCGGCATGGAGACGGCCGACATCGTCCGCGCCGAGACCCCGGCGGCGTTGAGCGCCGTCTCGAGGGCGAGCGAGTTCATCACCGTCGCCAGCATGCCCATGGCATCGGCGGTGGCGCGGTCGATCCAACCCGCGGCGCTCATGCGCGCGCCGCGGATGATGTTGCCGCCGCCGACCACGAGCGCGATCTCGAAGCCGGCCTTCGTCGTCGCCGCGATGTCCTCGGCGAGCCCGGACAGGGTCTGCGGGTGGAGCCAGTAGCCGTCCGGGGCCGTGAGGGCCTCGCCCGACAGCTTCACCAGCACGCGGCGGAACGGCTTCGTCACGTCGAGCCCCTCTCCTGCCCGTTCCGGGGTCGTCGCGGGCGACCGCTTCGCTCCGGCGGGACGACCCTGTCTCTACCGATGAAGGGCAGCGTCGCCGCCGCCCTTCCAGGCGATTACGTCTTGTCCTCGCCGTTCGGCTTCTTGAGCCCGGCCTGTGCGGCGACCTCGGCGGCGAAATCGCCGCCGTCGTCCTTTTCGATGCCCTCGCCGAGCGCGAAGCGCACGAAGGCGGCGAGCCGCACCGGCGCGCCGGCTTTCGCGGCCGCTTCCTTCAGCACCTGCGCGACCGACTTCGACGGCTCGTGCACGAAGGCCTGCTCGAGCAGCGTGACCTCCTTGTAGTAGGTCTTGAGACCGCTCTCGACGATCTTCTGCAGGACGTGGTCCGGCTTGCCGGCGTTCTTCTCGCGCAGGATCGCGCTCTCGCGTGCGATCGTCGCCGCGTCGATGCCGGAGGCGTCGACGGCGGCCGGGTTCGTCGCCGCGACATGCATCGCGATCTGGCGCCCGATGGTCGCGAGCTGGGAGACGTCGCCCGCCGATTCGAGCGCCACGAGGACGCCGATCTTGCCAAGGCCGTCGGCGACCGCATTGTGGACATAGGAGGCGATGAAGCCCTCCGCGACCGAGAGCTTGGCGACCCGGCGCAGCGTCATGTTCTCGCCGATCGTGGCGATGAGCTCCTGCAGGCGGTCCTTCACCGTCGTCTTCGCGCCCGGGAAATGCGCCGCCTCGAGCGCCTCGATGGTGCCGTCGCCCATGAGCGCGATCTTCGCGGCCTCGCGCGCGAAGGCCTGGAACTGGTCGTTGCGGGCGACGAAGTCGGTCTCCGAGTTGACCTCGAGGACGGTCGCGGTGCGCCCCGAGGACTCGACCGCGATCAGGCCCTCGGCCGCGACCCGGCCCGCCTTCTTCGCCGCCCTGGCGAGGCCCTTCTTGCGCAGCCAGTCGACCGCGCCCTCGACGTCGCCGGCGGTCTCGTTGAGCGCCGCCTTGCAGTCCATCATGCCGGCGCCGGTCTTGTCGCGCAGCTCCTTCACCATCGCCGCCGTGACGTTCGCCATGGCTGTTCCTTCCGATCTCATGGGGAGGCCGGCGCTCGGGCGAGCGCCGGGCCGTAGGTGGTTTTCGCCGGCGCGCCGTCCCGCGACGGCGCCGGACGCGACTCAGGCGGCGTCGATGAGCGCGCGGGCCTGGCCGATCCAGCCGTCACGGTCGATGCGGCCGTGCAGCTTCAGCTCCGTGTCGAGCTTCGTCGCGTCCTCGGGCTTCATCGCCGCAAGCTGCCAGTAGTGGAAGACGCCGGCATCGTTGAGCTTGCCCGCGAGCTGCGGGCCGACGCCGTTGAGCTTGGTCAAGTCGTCCGGCGCGCCGCGCGGGGCGGCGAGGAGCTCGAACTGCTCGACCTGCTCCGGCGCAACGTTCGCGTTCGCCGGGATGTCCTCCACGATCGGCGTCTCGGCGGCGCCGATGTCGAGCCCGAGCTCGCCATGGCCGCGCGAGATGCCGTCGATGGCGGCGCGGGCGATGAGGTCGCAATAGAGCGAGATGGCGCGCCCGGCGTCGTCGTTCGCCGGCACCGGGAAGGTGATCCCATCCGGGTTCGAGTTCGTGTCGACGATCGCCGCGACCGGGATGCCGAGGCGCTGGGCCTCCTTGATCGCGAGCTGTTCCTTGTTGGTATCGATCACGAACAGGAGGTCGGGGGTGCCGCCCATGTCCTTGATGCCGCCGAGCGCCTTGTCGAGCTTCTCCTTCTCGCGGGCGAGCATCAGGCGCTCCTTCTTGGTGAGGCCGCCGCCCGTACCCGTTGCCCCGCCGGGGCCGAGCGTCTCGTCGAGCTTGCGCAGCCGCGAGATCGAGGCCGAGATCGTCTTCCAGTTGGTCAGCATGCCGCCGAGCCAGCGCGAGTTGACGTAGTATTGCGCCGAGCGCTTGGCCGAATCGGCGATCGCGTCCGAAGCTTGGCGTTTCGTGCCGACGAACAGCACCCGCCCGCCCTTCGCGACCGTGTCGCTCACCGCCTGGAGGGCGCGGTAGAGCATCGGCACCGTCTGGGCGAGGTCGATGATGTGGATGTTGTTGCGGGTGCCGAAGATGTACTGCGACATCTTCGGGTTCCAGCGGTGGGATTGGTGACCAAAGTGAGCGCCAGCCTCAAGCAGCTGGCGCATCGAAAAATCGGGCAGCGCCATCGTTCTCTCCGGTTAAGCCGCCGCGGAGCCGTGGACCGGCTGTGACGCCGGCACCGGGATGCCTCATTCAGCCATGAGGCGAGCTCCGCGTGTGGGATGCGCGCGCATATAGGAGGGACGGAGGGGAAACGCAAGCTTTCCGCAGGGCGCCGCGGGCGGCCGCGCGCCGTGTGCGGCAGCGCATGCCAGGGCGTCGGGCATACCCCCCTAGAAGCACCGGCGGCGCGGGCATGAACGATCTCGACGTTGACGGGGCCGGGCAATCCGGCTGTTCGGCTATTCAGCAGCTCCCGACGTATCAACCTGCGCAATGAAGAGAGTACTCTGATACCGCATTGCTGCAACTATTCCTGCCGCACGGAGGATCCGGAGTGGCCGCTCTTCAGCAGGCGCATCGGAAACTGCTAACGACAATAGTCGCTGGCGACTCGTTCTTGACATTTCAACGCGATTGGCGAGTTCCTCAAATTCCTGTTCTGCTTCTTGGTCGTTTAGGACACGGGCCTGCTTCGAGGCAAGCTCCTCTCGAATTAGATCAAGCACCTTCTCACCACTGCGAGTTTCCTCAATACGGACCGGTTCTGACGTCCGGATCGCATTGCCCATGCGGTCATACCAGATGAAATGCCGAGGAGGGCTGGAAGCCCTACCGATAGCTGCTGGCTCAACAAATAAGCTATGTTGCAACAGAGTGCTTGCAGCAAAGTAGGTGTTGAAGCGATCCGTATTCCAAAAATGTGGTGCCGCGTAGTACACGTGCCGCCTTGCGCTATTCAATCTTAGCAAGAGATCGTGTTGCGACGGACCGAGAGAGGTCGGTTCACACCGAAGTGGGAAGCGAAGGAAAAGCTTTGCAAGCACCTTCGCAAGTGGCCCGTTAGGCCTGCGCTTAGGACGTTCGCACAACTTGAACTGGAGGTATAACGGGATGAACCGTCTGCCTTTGCGAATACCATGACGCCGTGCAGTCGTACGCGGTCGCAACTTGATCATGAGATCGAAGCCGACGTGAGCTTCTTCAACTAGCGAAGGAAACACCGGAGCAGCAGTAACTCCTCCCGGTGCGCTCACGATCAATTCATGTGTTAGGGCGAAGCCATACGAGAACTCACTAAAATTCGCAGTTTCCATGTGCAATGCCCTCTAAAGACCGCTGCCAAATTAAGGAGAGTATTACGGCTGCACGATACTGCAAGTTGCTGCCGGCGGACACAGCTCCAGACCTCGCGCCCTCAGCTCATCTCGACATGCACCACGCCCGGCGCGGCGCGCAGCGCGCCGGCGATCTGCGGCGAGACCTGGTAGCGGCCCGGCAGCTTGACCTCGACCTCGCGCTCGCCGGAATCGAGGATCAGCACCAGCGATACCTCGCCCTCGCCGCGCTCGCGCAGGCGGCTCTCGACGGAGGGGATCGGCTCGTCGGTGCGAAGGTAGATGCGCATGCCCTTCTGGTGGCGCGCCGCCGCCTCCTCGAGCGACTCGGCCGATTGGATGCGGGCCCGGACTTCGTCGCCCTCGAGGCCGGCCTGGAGGACCAGCACCAGGGCGCGGCCGGGCTCGAGGAGGTCGCGGTACTTCTGCAGCCCCTCCTGGAAGACGATCGCCTCGAAATGCCCGGTCTGGTCGGAGAGCATGACGACGCCCATCTTGCTGCCGCTCTTGGTGCGGCGCTCGTAGCGGTCGAGCACCGTCGCGGCGACGCGCCCGACCGACACGCCGCCCTTCACGGCGCGGCAGAAATCGACCCACTTCTGCACCCTTAAGCGGTCGAGCACCGGGCCGAACTCGTCGAGCGGATGGCCGGACAGGAAGAAGCCGACGGCGGCGTATTCCTTCTGCAGCCGCACCGAGGCCGGCCACGGCTCGTGGGGCGGGATGCGCAGCGCGACCTCGGCCGCGGCGACGCCGCCGAACATGTCGTCCATGCCGCCGGCGGCGGTCTCGAGCGAGCGCTGGGCGAGCGCCATCATGGCGTCGACGGCGGCGTTGGCGCGGGCGCGGTCAGGCTCGAGCTCGTCGAGCGCGCCCGCCGCGACGAGGCTCTCGAGCGTGCGCTTGTTGATGAGCCGCGGGTTCATGCGCCGGGCGAGGTCGCCGAGATCGGCGAAAGGCGTTTCTCCGCGCGCCTCGATCAGCCACCTCACGGCCTCGCGGCCGACGCCCTTGACGGCGGCAAGCGCGTAGCGAATCGCGCCGTCATGCACGTCGAAATCGGTGCCCGAGCGGTTGACCGACGGCGGCTCGACCCGGATGCCGAGGCGCTGCGCCTCGCGGCGGAATTCGCCGAGCTTGTCGGTGTTGTCGAGCGAGAGCGTCATCGAGGCGGCGAGGAACTCTACGGGAAGGTTCGCCTTGAGGTAGGCCGTCTGGTAGGCGATGAGCGCGTAGGCGGCCGCGTGGCTCTTGTTGAAGCCGTAGTCGGCGAACTTGGCGAGGAGGTCGAAAATCTCGCTCGCCTGCGCCTTCGACAGGCCGCGCTCCACCGCGCCCGAGACGAAGCGCTCGCGCTGCGCGTCCATCTCGGCCTTGATCTTCTTGCCCATGGCGCGGCGCAGGAGGTCGGCCTCGCCGAGCGAGTAGCCGGCGAGCAGCTTCGACACCTCCATCACCTGTTCCTGGTAGACGATGATGCCGAAGGTCTCGCGCAGGATCGGCTCGAGCTTTGCGTGCGGGTACCAGTGCTCCTTGCCGCCCTCGTCCTTGCCGAGCTTGCGCTCGCAATAGACCGGGATGTTCGCCATCGGCCCCGGACGGTAGAGCGCGACAAGCGCGATGAGGTCCTCGAAGCGGTCGGCGCGCATGTCGACGAGCGCCTTGCGCATCCCCGAGCCTTCGACCTGGAACACGCCGACGGTCTCGCCGCGGCCGAGCATCTCGTAGGTCCTCGGATCGTCGAGCGGCAGGCTCGAGAGGTCGATCTCGACGCCGCGCGCCCGCAGCAGGTCGACGGCGGTGCGCAGAACGGTCAGCGTCGTCAGGCCGAGGAAGTCGAACTTCACGAGGCCCGCCTGCTCGACCCATTTCATGTTGTACTGGGTCACCCGCATGCCGGTCTTCGGATCGCGATAGAGCGGCACGAGCTCCTCAAGCGGGCGGTCGCCGATGACGACGCCGGCGGCATGCGTCGAGGCGTGGCGGTGCAGGCCCTCGAGCTTCTGCGCGATCGCCAGCATGCGGCGCACCACCGGCTCCTCGGCGATCGCGCTCTGGAGCCGCGGCTCGCCCTCGATCGCCTGGCGCAGCGTCACCGGCGCCGCCGGGTTCTGCGGCACGAGCTTCGTCAGCTTGTCGACGTGGCCGTAGGGCATCTCGAGCACGCGGCCGACGTCGCGCATGACGCCGCGGGCGAGGAGCGTGCCGAAGGTGATGATTTGCGCGACCTGGGCGTCACCGTAACGGCTCTGCACGTACTCGATCACACGCTCGCGGCCGACGACGCAGAAATCGATGTCGAAATCCGGCATCGACACGCGCTCCGGGTTGAGGAAGCGCTCGAACAAGAGGCCGAATCGTAAGGGGTCGAGGTCGGTGACGGTCAGCGCGTAGGCGACAAGCGAGCCGGCGCCCGAGCCGCGCCCCGGCCCGACCGGAATGTCGTGGTCCTTCGCCCATTTGATGAAATCGGCGACGATGAGGAAGTAGCCCGGGTATTTCATCCGGCTGATGACATCGACCTCATAGACCAGGCGCTCGCGGTAGTGGGCGGCGGTCAGGCCCGGCGCCGGACCGTGCGCCGCGAGGCGCTGCTCGAGCCCCTCCTCCGCCTGCCGGCGCAGCTCCCCGGCCTCGTCGAGCGCGTCGCCTTCGGCGGTGCGGGAAAAGCGCGGCAGGAAGGGCTTTGCGGTGCGGACGCGGAACGCGCAGCGCATCGCGATCTCGACCGTCGCCTGCACGGCGTCGGGCAGATCGCGAAACAGCTCGGCCATCTGCGCTCGGGTCTTGAAATGGTGCTCGGGCGTCAGGCGGCGCCGGTTCTCGTCGCCGACGAGGCGTCCTTCGGCGATGGCGAGGAGCGCGTCGTGCGCCTCGTAGTCGTCGCTCCGGCCGAAGAAGGGCTCGTTCGCGGCGACGAGCGGCAGCCCGTGGCGGTCGGCAAGCGCGATGAGCTCCGCCTCGATCGCCCGCTCCTCATCGAGGCCGTGGCGCTGGATCTCGACATAGAGCCGATCGCCGAAGGCGTCCCTCAGGGCCGCGAGCCGCGCCTCGGCGAGGTCGCGCCGGCCGCCGAGCCGGAGCGCGGCATCGAGCGGTCCCGACGGCCCGCCGGTAAGGGCGATGAGACCGGCGGCGTGCGCCGCGAGGAGCGGCGCGGCGATGCGCGGCGCGTCGCCGAGCGGCACGTCGAAATAGGCCCGGCTCGCAAGCCGCATCAGGTTGCCGTAGCCCTCTTCGCTCTGCGCCAGCAGCACGAGGTTCGCCGGCTGGACCTGCTGGACGCGCGCTGCCGGGTCCGGCGCCTCGAACTGCACCGAAAGCTGCATCCCGGCGATCGGCTGGATGCCCTTCTCGGCAAGCTTCTCGGAAAACTCGAGCGCGCCGAAGAGGTTGTCGGTATCGGTCAGCGCCAGCGCCGGCTGCCGGTCGGCAGCCGCGAGCTTGGCGAGATCGGCGATCTTGAGCGCGCCCTCGAGGAGCGAGTAGGACGAGTGCACGTGCAGGTGCACGAAGCCGACGTCCTTCAAGATCTTCGCCATCGCGCCGTCCCCTCGGGCCGGCACATTCCAGAGTCGCAGCGCCGGAGTCGACCCCGAACCCGACGCGCCGGAGCCGGCGCTGTGGACAGCGGGCCTAAAGCCCCGGCGCGATCGCGACCGTCAGCACCGCGATGCCGGCGCTGAAGATCGCAAGCGACCCGAGTTCCACGAGACCGACGATGAGCGCGCGAGCCATGATTCCCTCCTGAGCAGCTGAAGGAGGGTATGTTCCTGTTTTGTTCTTGTCAACTCTGGCGCCTGCGGCGCGAACGGTGGCCAAAATGAAAAGCCCCGCCGGAGGCGGGGCTTTCGGTCGGCGCCAGCCTCGTCAGCGGCAGACTTCGCGCACACCGTATGGCGTGACCCGGGTCACACAGCGGCGGGGGGCGACCACCCGCGGCCCGACCACCCGCGGCGCGACGACGACGGGCGGCCGCACGACGACGGCGGGGCCGCCGTAGCCGCGGCCGCGGAACGGACGGCACTCGCCGAACCGGTTGCGCTCCCAGCCTCGGCCGCAGCCTTCCGCGACGGTGGTGACAAGCGGGTGCCCGCCGGCGCCGATCGGGCCGACCGGCATGGCTTGCGCCTGGAATGTCGAGGCAACGAGCGCGCCCCCTGCCGCGAACACAAGTCCTTTGACCATCGGGCGTTTCCTCTTCGGTTGCGATTCGCCTCCCCCGGGGGCGGCATAGGACAGGAATTCCCCAGAGGGGGCAACGTTCCCGGCCAAGCTTGCCGGGGACGAGGCCGAACGCCCGTCAGGGCAGCGGCACGACGGCGCCGTCCCGGATCGTCACGCGCCGATCCATGCGAGCCGCGAGATCGAGGTTGTGGGTCGCGACGAGGGCGGCAAGGCTGGAGGCGCGCACGATGGCGTAGCATCCGCGGCTTCACCCAGCAGAGGCCGGGGTGGCCTTGGATACCGACATTAGCCGTACGAAAGTCGCCGCGCTTTATCCACCCTGCTTCTGCTGTTGCCCGCCCCTTCGCCTTCGCAACTCCTCTTCGAGTTGAGCTTGCTTTTTGAGTTCCTCTCGGAGTCGCTCATTATCGCCTTGATCTTGATGCTGCTGCCGCTGCTGCTGCTGCTGTTGCTGGTTCTGCCGCTGCCAGCTGTCTCTGTCCTCGCTCATGGTCTGTCCTCACATGATCGCCGCCGGGATCTTGAACCGGCATAGGCGAGTTTGCACCCTCATCGAAGGCAACCGCAAGAGCGTTCCACTCAATCGGCTGCCGCCAACCGCGATACCTGGAAGCCTTCGGAAGCACCCTGAGCCGGAGTCCAAGGGCGATGGGCCGCTCGTTCGGAAGCGCTAGCAGTCGCTCCTCACTCACGATTTCACCCGGCTCGACCCAGGCATGATGTTGGACCGCGCTTACGACACCGAGTCTCGTCCACATCGCGTTATGAAATTGAGGTGCATAATCATTGACCGTGTAAATATCTGCCTCAATGGCGGACAATTCGGTGTCTATATCCACACGCGTCAGACCAACATTCTTTATCGTAATTTCAACGACAGCGCACAGGTAACCATTTCCGTAGATGAGCTTTGCGCCTATGCACGGCTCCAGGCGCTGTGTATATATCCTTCCTTTGAATACCTTGAAATATGCCCAGAGCGCACCAACAAGAAGGCCGAGGACGGTTACCGCACTTTGCACTGCAGCGAGGGCATCCTTCCACTGCGTCAGAAAGGTCTTCAGAGAATCCATTTGCTCACGCCCTGAGGCTCCTCAGCGCTGGCCGTCGCCGAGAGCAACATAACAACAGACCGGCAATGCGAAAACCTATCGCTACGCCAGCGGCACGACGGCGCCGTCCCGGATCGTCACGCGCCGATCCATGCGAGCCGCAAGATCGAGGTTATGGGTCGCGACGAGGGCGGCAAGGCCGGAGGCGCGCACGATGGCGTTGAGGGTCGAGAACACCTGGCTTGCCGTCTGCGGGTCGAGGTTGCCGGTCGGCTCGTCGGCAAGGAGCAGGCGCGGCGCGTTCGCAACCGCGCGGGCGATCGCGACGCGCTGCTGCTCGCCGCCGGAAAGCTCCGCCGGCCGGTGCCTGAGCCGCTCGGCGAGGCCGAGGAACCTCAGGAGCTCGCTCGCCCGCGCCCGCGCCTCCGGCTTCGCGAGCCCGCCGATGAGCTGGGGCATGACCACGTTCTCGAGCGCCGAGAATTCCGGCAGCAGGTGGTGGAACTGGTAGACGAAGCCGATCTCCTCGCGACGCAGGCGGGTGCGGCCGATATCGTCCATGGCCGAGGTCGGCGCGCCGTTGACGAAGACCTCGCCGCGGTCCGGCTTCTCGAGGAGGCCGGCGACATGGAGGAGGGTCGACTTGCCGGTGCCGGAGGGCGCCACGAGCGCAACCACCTCGCCAGGGAAGATCGCGAGCTCGGCGTCGCGCAGGATCTCGAGGAAACCCGTTCCTTGGCGGTAGCGGCGCGCGACCTTCGCCAAATAAAGCGCCGGTGTCGGAGGCCCATCCATCGCCGGGTCAGCCGTAGCGCAGCGCCGCGATCGGGTCGAGGCGGGCCGCCCGCCAGGACGGATAGAGCGTCGCGAGCAGCGACAGGACGAGCGACATCGCGACGACGGCCGCGACCTCGGTCGGGTTGATGTCGGAGGGGACCTGCGACAGGAACCGCAGCGTCGGGTCCCAGAGCTGCCGGTTGAGCGCCCAGGAGACGAATTCCTGGATCGACTGGATGTTCGCCGTGAAGACGAGGCCGAGGAGAAAGCCGGCGAGCGTGCCGGCGACGCCGATCGACATGCCGGTGATGAGGAAGACGCGCATGATCGCGCCGCGCGTCGCCCCCATGGTGCGCAGGATGGCGATGTCGCTCGACTTGTCCTTCACCAGCATGATCAGCCCGGAGATGATGTTGAAGGCGGCGACGATCACGACGACGCTGAGGATGATGAACATGACGTTGCGCTCGACCTCGAGGGCGGCGAAGAAGGTGCGGTTGCGCTGGCGCCAGTCGGTCAGGACCACCGGCCGCCCGACCGCCGCCTCGATCGCCTGGCGCGCCTCGTCGACCCGGTCGGCGTCGTCCAGGAACACCTCGATCACCGTCACGTCGTCCTCGCGGTTGAAGAAGGCCTGCGCCTCCGACAGCGGCATGAAGACGAAGCTCGCGTCGAACTCGGACATGCCGAGCTCGAAGATCGCGGCGACCTGGTATCCTTTGATCCTGGGCGCGGTGCCGAACGGCGTCGCGGCGCCTTTCGGGGTCGCAAGCGTGATCGTGTCGCCGGCCTGCAGCGAGAGGTGCTCGGCCAAGCGGCGCCCGATCGTGACGCCGCCCTCGTCGAAGCCGCCGAGGCTGCCCTGGCGGACATTGCCGGCGACCGCCTCGATCCGGCGGATGTCCTCCGGGCGCACGCCGCGCACGAGCACGCCGCTGCCGTTATAGGGCGAGGAGGCGAAGGCCTGACCCTCGACGAGGGGAACGGCTCGGCGCACCCCGGTGACCTTCGTGACGCGCTCCGCGACCTGCGCGTAGTCGGTCAGCGGCGCGTCGAGCGCGGCGACGAAGATATGGCCGTTGATGCCGACGATCTTGCCGAGAAGCTCCTTGCGGAAGCCGCTCATCACCGACAGCACGATGATCAGAAGCCCGACCCCGAGCATGATGCCGAGGAACGAGAACGCCGCGATGACCGAGACGAAGCCCTCCCGCCGGCGCGTCCGCAGGTAGCGCCCGGCGAGCATCCACTCGAAGCCCGCGAAGGCGCGGGTGGCGGCGCGAGAGGCGGTCATGGAGCGGCACCGACCACTCCTCTCCCCGCTTGCGGGGAGAGGGCCTCGGCGGCGAGGCCGACGAGGCGAGCCCGAAGGGCGAGGGTGAGGGGCTGTCGACGCCTGTGCTCGATCGTCGGCAGCCCCTCACCTTCGCTCCGCTGACGCTCCGCTTGCCTCGCCCCGGACAAGGGGGGCGAGGCCCTCTCCCCGCAAGCGGGGAGAGGTGGGCGGGCCGCTTCGAAGGCGTGCGTCCTTCGAGGCTCAGCCCTTCGGGCTTCGCACCTCAGGATGAGGGCCCCGGTGGGTGGCCCCGAGAGTTCATGCAGCCAGGGGTAAGCTCTGATCTCCTCATCCTGAGGTGCGAGCGCAGCGAGCCTCGAAGGACGCACGGCGCTGATCCAGCGACTCGGAGCCGACACGCGCCGCCTCACGCCCGAAGCCGCGCCACGACGTCCCCGACCGGCAGGAGCTCGCGCTCGCCCGTGGCGCGGCGCTTGAGCTCGACCTTGCCCTCGGCGAGGCTCTTCGGGCCGACGAGGACCTGCCACGGCGTGCCGATGAGGTCGGCGGTCGCGAACTTCGCGCCGGCGCGCTCGTCGCGATCGTCGAGGAGCACGTCGAAGCCCGCGCCCTCGAGGGCGAGATGGAGCTGTTTCGAGGCGGCATCGGTGCCGGAATCGCCGACTTTCAGGTTCAGGATCGCCGCATCGAAGGGGGCGACCGGCGCCGGCCAGACGATGCCGCTGTCGTCGTGGCTCGCCTCGATGATCGCTGCGACGAGGCGCGTCGGCCCGATGCCGTAGGAGCCCATATGGACCTCGTGCTCCTGCCCGTCCGGACCCATCACCTTCGCGCCCATCGGGGCCGAGTACTTGGTGCCGAAGTAGAAAATATGGCCGACCTCGATGCCGCGCGCCGACATGCGCTTCCCGGCCTGGATCGCCTCGAAGGCGCTCTGGTCGTGCATCTCGGAGGTCGCGGCGTAGAGCGAAGTCCATTTGTCGACGATCGCCTGCAGCCCGGCGACGTCGTCGAAATCGGTGTCGGCGGCGGGCACCTCGAAGCCGAGATAGTCCTCGTGGCAGAAGACCTCGCTCTCGCCCGTCGAGGCGAGGATGATGAACTCGTGCGAGAGATCGCCGCCGATCGGGCCGGTGTCGGCCCGCATCGGGATCGATTTCAGGCCGAGTCTCGCGAAGGTGCGCAGATAGGCGACGAACATCTTGTTGTAGGAGTGGCGGGCGCCGGCCTGGTCGAGGTCGAAGGAATAGGCGTCCTTCATCAGGAACTCGCGCGAGCGCATGACGCCGAAGCGCGGCCGGACCTCGTCCCGGAACTTCCACTGGATGTGGTAGAGGTTGAGCGGCAGGTCCTTGTAGGAGCGGACGTAGGACCGGAAGATGTCGGTGATCATCTCCTCGTTCGTCGGGCCGTAGAGCATGTCGCGCTCGTGCCGGTCGGTGATGCGCAGCATCTCC
>DAINQO010000030.1:0-23673 GCA_036742625.1 Microvirga sp.
GCAAGATCGGCCTCTTCGGCGGCGCCGGCGTCGGCAAGACCGTGCTGATCATGGAGCTCATCAACAACATCGCGAAGGCCCACGGCGGCTACTCGGTCTTCGCCGGCGTCGGCGAGCGCACCCGCGAGGGCAACGACCTCTACCACGAGATGATCGAATCGGGCGTCAACAAGGACCCGAAGGAGCACGGCGGCTCGACCGAAGGCTCGAAATGCGCCCTCGTCTACGGCCAGATGAACGAGCCGCCGGGCGCCCGCGCCCGCGTCGGCCTCACCGGGCTGACCGTCGCCGAGCACTTCCGCGACCAGGGCCAGGACGTGCTGTTCTTCGTCGACAACATCTTCCGCTTCACGCAAGCCGGCTCGGAGGTGTCGGCGCTCCTCGGCCGCATCCCCTCGGCGGTCGGCTATCAGCCGACGCTTGCGACCGACATGGGCAACCTGCAGGAGCGCATCACGACGACGACCAAGGGCTCGATCACCTCGGTGCAGGCGATCTACGTGCCGGCGGACGACCTCACCGACCCGGCGCCCGCGACCTCGTTCGCGCACCTTGACGCGACGACGGTGCTGTCGCGCTCGATCGCCGAGAAGGGCATCTATCCGGCGGTCGATCCGCTCGACTCGACCTCGCGCATGCTCTCCGCCGCGGTCGTCGGCGAGGAGCACTATCAGGTCGCACGCGACGTCCAGCAGACGCTGCAGCGCTACAAGGCGCTTCAGGACATCATCGCGATCCTCGGCATGGACGAGCTCTCGGAAGAGGACAAGATCGCGGTCGCGCGCGCCCGCAAGATCGAGCGTTTCCTGTCGCAGCCCTTCTTCGTCGCCGAGGTGTTCACCGGCTCGCCCGGCAAGCTCGTCGCGCTCGAGGACACCATCAAGGGCTTCAAGGGCCTCGTCGAGGGCAAGTACGACCATCTCCCGGAGCCGGCCTTCTACATGGTCGGCACCATCGAGGAGGCGGTCGAGAAGGCCCAGCGCCTGGCGGCCGAGGCGGCGTAGCCAGCCCTGAAGAGCGTCGCTTTGCGGGCCTGAGCCAGGCCCTCAGGGCGAGCGCCGGCGAGGCGGGCCCCCCACACCCCGCGCTCGCTACGCTTGCCGCGTAGACAGGCGGCCCGTAGTGTGCCGCCGCCGCGGGGGCTGGCGTCTTTCTCGAGGATTCTCGCGATGCCGATCGATGCCGAACTGATCGCCGACCGCAGACGGCTGCGCCGCAAGTTGTCCTTCTGGCGGGTGCTCGGCGTTCTCGGCGCGATCCTGGCGGTGGTGGCGATTGGCGCCGCTTCCGGCGGCCGGGTGCCATTCCGGACGGCGCAGAACCAGATCGCGCGCGTCGGCGTCGACGGTTTCATCCTCGCCGACCAGCAGCGCATGCGCGACCTGTTCAAGCGGGTCGCCGAGGCGCGCCACGTCTCGGGCGTGGTGGTCGCGATCAACAGCCCAGGCGGCACGACGACGGGCGCCGAGGAGCTCTTCCACGGCATCCGCCAGCTGTCCGAGAAGAAGCCGCTCGTCGCCTTCGTCGACGGCACCGCCGCGTCCGGCGGCTACATCACGGCGATCGCGGCCGATCACATCGTCGCGCGCGAGACCTCGCTCGTCGGCTCGATCGGCGTGCTGTTCCAGTATCCGGATCTCTCGAAGCTCATGACGAGCCTCGGCGTGCAGGTCGAGGAGATCAAGTCGGCGCCGCTCAAGGCCGAGCCGAGCCCGTTCCATCCGACGAGCCCCGAGGCCCGCAAGGTGCTGCAGGAGGTCGTCGGCGACACCTTCGACTGGTTCAAGCGCCTCGTCGCCGAGCGCCGCCACATGGACGATGGTCAGATCGGGACCGTCTCGAGCGGGCGCATCTTCAGCGGCCGGCAGAGCGTCGCCCTCAAGCTCGTCGACGAGCTCGGCGGCGAGCGCGAGGCAGTCGCCTGGCTCGAGCGCGAGAAGGGCGTCAAGAAGGACCTGCCGGTGCGGGACTGGAAGCCGCGCTCGCGCCGCGAGTTCGATCTCTGGACGGCGGCAAGTCTTGGTGCCGATATCCTCGGCTTCGAGCATCTCGGCGAGAAGCTGCGCGCGGCGGGTGCTTCGGTCCGCGGCGCGAACCTTGACGGACTCCTGGCGGTTTGGCACCCTGCTCTCGAAAAATGACGTAAGTTCAGGCTTCTAGCTGAACCTCATGATCAAATCCGAACTGGTTTTGAAGATCGCCGAGCAGAACCCGCATCTCTATCAGCGGGACGTCGAGAACATCGTCAACGCGATCCTCGACACCATCGCGGACGCGCTCGCGCGCGGCGATCGCGTCGAGCTGCGCGGTTTCGGGGCGTTCTCGATCAAGCGGCGCGACGCCCGCACCGGGCGCAACCCCCGCACCGGCGAGACCGTATCGGTATCCGAGAAGGTGATCCCGGTGTTCAAGACCGGCAAGGAGATGCGCATCCGCCTCAACGAGGCGACGCCGAAAGCGCGCGCGAAGTAGCCGCGGGCAGTGCTTCCATGCGACAGTTCCTCAAGGCCCTCCTCCTCTTGCCGATCGCGATCGTCGTGGTGCTGCTCGCTGTCGCGAACCGCGGCCCGGTGACGCTCTCCTTCGATCCGTTCTCGCCGGGCGGGCCGCTGCTCAGCTGGACGCTGCCGCTGTTTGCCGTGATCTTCCTCTCGGTCATGGTCGGCGTCCTGATCGGCGGCGTCGCCTCCTGGCTCGCGCAATCCAAGCACCGGCGCCGGGAGCGCCACTATCGCCGCGAAGCCCGCAATCTGCGCCGCGACGGCGAGCGCCAGCGCCCCCATGCCGGCGCCGGTCTGCCCGCCCTCACCACCTCAGAGCCGTCGCGGCTCTGATCCCGGCTCGATGCGCGTCGTCACCGCCGCCGATATCGACCGCGCCCTTACCTTCCCGGCCCTGATCGACGCGCTCGCGGAGGCGTTCCGGTCCGACATCGTGACGCCGGCGCGCCATCATCATGAGATCGCGCGCGCCGAAAGCCCCGCGACCCTCCTGCTCATGCCGGCCTGGACCGGGCCGACAGGCGGCCGGAGCTTCGTCGGCGTGAAGATCGTGTCGGTCTATCCCGACAACGCCCAAAGAAGCCTGCCGAGCGTGTTCGGCACCTATCTCCTCCTGGACGGCGCGACCGGCGAGCCGCTCGCCGCCATGGACGGCACCCGGCTGACGCTGTGGCGGACCGCCGCCGCCTCGGCGCTTGCCGCGCGCCATCTCGCCCGCGAGGACGCGAGCCGGATGGTCATGGTCGGCGCCGGCGCGCTCGCCCCATTCCTGATCCGCGCCCATGCCGGCGAGCGCCCGATCCGTCATGTGGCGCTGTGGAACCATCGGCCGGAGAAGACGGTGCGGCTTGCGGTCGAGCTTTCCACCGCGGGCCTGCCCGTCGAGCCGGTGGCCGATCTCGAGGCCGCGGTGCCCGACGCCGACCTCGTCTCCTGCGCCACGCTCTCGACGGCCCCGCTCGTGAAGGGTGCCTGGCTCAAGCCCGGCGTCCACCTCGACCTCGTCGGCGCCTTCAACCTGTCCATGCGCGAGGCCGACGACGAGGCGCTGCGGCGGGCCGAGGTTTACGTCGACACGGCCGCGGCGCGCCGGGAGGGCGGCGATGTGGCGCTCGGATTGAAAGGCGGCACGATCGCCGATGATGACGTGAAGGGCGACCTATTCGACCTCTGCCGCGGCAACGTCGCGGGGCGAAGTCGACCGGACGAGATCACGCTGTACAAGTCCGTCGGGACCGCGCTCGCCGATCTGGCCGCCGCCGTCGAAGTCTGGGCCAGAACGGGCCGGTAGAGCGGCAAGCACTTTTCGGGTATCTTGCGGCGGCATCGAGGTTTGCCGTGAACGTCCATGCTCTCCCGAGCGGCCTCCGCGCCGCTGTTCAGGTCCTGGAGGCGCGATATCCGATCACGATTATCGGCATCCTGCCGCGCGGCTCGGCTGTGCATGTGCCGGAAGGATCCGCGATTGATCTTCTCGCAAAGAAGCGATCTGGGCTTTCTCTCCTCGCCGTTGCCCAAGCCGAAGCTGATTTCGCGAAGGAGCTGGGGCGGCCGGTCGGGATCGTGCTCACAAGTGAGGTTCGTGGCGAGGAAGCGGCGCGGCTCACGGCTGCAGCGCGGCCGCTGTGAATGGAGGAGCGATCGGTTCTCCAGCGTCTGCGCGATGCGCGGGGCTTCGCGCGCAAGGCGCATGAGCTGATCGGCGGCATGCCGCTCTCGATGTTGAAGAGCGTCGAGTATTACGAGCACGCCGCGCGATCCTATTTGATCATCGTCGGAGAGGCGTTGAACAGGCTTCCGCCCGAAACCAAAGACGCCAATCCGCACATCCCATGGGATGCAATCCGCGGCATGCGCAACCGGCTTGTCCACGCGTACTGGCGCGTCGATCTCGACATCGTCAAACGTGCGGTCGCCGAGGACCTGCCCGAGCTGGTATCGAAGTTAGATCGGTTGATCGAAGACACGAAGTGAATGACCACGCTCGTCAAAATCTGCGGCCTCAACAGCGTCGAGGCGCTTGACGCCGCGCTCGGCGCGGGCGCCGACCTCGTCGGCTTCGTCCGCTACTCGCGAAGCCCCCGACACCTCGGGCTGGATGAGGCCGGTATCCTGTCGGGGCGCGCCAAAGGCAGGGCATTGCGCGTCGCGCTCACCGTCGATGCGTCGGACGGCGAGCTTGCCGACATCGTCGCCGCACTCGACCCCGACCTGCTGCAGCTCCACGGCGATGAGAGCCCCGAGCGCGTCGCCGCGATCCGGGCCCGCTTCGGAAGGCCGGTGATGAAGGCGGTCGGCATCGCCGAGGAGAGCGACCTCGCCGCCCTCGACCGCTACGCCGGGGTCGCGGACCGGCTGCTCCTCGACGCGAAGCCGCCAAAGAACGCCGAGGCGCTGCCCGGCGGCAACGGGCTGGCTTTCGATTGGCGGCTCGTCGCCGGGCTTGACCCGGCGCTCGCCATCATGTTGTCAGGCGGCCTCGCACCGGAAAACGTCGCGGCCGCAATCGAGCTCAGCGGGGCGCGGGCGCTCGACGTCTCCTCCGGCGTCGAACGACGGCCGGGCGAGAAGGACCCGGAGAAGATCGAGCGCTTCGTCCGCGCCGCCCGCGCGGCCTGGGCCGGCCTCGACAAACCCAAGGACAAGGTCGCGTGACCGCTCAGCCGCAGCCCAACACCTTCCGCGCCGGCCCGGACGAACGCGGGCATTTCGGCATCTTCGGCGGCCGTTTCGTCGCCGAGACGCTGATGCCGCTGATCCTCGAGCTCGAGAAGGCCTACGGCGAGGCGAAAAACGACCCTGCCTTCCAGGCCGAGATGGCCTCCTACCTGACCCATTACGTCGGCCGACCGAGCCCGCTCTATTTCGCCGAGCGCCTGACCGAGCATCTCGGCGGCGCGAAAATCTACTTCAAGCGCGACGAGCTGAACCACACCGGCGCCCACAAGGTGAACAACGTGCTCGGCCAGATCCTCGTGGCCCGGCGCATGGGCAAGCGGCGGATCATCGCCGAGACCGGCGCCGGCCAGCACGGCGTCGCGACCGCGACGCTCTGCGCCCGCTTCGGGCTCGACTGCGTCGTCTACATGGGCGCAGTCGATGTCGAGCGGCAGAAGCCGAACGTCTTCCGCATGAAGATGCTCGGCGCCGAGGTCATCCCGGTGCAGTCCGGCACGAAGACCCTCAAGGACGCGATGAACGAGGCGCTGCGCGACTGGGTCACGAACGTCGCCGACACGTTCTACTGCATCGGCACGGTCGCCGGCCCGCATCCCTATCCGGCAATGGTGCGCGACTTCCAATCGATCATCGGCCGCGAGACCCGCGAGCAGATGATGCAGGCCGAGGGCCGCCTGCCCGATTCGCTCGTCGCGGCGATCGGCGGCGGCTCGAACGCCATCGGGCTGTTCCACGAGTTCCTCGACGAACGCCAGATCGAGATCTACGGCGTCGAAGCGGCCGGCCACGGGCTCACGCACCTGCACGCCGCCTCGATCGCCGGCGGGCGGCCAGGCGTGCTGCACGGCAACCGCACCTACCTCCTCATGAACGACGACGGCCAGATCCAGGACGCCCATTCGATCTCGGCCGGCCTCGACTATCCTGGCATCGGACCCGAGCACTCCTGGCTGCACGACGTCGGCCGCGTCACCTACCTCTCGGCAACCGATGACGAGGCGCTTTCGGCCTTTCAGCTCTGCTGCCGGCTCGAAGGCATCATCCCGGCGCTGGAACCGGCGCATGCGCTCGCCAAGGTGATCGAACTCGCGCCGACGAAGCCGCGCGACCACCTCATGGTGATGAATCTTTGTGGGCGGGGGGACAAGGACATCTTCACGGTGGCGGAGCATCTGGGAGTAAAGATGTGATTAGGGACGAGGCCCGATTGCTTGCGCCTTCCGCGTGAGACGCGACAACCTCTCAAGCTGCCTGCTCCACCTCCGCCGCGATCTTGGCTCCCAACGCGCGCTCGGCCGTTTCCAGATCGTATTGGCTTTGAAGAGCCAGCCAGAAGGGCGCCCCAGTCCCGAAGTACCGGCCCAGGCGCAGCGCGGTTTCGGCTGAAATGCCGCGCTTGCCCTGAATGATCTCGGTGATGCGGTTCGCGGGGACGCGCAATTTCAACGCCAAGGCATGAGCGGACAGGTCGCGCGCCTTCAGCTCGTCGGCCAAGGCGCGGCCGGGGTGCACCGGGCCGAAACGAAAGCCACCAGGAGGCGCTTCGAACACATCGTCCGCCGGGGACATTGCAATCTCCTTCAATGGTAGTCCAGAATTTCGACCTCATAGGCGTCATAATCTTGAACCGGAAGACAATGCGCCGGTAGCGGCAAGGCGATCGGTGCCTTCCGGTTCGGATTCGCGCATGCTAGCAACCGCGCCCATGACCGCCCGCATCGAAGCTCGCTTTGCCCGCTGCAGCGCCGAGGGCCGTGCCGCGCTCGCTACCTACGTCGTGGCCGGCGACCCGGACCCGGAGACGGCGCTTTCGGTCTTGAAGGCGTTGCCCAAGGCCGGCGCCGACATAGTCGAGCTCGGGCTGCCCTTCACCGACCCGATGGCCGATGGGCCGGCGATCCAGGCGGCGGGCTTAAGGGCGCTCAAGGCCGGGCAAACGACGGTGAAGACGCTCGAACTCGTGCGCCGCTTCCGCGAGGACGACGCCGACACGCCCGTGATCCTGATGGGCTACTTCAACCCGATCTACGTCTACGGCGTCGAGCGCTTCCTCGCCGACGCGAAGAGCGCCGGCGTCGACGGGCTCATCATCGTCGACCTGCCGCCCGAGGAGGACGACGAGCTGTGCTTGCCGGCGCTGACTGCCGGCCTCGCCTTCATCCGCCTCGCGACGCCGACCACCGACGACCGGCGCCTGCCGGCGGTGCTCGCGAACACGGCGGGCTTCGTCTATTACGTCTCGATCACCGGCATCACCGGGGCCGCGACCCCGGACTTCGCGCGGGTCTCCGACGCCGTCGCGCGGATCAAGCGCCACACGGCGCTCCCCGTCGTCGTCGGCTTCGGGGTCAAGACCGGGGCGCACGCCGCCGCGATCGCGCAGGGCGCCGACGGGGTGGCGGTGGGGACGGCGCTGGTCAACGCCGTGCACGCCTCGCTCGATGCCGAGAGCCGTGCGACCTCGAAAACGGTCGAATCGGTGACCAGCTTGGTGGCGGAGCTGGCCGCGGGCGTGCGGTCAGTGTCCAAAGCGAAAGCGGCCTGACCGCTGGCATTCGGGTACTCGATCCCATATCTCTGTCGAATGGCCGAGCCTGACA
The DNA here is from genome assembly GCA_036742625.1 of Microvirga sp. GTDB lineage: Bacteria > Pseudomonadota > Alphaproteobacteria > Rhizobiales > Beijerinckiaceae > JAJKJG01. Next base: position 7,781 of record DAINQO010000030.1, read on the forward strand.
ACATCGTCCTGGTCCATCTGCGCGATCTGCGGGCTGATCTGAATGCCCGATTCGACGCGATGGAAAGCCGCTTCGAGGCGATCGAGAAACGTCTGGAGATGATGCATGCCAATGGCATGAAGGCGCTGAAGAGCTTCATCGGGCATAGGACCATGGCCGAACGCGCCATAGCCAGCTTTGATGACGAGGTGACGCGGCTTCGCAGACGCGTCGATGCCGACATCGCCGATCTGAAGCAGCGTATCGAGCAGCTTGAGGCGCGGCCCTAGCCGTTGCCCGGCGAGCGACGGCTTAGGCGAGAGCTGAGGCCGCGCACGACGAAAGAACCCGCGATGAACTGGATCTCCGAGGTCGTCCGTCCCAAGATCAAGACGCTCTTCAAGCGCGAGAGCCCGGACAATCTGTGGATCAAATGCCCGGATACCGGGCAGATGGTGTTCCACAAGGATGTCGAGGCGAATGGCTGGGTGATCCCCGGCTCGAACCACCACATGCGCCTCGACGCCGTCCAGCGGCTCAAGATGATCTTCGATTCCGGCACCTGGCTCGATGTGCCGCTTCCGGAGGTCGCGGCCGACCCGCTCAAGTTCCGCGATGAGAAGCGCTACACCGATCGCCTCAAGGACGCGAAGACGAAGACCGGCCTTCAGGACGCGTTCAAGATCGGCTTCGGCCGCGTCGACGAGCTGCCGATGACCCTTGCGGTGCAGGATTTCGGCTTCATGGGGGGCTCGCTCGGCATGGCGGCCGGCGAGGCGTTCATCAAGGGCGCCGACATCGCGCTCGACAAGAGGACGCCTTATGTGCTGTTCGCCGCCTCGGGCGGGGCGCGCATGCAGGAGGGCATCCTCTCGCTCATGCAGATGCCGCGCACCACGGTCGCGGTGCGCCGCCTCAAGCATGCGCGCCTGCCCTATATCGTCGTGCTGACGAACCCGACCACCGGCGGCGTCACCGCGTCCTACGCCATGCTCGGCGACATCCATTTGGCCGAGCCCGGCGCCCTCATCGGCTTCGCCGGGCCGCGGGTGATCGAGCAGACCATCCGCGAGAAGCTGCCCGACGGCTTCCAGCGCGCCGAGTATCTCAAGGAGCACGGGATGGTCGACATGGTCGTCCACCGTCACGACCTGAAGGGCACGATTGCGCGGCTGTGCCGGCTTCTCACCAAGACGCCGGTCGCCGTGCCGATGGCGCTCGCCGCCGAATGACGCCGGCGCCTTGAGCGCGCGATGGACTCGTCCGACGCGCTGATCGCGCGCTTCCTCGCCCTTCATCCAAGGGTCATCGATCTCTCGCTCGCACGTATCGAGCGTCTCCTCGCCGATCTCGGCCATCCCGAGCGGCGGCTGCCGCCCTTGATCCATGTCGCCGGCACGAACGGCAAAGGCTCGACGATCGCTTTCATGCGCGCGATCCTGGAGAGCGCCGGGCACGCGGTCCACGTCTACACGTCGCCGCATCTCGTGCGCTTCCATGAGCGCGTCCGCGTCGGCCGGATTGGCGGCGGGCGGTTTGTCGATGAGGATCGGCTCGTGCAGGCGCTGCGCCGCTGCGAGGCGGTGAACGGCGCGCGGCCGATCACCATGTTCGAGATCACGACCGCGGCGGCGTTGCTGATCTTCGCCGAGGAGCCCGCCGACGTGCTCCTGCTCGAGGTCGGGCTGGGCGGCCGGCTCGACGCCACGAACGTCGTCGATGCACCCGCCGCCGCGGTCGTCACCGCGATCGGGCGCGACCATGCCGATTACCTCGGCGATACGGTCGCTGCGGTCGCGGCCGAGAAGGCCGGCATCTTCAAGCCGGGCTGCCCCGCCGTGATCGCGCCGCAGGAGCATGCCGACGCCGACGCGGTGCTGCGCGAGCGTGCGGCGGCGGTCGGCGCCCGGCCGATCCTCGTCGGCGGCCAGGACTTCAGCGCCCATGAGGAGCGCGGACGGCTTGTCTATCAGGACGAGGACGGGCTGCTCGACCTCTCCCGCCCGCGGCTCGTCGGCCGCCATCAGATTGCGAACGCCGGGACCGCGATTGCGGCGCTTCGGGCCGCCGGCTTCGGCGACATCGAAACTGCAGCCCATGATGCCGGCATGTCGCGCGTCGAGTGGCCCGGACGGCTGCAGCGGCTGACGAAGGGGCGGCTCGCGGGCCTGGCGCCGCAAGGCTCGGAACTGTGGCTTGACGGCGGCCACAATCCCGACGGCGGCCGGGCGCTTTCCGCCGCCATGGCGGATCTGGAGGAGCGCAGTGCCGCGCCGCTCGTGCTTATCGTCGGCATGCTCGGAACCAAGGACGCGGTTGGATTCCTGCGCAATTTTTCGGGACTCGCGCGCGAGCTGATCGCGGTGCCGGTCACCGGCCAGATCGCCGCCCGGCCTCCCGAGGCGATCGCGGAGCTTGCCAAGGCGGTCGGGCTCATGAGCTCCGTCCGGCCTGGCGTCGAGGCAGCGCTCGCAGCGCTCAACGACACCGTCTGGGAACGGGCGCCGCGGATCCTGATCTGCGGCTCGCTTTACCTCGCCGGCGAGGTGTTGGCCGCGAACGGCACCCCGCCGGTCTGAATCAGCCGAGGATCTTCCAGATCCCGCTGCACGTCGCGACGACGCGCTCGCCCGAAACCAGGGTGCCGCGCATGAACACGAGGGACGAGGTTCGGCGCACCACCTCGGGCGCGACCTCGATGAACTCGCCGAGCTCACCCGCGCTCACGAACTGCATGTCGAACTGGATCGTCGCCACCGGCTTGTCGCCGGCGGCCTTCCAGGCGTTGCGGCCGAGCCCGCGGTCGGCGAAGGTCATGAGCATCCCGCCCTGCACCACGTGCCGGAGATTGGCGTGCTTCGCCTCGGCGCGAAAGCCGAATTGCCAGCGCTCGCCGTGCTCACGGCGGTAGATCGGGCCGACAAGGCCGATGAAGCCGTCGTCCTTGACCGGACGCCACCCTTCCGCGGCAAGGTCGGGCGGAGCCGGCGCGACATCGTCGCCGGGCTCGCTCATCGGTCGCTCCGACGCATGAAAAAGGGCCCGCCGGGGCCCTTCCCATGTCGAGACCGCAAGCTGGCGCTCACGCCGTCGTCTGCTGAATCCATTTCGACAGGTCGCCCTTCGGCGCCGCGCCGACCTTCTGCCCGGCGAGCTTGCCGCCCTTGAACAGCATCAGGGTCGGGATCGAGCGAATTCCGAATTGCGACGCGATATTCGGGTTCTCGTCGACGTTCACCTTGGCGATCTTGACCTTGCCCTGCATCTCGGCCGCGATCTCCTCGAGCGCCGGACCGATCATGCGGCAGGGACCGCACCACTCGGCCCAGAAATCGACGACCACGGGCTCGGCGGACTTCAGCACGTCCTGGTCGAAGCTCGTGTCGGTCACCTTCATGGTCGCCATCGCATCACCTTGGGCTCGGAGCGGGGTCTCGTCCGCAGTCCGCGGTAGTTAGGAGGGGCCTGCCGGGCGGTCAAGGCAAGGCGGCCATGCGGTCACGTGGCCGTGACGAGGTCGAGCGCCCGGTCGAGGTCTTCGGAGCGCAGTTCCTGGATCGAGGGTCCGGCGGTCCAGACAAGGAACGGCCGGACCCGCCGCCCGGGGTAGATCTGCTGAAGGAGGAGCCGATAGAGCGCGAGCTGCGCCGCATAGGCCGCGGGTGCGGGCCGGGCGGGACCGGGTACGCGGGCGTCGCTCTTGAAGTCGGCCAGCAGCACCTCGCCGTCGAGCACCGCCAGGCGGTCGATCTGGTCCGACACCGACGTCGCTTCGCCGCCGATCACGAGCGTTCCGGCGATCCCCACCTCGGCCCGGGAGCCCGGCCCGAAGAGCGCTGCGAACGCCTCGTGCCCGAGCACCCCGATCGCATTCGCGACGATGACGCTCCGCTCCGGCGCGCCGAGCTTCGGGGCGCGGGCCCGGACGTAAGCGTCGGCCGCCGTTCTCCGCCTGTCGGCCGGCAGGCTCGGCAGCCTCTCGATGAGGGCGTGGACGAGGCTGCCGCGCAGGCGCGCCTCGGCGGGCGCCGATCCCGCGCGGCGGCCCAGCCCGCGGTGCGGAACGGCGTAGGATGGCCGCAAGGCGGCCGCCGGTTCCGCTTCCGGCGCCGCCGCGGTCGTAAGCCAAGCCGGCAGGTCGGGGGCCGGCGTCGGATCGACCGGCGCCGGCTGGAGCGGCTGCGGCGACGGATTGTCGTCGCACCAGACATCGACCGGCCCGTAAGGGGTATTCGCGACCGCGAGGCCCCCGGCCTCCTTGGCGAGGCCACGACGCACCATCTCGCACCAGGCCTGCTCGGGCGCCTCTCTGCTCGCCGTGCGAAACGGCGCGATCACGAGCCGATCCTTCGCCCGGGTCATCGCCACGTAGAGGAGGCGGTTATGCTCCTCGGTGGCGCGCTCGTGGAGCGCGGCACGGGCCGTGAGCATCCCCGACGGATCATATTTCGCCCCGGGCGACCAGACCGGGAACTCGGCGTTCGTGCCGGCGAGCGGCACGGGAATCAGCGGCGGATCCCGTCCGAGCACGTCGCAGCCGTCGATCAGGATCACGATCGACGCTTCGAGGCCCTTCGCGCCATGCACGGTCATCACCCGCACCTCGTCGCGGGCGGCATCGAGGTCGCGCTTCACCTCGTGCGACGCCGACTCGAAGCGCGCCAGGAAAGTGGTGAGCGAAGGCGTCTCGGTCGCCTCCGCGCCATGGGCAACGCAGAGGAAGGCGTCGATCGCGTCGGCAGCCTCGCTGCCAAGCCGGGCGACGAGCTTCCTGCGGCCGCCGAGCGGCCCGAGCACGGTCGCGAAGAAGCCGAACGGTCCGTGCATCTGCGCGAGCCCGCGCCAGGTCCGAAGCGCGTCGCAGCCGCGCCGCGCCGCCTCGTCGTTTGCGCCGGCATGGCGATGGAGCGCCTGGTGCAGCGATTCGGGGCCGTCCCGCCGGCCGGCGATGCGGGTCAGATCGTCGTCGGTGAAACCGACAAGCGGCGACTTAAGCGCCGTTGCGACCGTAAGGTCGTCCTCGGGCAGGAGCGCCGCCCGCCCGGCGGCGATGAGGTCGGCGACGGCGATGTGCTCGCCGATATCGAGACGGTCGGCGCCGGCGACCGGCACGCCGGCGCTCTTGAGCGCGCGGATCACGGCCTCGAACGCCGCGCCGCGCTTGCGCACCAGCACCAGGATATCGCCGGCGCTCCAGACGCGGCCGGCCTCGTCGCCCTTGCTCGTCCAATCGCGAACGGTCTTGGCGATGCGCGAGGCGAGGAGGACCGGTGGCGAGTGCCGCTCAGGCTCGTCGACCGGAAGCGCCCAAGCGTCCGGCTGCCGTTCTTCCCGCGGCTCGACGGTCGGCCACAGCTCGACGCGGCCGGGCGCATTGGTCCGAGCGCTCTCATGGGTCGTGCCGACCGCCGAATCTTCGAAGGACAGGCCCCTGAAATGGAGCGGCTCGGCGAACGTCCTGTCGACCGCCGAGAGCACCGCCTTCGCGGACCGGAAGGAGAGCGTCAGCCGCACGTCCTGGAAGCGCAACGCGGCGCTCTCGGTCCGTGCCTTCCAATACCGGCGGCTCTCCTCGAACTCTCGCGGCGCCGCACCCTGGAAACCGAAGATCGACTGCTTCGGATCCCCGACCGCGAAGACGGTTCGGATCTGCCGCTCTCGCGCGCCGCTGCCGGCCGAGAAATCCTCGGTGATGTGGCGCAGGATCTGCCATTGCTCGGGGTTCGTGTCCTGCGCCTCGTCGACGAGCACGTGATCGATGCCGCGGTCGAGCTTGTACAGCACCCAGGCGCCGTCGCCGCGCGAGAGCAGCGCCAGCGTCTTGGCGATGAGATCGTCGAAATCGAGCGCGCCGATCCGCTGCTTGTGGGCCTCGACCCGCTTCACGATCGCGGCAGCGAGCGTATAAAGCGCGTTCGTGCGCTCGACCGCGTCGGCGGCCTTGAGCTTCGCGCAAACCTCGGCGAGGCGCTCGCGCTCGTTCGCGAGCCCGTCCCTGATCGACTGCGGGACGGCTTTCGTCCCGAGCCGCGCCCGCGGCGTCCCGGCGCCGTCCTCGGTGAAGAAGATGCAGCGATAGAGCCGCAGCCGCTCGACCGGGTTCCCGGCTGCGAGGAAGCTTGCGATCGCCTCTGCGAGGTCGCGGTCCTGGCTCGAGGACGTGGCGCGGAGCGCGCCCGCGATGCCGCCGAGCTCCTCCCGGGAAAGCCCGATCATGTCCTGCTCGATTAGGGCCGCCGTCTCGTGCGCGGCAAGCCCAAGCGTCGTGCGCAGGCGCGCCGTGCAGGTCGCCAGGTCGGCGGGGAGCCGCTCGCATTTGATCGCCTTCACGGCCGCGGCGACGACCTCGGTCAGCCGCTCGCCGGCCGCATCGAGGCCGATCCGGCTGAACGCGTCGGCGAGCTCCGGCGACGCCTCGGAGGCGGCCTCCGACAGCACCTCCTTCGTCGCCTGCGCGATCTGCTCCCCGACCTGCGCCTCGTCGAGCACGCTGAAGCGGGCCGGGACGTTCGCCTCGAAAGGCACGAGGTGCAGGAGGCGTTCGCAGAACGCATGGATGGTCTCGATCTTCAGGCCGCCCGGCGTCTCGACCGCGCGCGCGAACAGCCGGCGCGCCTGTCGGAGATGATCCGGCGACGGCCTTGAGCCTTCGAGTTCGGCGAGCTCGTCACCGAGCGACGGTTCGTCAAGCGTGACCCACTGCGCCAGTCGCTCGAAGACGCGGATCGCCATGTTGGCGGCCGCCGCCTTGGTGAAGGTCAGGCAGAGGATCCGTCCGGGCGGCGCCCCGGTCAGCAGGAGCCGCAGCACACGGTCGCTCAGGACCTTGGTCTTGCCGGCGCCGGCATTCGCCGACACCCAGGCCGAGGCGCGCGGATCGGCGGCGCGGCGCTGCGCCAGCCGGGTGACATCGTCGACGACGAGGAGCTCGCCCGCGAGCGTTCGGGTCACGGCTCGCCCTCTTCGCCGTCGGCATTCGCGAGGGACCACTCCTTGACGCGCGCCAGATGATCGTAGTCCGAATACTTGCGGGCGAATTTCGGAAACGGCCGCGACAGATACCCGGTCTCGCCGGCGGCGTATCGGGCAAGGAGCTGCTCGAGTCCGCGGCGATGCGCGACGACGATGTCCGGAACGGTGCGGCCGTCGCCCTTCGGGGTCTCGATCGGACGCGGGACGAGGGGGTCGCGCCCGCCGGAGATTTTCACGTACAGAAGCTCGGGCGTCTGGCGCGCGCGATCGACCCCTTCGAACCCGCCCGCCATCAGCATCGCGGCCTCAAGCGTGAGCTGAGGCGAGAACCCGGCGAACACCTCCTTGGCGCTCGGCGGCTGGCCAGTCTTGAAATCGATGATGGCGAAGGCGCCGCCGGCGCCGGCCTCGATCCGGTCGGCGCGGGCCCGGAGGTTGAAGGTCTCGCCCTGCGGAAGCGCGATCGTCATCGCGCCGCGGCGCTCGGCATGGACTTCGGCGAGCGCGGCGCGGCGGCGCTCGTCCCAGCCGACGAATGCGGTGGCGAGCCGTTCGAAGCGCGGCCACCACTCGGCGTAAAGCTCGGGATAGGCCTCGGCGGTGGCCGCGAACGCGTCGGCGCCGCGCTGGAGCAGGTTCTCCAGCGCGCGTTCCGGCAGTGCCTTTGGATAATCGATCGCAAAGCGCCCCAGCACGTCGTGCAGAAGCGTGCCGCGGTCCGCGGCGCCGGGCATCGCCGCGATCGGATCGAGCGCGTCAAGACCCAGGATGTGCTTGGCGTAGATCGAGTACGGGTCGCGCACCAGGGTTTCGATCTCGGTGACGCTGAGCGTGCGCGGGAAGGGGAACAGCACCGGATCGGGCTTCGGAGCGGGACGGCGCAGCGGCGGGGCGCCGCCCGGCCGGTCGAGCGCCGCGGCGAGACCGCGATACCGGTCGCCGCGGGTTTTCACGGCCTCCCAAGCCTTAGCGCCGATGAAAGCCTTGAGGCGCTGGAGAAAGCGCGACGGCACCATGGGCGAGCCGTTACGCTTCGCTGCCCGCGTGATCACCACGTCGCCGGCACCGAGGAGCTGGACGAAATCGTGCGCGGTTTGGCCGATCCGTTGTTCCGGCGACGCGAGCCCGAGCTGCGCCCGCATCGGCCGGTTCAGGAAGGCGTCGGTCTCGACGCGGGCCGGCCAAACGCCCTCGTCGAGTCCGCCGACCACGATCCGGTCGAAAGAGAGCAGGCGGGCTTCGAGCAGGCCCAGAATCTCGATGCGGGCGTGGCCCCCGGGCGCCGGCGCGACGGTGCGCTGGCGGGCGAGGCTCGCGACGAAGGCCGGATAATCGACGAAGCGGCCGCGAACGCCGCCGCTCACGTCCGCTGCTGCGAGTTCGTCGAAGAGCATCTCCAGCGCGCCAAGGGATTCGTCCTCCATCGCGTCGGCGGACTGGAGCAGCTTTTCGATCGTCCGGCGATGCGCCTCCGCGACGGCAACGAGATCGAGACTGTCCTCGTCTCGCGACGGCGGCGGAAATTCCGCAAAGGCATCGCGCAGGCGGGTGAGGAGATCGGCAGCAGCGTCCCATTCCCGCGGCGAGAGGCGGCGGCGCGGGCGCGGGGTGTGACGGGAATTCTCCGCGCGACGCATCGAGAAGGCATCGGCAAGACCGTCAAGACCGGGCCGCGGGGCGGGTCCGCGCAACACGCCGAGCTCGAGCGCCGCCGCGGCCCGCTCGACCTCGGCGCGATCGAGACCAAGCCGGAGCAGCGGATGAGCCAGGAGGGCGAGCACGCGGACGGGATGGAAATCCAGCGCCGCCGCGTCGGCCGCCAGGCGGGCGAGGCGGCCGGCGAGCGAGTCGGACAGCGGCACTCCGGCCGAATCCTCGACCGCCACGTTCCAGCGCCTGAGTTCCGCCGCGACCCGGATCGCGAGCGCCCGGTCCGGAGTCGCGAGAGCAGCCCTGTGCCCGGGCTGCTCCAGCGTCTCGCGTAGCGCGATCGCCATGGCGAGCGCCTCCTCGCGCTCATCCACTGCCTCGACGATCGCGACGCCGGCGAACCCCGCGGCGGCGAGGCCGGCGTGCTCGGCGCGATCCATCGTCACCCAGAGGTCGGTCGTCTCGGCCGGCCGAAGCGCCTCCGTGAGAATGCGGCTGCGGGCCCGCGCGCTCCCGCCTGCCGAGCCGAGCACGGGGACGTCGTGGCGGGAGACTTGCAGCGACGTCTCGACGAGCCGTTTCAGCATCGCTTGGGGGTGGCCGTGGATGAATTCACCGTCGCCATCGTCGCGGCGGCCGATCTTGCTCCAGGCCTCGTCGTCGAGATCCTGGTCGAGGCCGGGCAGCACCACGGCGCCGTTCGGCAGCCGCGCGATCGCGGCAAGGAGCGCTGCGGTCGTCGGCATCGAGCCCGTCGACCCTGCGGCGATGATGGGCGTCTGCGGGCGCTCGCGCAGAAGCCGTTCCGCCTCCGCCTTGATCAGGGTGCTGCGCCGATGCGCCGGGTCGCTCGCGCCGCGCTCGCGTAGGATCCCCGGCCAGCCCTCGACGGCGATGCGCACGAAGTCGAGCGTGAGCTTGAAGTACTCGGAATACTCGCTCTCGACGGCTTGCGCGATCTCGTCCCAGGGAACCTCCTCGACCGCAAGCGCATCCATCAGGAGCTCGAGGTCGGCCGCGAGGTTCACGGCGTCGGCGGGCGACGACGGCACCAGGAACGGCACCCCGGGAGGCAGCCGGTGAAGGTCGGGGCTGACGGCCGCCGCCCAACGCTGGACTAGCCGCGTCAGAATCAGCCGCCGCTCCATCGGCGCGATCGGCGGCGCCAGGGCGGCGCTCGCTTCGAAGGCGGATTCGAGGGTGCCCGCGGCGAGGTCAAACTCCGCCTGATCGGCGTCGCCGAGCGGGACGATGCGCGGCAGGAGCTGCGCCCGGCCGCCGTTGCGCGCCGCGAGGATCGCGGCGAAGGCCCGCGCCGCCCGGCGGGTCGGCAGATAGATCACGGCATCGGGTGCGCCGGTGTCGATCGCCGCGTCGCCGCAGAGCCGGCCGTCGAGCAGCGCGTCGGCGAGGGTCGGCAGGAAGGGAACGCCGGGGGGAATCGTGAAGACGCGGCTCGAGGCTGACATCGCGTCAGAGCGCGCTCGCGGCGATGCGCGCTTCCGCACCCTTGAGCGACTCCGGGGTTCCGATGTGAAGCCACTGGCCGTCGAGCCGCAACCCGTGCAGACGGCCCGTTTCGCTTGCGCGGTCGAACAGGCGGTTGAGCGAGAAGGCGCCGGCGGGCGCGGCGCCGAAGAGTTCCGGCTTCATGATCGCGACACCGGCATAGACAAAGGGGGTGACCTCCCGCTCGCGACGGCGCCGCAGGCGCCCCTCGCCATCCATGGCGAAATCGCCGAGCCCATCGTAGCCGAAGCTCGTCGTCGCCGATGCGAGAAGAAGCAGGATATCCATGATCGCCGGATCCCAATACGCGATCATGCGGCCGACGTTGGATTGCGGCCCCTCGATCCACAACGAATCCGAGTTGAGCACGAGAAAATCCCGCTGTCCCAGCAGCGGCAACGCTTTGACGATCCCACCGCCGGTCTCCAGGAGCTCGTCGCGCTCGTCGGAAATCACGATGCGGGGCCGCCGGCGCCCCTGAAGATGCTTCTCGATCTGGTCCGGCAGGTAATGGACGTTGACCACCGCGGTCTCAATGCCGGCGGCGCAGAGCCGATCGAGCACATGGTCGAGCATGCTTCGTCCACCGACCCGCACGAGCGGCTTCGGGATCGTCTCCGTGATCGGCCGCATGCGCTTGCCGAGCCCGGCGGCGAGCACCATGGCGGTCGTGATCGAGGGGCCGGCGTTGGCGCTCAACGGATGCTCGGGTTTCAGCCGGCCTCGACGAGGTGCGGCAGGTGCCTCTCGCACCACGCCGCAAGCCGCGACAGGGCCGGATGCGCGAGATTGCGCGCCAGATACGCCTCGATGCGCGGAAGGTGGCGCAGGTATTGGGGCTTGCCGTCGCGCCGGTCCAGGCGGGCGAAGATGCCGAGCACCTTGGTGGCGCGTTGCGCGGCCATGATCGCGTAGGCGCTCGCGAAGCCCGTCATGTCGAAACCTGGATCGGCCTCGCGCCGCTCGCGCGCATAGGTGCCGAGAAGCTTCAGCTCGAGCTCGGCCGGCACCGTCACGCGGGCGTCCTGCAGGAGCGAGGCGACGTCGTAGGCCGGAGGCCCCATCACGGCGTCCTGGAAATCGAGGAGCCCGACGCGGCGCAGCTCCGCCCGGTCCGGAATCCAGATCAGGTTCGGAGAGTGATAGTCCCGCAAGGTCCAGGTCTGCGGCCCGGCCAGGACATCGTCGAGGAGCTCCGTCCAGGCATTCACGAACTCGGCCCGCGCCGAGCCCGGCAGGAGAGTGCGCGGGATGTGGGGCGCATACCAGTCGAGCAGGAGCTCGACCTCGATCAGGAAGGCCTCGAGGTCGTAGGACGGCACGACGTGCTCGCGGCCTTCGGCGACCGGAAGGACGCCCGGCGTCGGGGCGGCGTGGAGCCGCGCCAGGAGCCGCGTCGCCTCCTCGTAGCGCTCCGGGATCGGACCCTCGGCATCGACCACCGGCTCGCTGCCGAGGTCCTCGAGGATCAGGAGCCCGGTCTCGAGATCGGCGCCATAGATCTCGGGCGCGCTGAAGCCGAGGCCGCGCAGGCCCTGATCGAGGGCCACGAAGGCGTGCACGGACTCGGCGAGCTTCGCGATCGCGCTGTAGGGCTTGCCGCGCCGCACCGCCGGGCCGTCCGGCTGCCGCGGCGAGATCATCAGGATCGCCGTTTCGCCGGTCGGCTTGACGAGCCGCTCGTAGGCTCGCGTCGAGGCATCGCCTTGCAGCGGCACGCGCCTCGCCTCGGCCCAGCCGCTCGTCTCGGCAAGCGAACGAATGGCCCGGGCCCGCGCCAGTCGCGCCGCAACCCCGCCGGAGCCGCTGAGGCAGGCGGTGCGCGCGCCCGCGCCCGGCGCGAGCGCGATGGCGATGTCGAGCCGGTCCGGGTTCAGCGCCGAACCGGCCCGCTCCGGCCATTCGACGAGCACGATCCCCGCCTCCGAGGCCTCCTCGAAGCCGAGCTCGCGGAGCTCCTCGGGGTCGTTCACGCGATAGAGATCGGCGTGCACCACGGGACCGCGCGACGTGTCGTAGGACTGGATCAGCGTGAAGGTCGGGCTTGGAACCTCGAGCGTCTCGTCACCGGCGAGCGCCCGGATGATGGCGCGCGCGAGCGTCGTCTTGCCGGCGCCAAGCTCGCCCGACAGCGCGACGATGTCGCCGGGCTTCAGCTCGCCGGCGAGGAAGCGCGCGAAGCGATGCGTCGCGGCTTCGTCCGGCAGCGGCACGTCCCATGCGGGCGCCGCTCCGGGCGCGCGCGATTGGCGGGCGGGGTCAGCCATGTCCTGGTTCAGATCCTGTCAGGCGGCGGCGGCGGCGAGGCTTTGCGGCGCGCCGTCCGCCGGGAAGACGCAGGTCACCGTCGTCCCGGAACCGGCCTCCGAGTCAAGCTCGATCCGGCCGCCATGCAGCTCGACGAAGGAGCGCACGATCGAGAGCCCGAGGCCGACGCCGCGATGGCGGGTGCCGAGCGTGTGGGTCTCGAAGCGCTCGAAGACCCGCGCGCGGACCTCCGAGGGAATGCCGCGGCCTTCGTCATGCACCCTCAGGATGACGTCCCCTCCGCTCTTGCGGGCCGTGACCCTCACGGTCTGCCCGGCGGCCGAGAAGCCGACCGCATTGGACAGGAGATTGAACAGGATCTGGCGGATGCGCTTGCCGTCGGCCTTGAAGCTCCCGATGCCGTCGGGGGCATCGATGTCGAGCCGGACGGACGACTCGGCGAGCCGGTCCTCGATCCCCCGCGCCGCGTCGGTGATCGTCTGCCGGATGTCGACGTCCTCGCGCGCGAGCTCGAGCGAGCCGGTGTCGATCGAGGCGAGGTCGAGGATGTCGTTGATGATCGCCAGCAGCGCCCCCGACGAGCGCATGATGTGGTCGGAATATTCACGCTGGCGCGGGTTGAGCGATCCGACGGTCTCGTCGCCGAGGAGCTGGGTGAAGCCGATGATCGTGGTCAGCGGCGAGCGCAGCTCGTAGGACACGTGATGGACGAAGTCGTCGCGCAGCTGCGAAGCGCGCTCGAGCGCCTCGTTCTTGTCGGTGAGCGCGCGCTCGACGTTCACGCTCGCGGTCACGTCGACGAAAGTGAGGAGCGTCGCGCCGTCCGGCAGCGGCTGGGCGTTGCAGTCGATCACCGAGCCGTCGCGCCGCTCGAGGCGGCAGGCCATGCCGGTGCGAGTCTCGGGCAGGCCCGTCACGGCGCCGTGGATCTCGCTCCAGGGCTGGTCGCGCGGCGCGAGCCCGCGGGCCTCCCGGATGAAGCGATCGATGTGGGGCTGGTCGGCGATCGCCTGCGCCTCGAGGCGCCACATGTCGGCGAAGGCGCGGTTCGACAGCTTGAGCCGGGCGTCGGTGCCGAACACCGCGACGCCTTCGTTGAGCGCGTCGAGGGTCTCGCGTTGGACGCGGATCAAAGAGTTGTAGAGCGCCTCGAGATGGACGCGCTCGGTGACGTCGTCGAAGAGGTAGGTGAGGCCGCCCTGCGGATTCGGGTTGGCGATGACCCTGAGCGTCCGCCGGTCGGGCAGGTGCCACCAGCTCTCCTGCGGCTCGACCGCCCGGTAGGCGGAGAGCAGGCCGGCCTTCCAGCTGCGGAAATCCGCCTGCTCCGGGAGCTTGCGGGCGGCGCGCAGCCGATCGAGGATCTCGCCGTCCGAGGGGGCGGATTCGAGAAACGCCTGGTCCAGGTCCCAGAGCTGGCGGTAGGCGGCGTTGTGGAAGGCGAGCCGCTGCTTTCCGTCGAAGATCGCGACCGCGGTCGGCAGCTGGTCGAGCGTGCGGGCGTGCGCCTCCATCTGGCGCTGGAGGTCGTTGCGGACGCGATCGAGCTCCGAAATGTCGATGGCGATGCCGGCGCTGCCGGCCGGGGTCGCGCTCTCGGTCACGTCGAGCATGCGCCGGGCGCCGGCGACGACGGCGGCGACCCGGGCCGCGTAGGCGCCGCCGGCGGCCCGCCGGCGGGCCGATTCGTCGCGATCGGCGCGGTCGAGCAGCTCGAGGCCGCGGGCCCGCGCATCCGGCGCATCCGTCGCCTCGACGGCGCGAAGATAGGCCTCGTTCGCCCAGCCGAGGGCGCCGTCGCGGGCCCGCAGCCAGACCGGCTGCGGGATGGCGTCGAGGAGCCCGCGGAGGCTCTTGAGCTCGTCCTCGCCCTTGGCGAGCTCGCGCATCAGCCGCATCACCTCGAGCCGGTCGCCGGTCACGTCGCGCAGGCGAAGGAGCGCGCGACCGGTGACGGTACGGCCCTCGGCCTCGACGAAGCGCTGGCGCAGCGTGCGCAGCGTGAGGTGGAAGCCCTCGCCGCGCTCGCGCAGCTTCTCGAGCGCGCGCTCGAGCGCCGTAGCGTCCACGGCCGCGAGCCAGGAGCCGAAGGCGAGCGCCCGGCGCGCGTTGGCGGCTTCGCCGACGACGGTCGGGTCGCCTTCGAAGGCCGGCTCGCCGTCGCGCCCGCTCCAGCTCACGACGAGCTGCCGCTCGGAGCCGATCAGCATCTCGGCGCGGTCGTCGGCGCCGCGCAGGCTTGCGATCTCGCCGTTGAGGGCGCGCTCGCGGCGGCTCCAGCGGGTGCGCTCGTGCAGGTGCAGCAGCGCCGTCGTGGTCGCGAAGATGGTGAGCCCGAGGAGGAGCGAAAGCCCGATGGCGTTGTGCGGGTCGAGCCGCAGCAGCTCGGCGGCATGCTCGAGGACCGAGGCCTCGGCCGGAGCGGCGCCGAGCGCCGCCGCCAGCGGCGCAAGGAGCGGCGCGAGCGCGCGGCGCGAGAGCCCGCGACGCATCCTCCCTTGCCGCAACGTGCCGTCCGCCATCGACTCGTCGCCCCCTTACGAGTCTGTTCGCGCCCGCAGGTCCTTGCCCGCGGGACAGCAATCGATTCCGATACGCGTGAACCGCCGGCGCGCCGTTCCGGCGCTGCACGGACCATAGAATCAGCGCCACTCTAGACCGCGCAAGACTCCGGCAGAAAGGGGGTTAAGGCCGGCTTAATGGGGAGCCCGCGCCGGATCGGGCCGGGTGTGGCCGATTAGCCGCGCCGGCGCCGGCGCCAAAAAAAGAGCCCGGCGGCGCCGGGCTCTCGAAGCGGTCGCGCGTGCGGCGCGCTCAGTAGCGGTAGTGGTCGGGCTTGAACGGGCCGGTCTCGGCAACGCCGATATAGGCCGCCTGGTCGGGGCGAAGCTTCGTCAGCTTGGCGCCGATCTTGTCGAGATGCAGCCGCGCGACCTTCTCGTCGAGGTGCTTCGGCAGGGTGTAGACCTTGCGCTCGTACTTGCCGGGATTGGTCCACAGCTCGATCTGGGCGAGCGTCTGGTTCGTGAACGAGGCCGACATCACGAAGGACGGGTGGCCCATGGCGTTGCCGAGGTTCACGAGCCGCCCCTCCGACAGGAGGATGATGCGGTGGCCGTCCGGGAACTCGATCTCGTCGACCTGCGGCTTGATGTTCTGCCATTTGAGGTTCTTGAGGCCGGCGACCTGGATCTCGTTGTCGAAGTGGCCGATGTTGCAGACGATCGCCCGGTCCTTCATGGCGCGCATGTGGTCGAGGGTGATGACGTCCTTGTTGCCGGTCGCGGTGACGAAGATGTCGGCGCGCGGCGCCGCCTCGTCCATGGTCGTCACCTCGTAGCCCTCCATCGCCGCCTGCAGGGCGCAGATCGGATCGATCTCGGCGACGAGGACGCGGCAGCCGGCGTTGCGCAGGCTCGCGGCCGAGCCTTTGCCGACGTCGCCGAAGCCCGCCACCATCGCGACCTTGCCGGCCATCATGACGTCGGTGCCGCGGCGGATGCCGTCGACGAGCG
>DAINQO010000031.1:0-23362 GCA_036742625.1 Microvirga sp.
TGGCTGGGGGACTAGGATTCGAACCTAGACTAGCGGAGTCAGAGTCCGCGGTTCTACCGTTAAACTATCCCCCAAAGGGACCAGGTGCCAGGACCTTCGTGTCGGGCGACCTCGTGTCGGGCGCGGCGCGAAGGTATGGCGGAATGGGCCCCGGCGCGGTTTAGATAGTGCGGGCGTCCGGCGCTGTCCACCCCCGACCCTCGCCCGCCGCCGGAGATCGATCGAGCTGCGCGACGCTCGCCCCCATGGGCCGCGATCCGCCTACCGCCACGCTGGAACCGGCATGTCCGCCCGGCGTTCGACAGGCATACCGGCCCGCGCTTCCCCGCATTCCCCTTGTGCTCGGGCCGAAGACTTCCAGAGCGCCCTTTGCGGCGCTCTTCTTTTTCTCGTCACGAAGCGTGATCAAGGTGGCGGCTGCTACGCTGAAACCGGTCCTCCGGCGCGGCGTTGGTGCGGGTGCTGGGCGAGAAGCACGAAGCAAAGCCCAGGCGCCCCGGCGGGCGTCCACAAGCGCGTTCACGACAGCGAGTAGCCGGCAAAGCTCCGTCGCCGGCAACGTCATTTTTCAGGAGGCATCAGATGGCAGAGATTCGAAAGAACCAGAACGACGCCACGAAGAGGACCGACGAGGCGACCGGCGCGGACGGCGTGCGGCGGGTCGCGGACGAGTTTGGCCGCGTGTTCGGCCTCAGCGGCCAGAACGAGGATCTGACGCGGCAGGCGACGCAGAACCTCGAGGCGATCACCCAGACCGGATCGGTTCTGGCCCGCGGCTTCCAGGAGCTGTCCCGGGAGTGGCTCGACCTCGTGCAGGAGCGGTTCCAGAAGAACGCCGAAGGCGTGACCAGGCTGGCGCAATGCCGCACCCTGCCTGACCTCGCAGCCGCGCAGAGCGACCTCGTGCGCGACAACCTGCAGCAGCTCATCGACGTGACCCGCCGGGTCGCCGAGCGCTCGATGCAGGTCGCCGATGAGGCCGGAAAAGCGATCGCGGCTGAGACGAAGCAGGCCGCCGAGCGCTTCCGGCGCGCCGCCTGACGCGACCGGCCCCACCGGAGCGATCCGATGGGGCCTCTCGTCAGCACGGGGCCGCACCGCGCGCCAGTTTAGAAGTCCTATAAACTATTGATCGGCTTACGTTTTTTGTTGACCCACGCCTCTTCGGAGTGCTTTCTCGCCAAAGCCGCGAGATGCGGCGACCCGCGAGGGCCTTGACCCCTCGATGGCTCGAAGAGGACCATCATGAATCATCTTGCTTGGAGACGCGCCGGTCTCGGTGCGCTCGCCGCCGCGACCCTCGGCGCCGCCCTTCCGGCTCATGCCGAAGGCGTCGTCAACGTCTACACCAACCGCGAGCCGGGGCTCTATTCGGCGACGCTCGACGAGTTCGCCAAGGCGACCGGCATCAAGGTCAACGCCATCTTCTCCGAGCAGGGCCTCGCCGAGCGCATCACGGCCGAGGGCGAGAACAGCCCAGCCGACGTGCTGATCACGGTCGACATCGGCCGCCTGCAGCAGGCGCTCGATCTCGACATCGCGCAGCCGGTGCGCTCCGAGGCGCTGGCCTCGAACATCCCGGCCAATCTGCGCGATCCGGAGGGGCGCTGGTTCGCGCTCTCGCTGCGCGCCCGCACGGTCTATGCCTCGAAGGAGCGCGTGCCGGAGACCGCGATGACCTACGAGGACCTCGCCGACCCGAAGTGGAAGGGCAAGCTCTGCACCCGCTCCTTCCAGCACCAGTACAACATCGGCCTCGTCGCGGCTTTCCTCGTCCGGCACGGCGACGCGAAGACCGAGGAATGGCTGCGCGGCGTCAAGGCCAGCCTCGCCAAGAAGCCGTCCGGCGGCGACCGCGACGTGGCGAAGGACATCGCCGCCGGCGTCTGCGATATCGGGCTCGGCAACCAGTACTATGTCGGCCTGATGACGAACGGCACCCCCGAGCAGAAGAAATGGGCGGAGGCGATCCATGTCATCCTGCCGACGTTCAAGGACGGCGGCACGCATGTGAACGTGTCCGGCGCCGTCATCGCCAAGCACGCGCCGAACCGCGACAATGCCGTGAAGCTCGTCGAGTTCATGGCCTCGAACGGCGCCCAACGCGTCTTCGCCGACGTGAACTACGAGTATCCGGTGCGAGCCGGCGTTCCGGTCAACGCCCTCGTGCGCTCGTTCGGCGAGCTGAAGCCCGACCCGATGGCGCTCTCCGAGGTCGCCAAGGCGCGGGCGAAGGCGAGCGAGCTCGTCGACAAGGTCGGTTTCGACAGGTGAGACGCGCCGGCGGCGGCCGGCCAAGCCCGTGAGGGCGGCGGCCGCCCTCCCCCGCCCGCGCGACGTGCCGGCGCGGCGAGCCTTCGGCAGCGCGCCGCGGTGGTCGGTCGTCGTGCTCTTCGCCGCCGCCGGGCTCGTCCTCGCGCCGCTCGCCTCGCTCGCCATTATCGCGTTCCGCGGCGAGCCGGCGCTGTGGCTGGGGCTTGCCGCGAGCGTGCTCCCGGCAGCGCTGCTTGAGACCGCCCTGCTCCTCGCCGGCGTCGCGCTCCTGACCGGACTCCTCGGCGTCGGCACCGCCTGGCTCGTGACGGTGCACCGCTTCCCGGGACGCGACTGGCTCGCCTGGCTCCTGCCGTTGCCGCTCGCGGTGCCGACCTACATCACCGCCTACGTCTATGTCGAAGTGTTCGACGCCGCTGGTCCGGTGCAGGCGGCGTTGCGGCAGGCCATGGGGTGGCGCTCGCGGACCGAGTACTGGTTTCCGGAGATCCGCTCGCTCCCCGGCTGCATCCTCGTCATGGCGGTCGTGCTCTACCCTTACGTCTATGCGGCGGCGCGGACGATGTTCGCGACCCAGGGCGCATCGATGGTCGAGGTCGCGCGCACGCTCGGCGCCGGGCGCCTTGAGATGTTTCGCACCGTCGCCCTGCCGCTGGCGCGGCCGGCGCTCGCGATCGGGCTCGCGCTGGCGCTGCTGGAGGCGCTGAACGACATCGGCGCGAGCGAATATCTCGGCGTCAGGACGCTCACCGTCTCGGTCTACACCACGTGGCTCAACCGCGGCAGCCTCCCCGGCGCGGCGCAGATCGCCTGCTTCATGCTGGCGATCGTCGTCGCGCTCATCGCGCTCGAGCGGCGCGGACGGCGCGACCGGCGCTACACCGTCTCGACGAGGCATTCGCGCGTGGTCGCGCCGACACCGCTGCCGCGCGGCGCCGGGATCCTCGCGACGCTCGCTTGCGCGCTCCCGGTCGTCGCCGGCTTCGTCCTTCCGGCCGGCTTCCTTCTCAAGGAGACGGTCCGGCGCGGGCTCGTCAGCCAGCTCGACGCCGCCTTCATGGGGCATCTCGCGAGGACGATCGGCCTCGCGCTCTCGGCGACGCTCGGAGCGCTCGTTCTCGGTCTCGTGGTGACGACCGCGTCGCGCTTCGCGCAGCGCGCGCTCACCGCTGCGCTGGCCTTCGTGGTCGGGCTCGGCTACGCCGTCCCAGGGACGGTCCTGGCGCTCGGCCTGCTCGCACCGATCATCGCCGTCGACAACGTGCTGAACCGCCTTTGGCGGCTCGTCGCGGGTGAGCCGCTCGGGCTCTTTCTGATCGGATCGGGAGCGGCGCTCGTCATCGCCTATGTGGTGCGCTTCCTGCCGATCGCGACGGGCTCGCTTTCGGCCGGGCTGTCGCGGGTGTCGGCGAGCGTCGAGGACGCGGCGCGCTGCCTCGGCGCGAAGCCGCGCGAGCTCGTGCTGCGCATCCAGCTGCCGCTCCTGCGCCCGGCGCTGGCGAGCGCCGCCCTGCTCGTCTTCGTCGACTGCCTGAAGGAGTTGCCGGCGACGCTCCTGCTGCGGCCCCTCAACGCCGAGACGCTCGCGACGCTCGTCTATGGCCACGCCACGCGCGGCGCCTTCGAGGACGGGGCGCTCGCCGCGCTGGTGATCGTCGCCGTCGGCATCTTTCCGGTGATGCGGCTCTCGCGCGGCACCGACCAGACCGAGCCCGCCGTCGTCGCCCGCGCGCTCGGTCCGTCGCCCGGCCATACCGGCGGCGGCGCCGTGCTTCCGGTGCGCGAAAAGGTCTGAGCCGGGCCTGAGGTTCGGGACTTAGACAATCGCGCCTGGAGGCGGTATGGATTCGCCCGCGACGAGCCCGGAGGAACGTTGCCCGCGGGGCATAAGCGTAAGGTAGGCTCGGCCGCGCATAAGAACGAGATCAATTCGGGCCTGATGTCACGTCGAACCATTCTGGGAATCGCGCTCGCCTGTCTGGCGGCGCTGACGCTTGCGATCGCGCCGTGGACGGTGAACACCGGCCGGCTCACCGCGGCCGTCGCGCGCCAGCTGCGCAGCGTCTACGGGCTCGATCTCGCGGTGAAGGGCCGCACCACGATCGCGCTCCTGCCGGTGCCGCGGTTGAAGTTCGAGAACGTGGCGCTCGCCGTCCCCGGCTCGCCGCCGCTCGTGGCCGCGGAGCAGCTGCGCAGCGAGTTCCGGATCTGGCCGCTGCTGATCGGGCGGATCGAGCTTGCCGAGGTCGCCCTGAGCGGAGCCCAGCTCCGGGTCGAGGAGGGGAGCGACCTGTGGTCGCCGCTCTGGGCCCGCCAGCGCGACCGCCTCGCGGGCCGATCCGCAAACCGGAACGTCCGGCGGCTGATCATCACAAACTCGACCGTGACCTTCGCCGGCGACGTCGACGGCGCGGCGCGGGTCGACATCCTCAGCCTCGTCGTGAACTGGCCGGCGGTCGAAGGCAAGCTCGACGCCACGGCGGCGCTGCGCTGGCGCGGCGAATCGGTGCAGGTCACCGTCGCCGACCTCCATCCGGCGGTTCTGGCCAAAGGCGGCAAGGACCGGCTCGCCGTCGAGGCCTCGACCGGCACGAGCCGCGTCGCGCTCGAGCTCGACGCATCCGTGGCGAACGGCGGCAAGGCGAGCGGCCGCGCGAGCTTCACGACGGCGTCGCTGCGCGACCTCCTTCATTGGGGCGACGTGCAAGTGCCGTTCGGCGGTCTCGTCCAAGCCGCCTCGCTCGCCGGCGACTTCACCGCCGAGAACGGCGCCGTGTCCTTCCCGGCGGTGCAGCTCGGGCTCGGATCGGACAAGCTCGACGGCGCGCTTTCGGCCCGCTTCGAGGGCGGACGGCTGTCGCTCACCGGGACGCTCGCGGCCGAGCGCCTGAACCTCGCCGACACGCCGTTTCCCTTCGGCCCGCTGCAGGCCTCGGCCGGCTCCTGGTCGTATGATCCGCTGAACCTGCGCGAGACCGGCGGCGCCGATCTCGATCTGCGCATCTCGGCCGCGGCCGCGCGGCTCGGCGCGCTGCGGCTCGACGACCTCGCCGCGAACCTCCTCGTCAGGCGCGGGCGGGTCGAGCTCTCGCTCGGCCGCGCGACCCTCAACCGCGGCACGGTGAAGGGGCGGCTCGCCCTCGCGGCCGGCCAACCGGCGCACGACGTCAAGCTCCAGGGCTCGTTCGACCGCGTCGACGTCGGCGCGCTCCTCACCGACCTCGGCCAGCAGCGCTGGATCTCCGGCACCGCACAGGGCCAGGTGACGATCGAGACAATCGGCGAATCCTCCGCCGAGCTCTTTCGCCGCGCCAACGGCCGCGCCGTCGTCGCGGTCCGGCAGGGCGAGCTCTGGGGGGTCGGCTTCGCCGACGCCTTGCGTCGGAGCGAACGGCGTCCGCTTGCCGCGCCGATCGAATGGCGGGGCGGCCGCACCCCCTTCGAGCAGGCCCAGATGGTGCTCAACGTCCATGGCGGGGTCGGCGACGTCGTCGACGCGCAGCTGACCGGTGCCGCGGCGCGCGCCGTGTTCCAGGGACTCGTGTCGCTGCCCGATCGGTCGGTTGCCCTCAGGGCGACGGTCGAGGGCTCGGCCGCCGCGAGCGCCAGCCCGAGCCCGTCCCTCGTCTTCGACATCTACGGGCCGTGGAGCGACATTGCGATCGTCCCGGATGCACGCACCCTGATCCAGCGCTCGGGCGCGGCGCGCCAGCTCCTCGGAGCCGAGCCGCGCGGCGAGGAAGCCTCGCGCGGGCTGCCGGGCGCGCCGGCGCAATAAGTCACGGGCCCGCCGGCGGGCCCGCCCTGCGCTTCGTCAGGAGAGCCGCCGCGACGACGCCGAGGCTCACGACGGCGATCATCAAGGTCGAGGCGGCGTTGATCTCCGGGGTGACGCCGAGCCGCACCTGGCTGTAGATGCGCATCGGCAGCGTCGTCGCGCCCGGTCCGGAGGTGAAGCTCGCGATCACGAGGTCGTCGAGCGAGAGCGTGAAGGCGAGAAGGAACCCCGCCGCGACCGCCGGCAGGATGAGCGGCAGCGTCACCGAGAAGAACGCCCTCGCCGGCGTCGCGCCGAGGTCGAGCGCCGCTTCCTCGAGCGAGCGGTCGAAGGTCACGAGGCGCGACTGCACGACGACGGTGACGAAGCACATGGTGAAGGTGATGTGGGCAAGGGTGACGGTCCAGAAGCCGCGATCGAGACCGAGCGCCACGAACAGCAGCAGCAGCGAGAGCCCGGTGATCACCTCCGGCATGACCATCGGCGCGTAGACCATCCCGGTGAAGAGCGCCCGCCCGCGGAAGCGCCGGTAGCGCACCAGCGCGACCGCGGCGAGCGTGCCGAGCACGGTCGCGGCAGTTGCCGAGAGGAGGGCGATGCGGATCGTCACGAAGGCCGCGTCGCGCAGGGGCTCGTTGCGCATCAACGCCGCATACCACTTGGTCGAGAAGCCGCCCCACACCGTGACGAGCTGCGAGGCGTTGAACGAGTACGCAACCAGGATGAGGATCGGCAGGTACAGGAACGCGAAGCCGAACGTCAGCGCCGTCGCGTTGAGCCACGATAAGCGCCGCCTCATGGCGGGGCCTCGAACCGATGCGCCTCGAGCTCGCGATAGACGACGATCGGGATGACGATGATGAGCAGCATCGCGACCGCGACCGCCGCGGCGAGCGGCCAGTCGCGGTTCGAGAAGAACTCGCTCCACAGCGTCCGGCCGATCATCAGCGTGTCGGAGCCGCCGAGAAGATCGGGGATGACGAATTCGCCGACGATCGGGATGAAGCACAGGAGCGAGCCGGCGATGACGCCCGGCAGCGACAGCGGCACGGTGACGGTCCAGAACGCTGTCGCCGGCCGCGCGCCGAGGTCCTGCGCCGCCTCGGTCAGCGCCGGGTCGAGCCGCTCGAGCGAGGCGTAGAGCGGCAGCACCATGAAGGGCAGATAGGCGTAGACGATGCCGATATAGACCGCCGTCGTGGTGTTGAGGATCGACAGCGGCTCCGCGATGAGCCCGAGGCCGATGAGCAGGCGGTTCAGCAGCCCCTCGGGCTTGAGGATGCCGATCCAGGCGTAGACCCGGATCAGGAAGCTCGTCCAGAACGGCAGGATCACGAGCGCGACGAGAATGGGGCGCGCGCCGGCCGAGGCGCGAGACATGGCGTAGGCCATCGGGTAGCCGATCAGGAGCAGGAGCGCCGTCGAGACGAGCGCGATGCGCACCGAGGCGAGGCCCGCCTGCCAGTACAGGTCGTCGGCCCACAGCGTCTCGAAATTCTCGAAGTCGAGCCCGAGGAGGAACTCGCGCCATTCGGCGAAGCTGCCGCGCCAGTTGAGCACCGGCGTGTAGGGCGGCTGCGCCGTCACCGGGTCCGACATGCTGATCTTCACGACGATCGCGAAGGGCACGAGGAAGAAGACGAGGAGCCAGAGATAGGGCGGCCCGACGACGAGGGCGCGCCCGGCGCGCCGGCGGAGAGCGGCGAGCACCGGCTCTATCCCGTCAGCACGATCGCCGCGTCGGGCGCGAAGAAGAGGTGGACGCGCTGCTCCCAATCGATCGGCGGCTCGACGGCGCGCGATGCGTTGGCGCGCGAGACGCGCAGGATCGAGCCGTCGTCGAGCCGCACGCGATCGACGGTCCAGTCGCCGAGATAGCCGATGTCCCACACCGCGCCCTCGAGGACGTTCGGCGTGCCCGGCGGCGGCTTCTGGCGCGACAGCCTCATCTTCTCCGGACGGACCGCGACGGCGACCGCCTGCCCCGCCGCAAGTGCCGCGCCCGGGTCATACACGAGGAGCGCTTCCTCGGCGAGCGGCGTCCTGATCTGCCAGCCGCCATCCTCGCCGGCCGCGACCTGCCCCTCGACGATGTTGATGTCGCCGACGAACTCGGCGACGAAGCGCGTCCGCGGCCGCTCGTAGAGCTCGCCCGGAGGGGCGACCTCGATGAGCCGGCCGCGATCCATCACCGCGATGCGGTCCGCCATGGTCATCGCCTCCTCCTGGTCGTGCGTGACGACGAGGAAGGTGGTGCCGAGCCGGACCTGGATCTCCATGAGCTCGAACTGCGTCTCCTGGCGCAGCTTCCTGTCGAGCGCCGCGAGCGGCTCGTCGAGGAGCAGCACCTTCGGCTGCTTCGCCAGCGCGCGGGCGAGCGCGACCCGCTGGCGCTGTCCGCCGGAGAGCTGGTCCGGCCGGCGGTCGGCAAGGCCCTCGAGCTGCACGAGCTGCAGCATCTCGGCGACGCGCGCCTCGCGCCGGCGCCGCGGCATGCCCTCCTGCTTGAGGCCGTAGCCGATGTTCTTCGCGACGCTCATATGCGGGAAGAGCGCGTAGCTCTGGAACATCATGTTGACCGGCCGCCGGTAGGGCGGCACGCCGGACAGGTCGGCCCCGCCGAGAACGACCCGCCCGGCGCTTGGCGTCTCGAACCCGGCCAAGAGCCGCATCAACGTGGTCTTGCCGCAGCCGGACGGACCGAGCAGGCAAAAGAACTCGCGCTCGAAGATGTCGAGCGTCACGTCGTCGACTGCCGCAGCCGCAGCGAAGCGCTTGGTGACGCTCTCGAAGCGGACCAGGGGCACAGCGCCCGGCTCGGTCCACGGCGCGAAGGAGCGGCGTGCCGATCCGACAGGCGAGCGGGCGGGCTGGGCGCGAGCGTTCAAAGCGGCGGAGGTCGCGATCACTCGGCAGGCGGCCGCGACTCCTTCTTCGCCTGCCGCACCGCCCACAAGGCAACGGCCCAGCCGAAGGCCGCCAGAAGAAGCGGAGCAACGTAGAGGGCGAAGAACAGTTCGGTCGTCATTGTACAAGCCCGCCGAGAACCCGCCGCGCGCCCAGATGTAGGGCGAGCGCGGCT
Source organism: Microvirga sp. (assembly GCA_036742625.1). GTDB lineage: Bacteria > Pseudomonadota > Alphaproteobacteria > Rhizobiales > Beijerinckiaceae > JAJKJG01. The sequence continues at coordinate 9,135 of DAINQO010000031.1, forward strand.
GAAAACCAAATTGCCATCGCGACCAATGAAGCGGATACGCTAAGCGGCGATTGTCCGAGGCCGTAGACGAATGATGCCAGAGGCGCCAACACGCCGACCGTCGCCGTCGCGCTTGCCAGCGTGTTCAGCCACGTGGCGGTAAGTTTGACCCGCTCGTTGTCGACAAGGCTCATCCGCGCTTCACCCGGTCTCCTCCCGCATCGCCTCGGCGATGCGCCGCTCGAAGACGTCCGGGCGCTTCAGCACGAGGGCGCCCCGGGTGCGCTCGATCAGCGCCTCCTGCGACATCGTCGTGAACTCGCGGGTGACCTGCTCGCGGCGGCAGCCGATGCGGGCCGCGAGGACGTGGTGATAGGGCGGCGGCGTGACGACACGCTCGTTCCCGGCCGCCGCGCGCGGCACGGACAGGCGCAACAGCTCGGAATAGAGGCGGTGGCGCAGATCGAGGACGGAATGCTCCATCAGCCGCGCGTTGAGCTCGCGCACACGCTTGGTGAGGAGCCGCAGGAGCCGATCGCAGGTCGCCGGCGACGCGAACACGATCTCGCGAAACACCGTCGCGGGCATGACGCAGACTTCGCCCCGGGTCAGCGCCGTGACGTTCGCCGACCGGCTGACCTCGTCGATCGCGGCGAGCTCGCCGAACATCTGGCCGCCGCGCATCTCGCCGAGGATCACCTCCTTGCCGGCCTGGGTGCGGATCAGGATGCGAACGTCGCCCGAGACGAGATGATAGACGTCGGTCGAGACATCGTCGAAATCGACCAGGATCTCGTCGGTATCGAAGCGCCGCCAGCGGCACCGCGTCTCGAACGGCGCAAGATCGATGCCGGCCTCTTTGAGGAAGGCGATCTGGTCGAGACGCGCCATGCGATGCCCCTGAAAACCCTTTGGGAACCGATGGTTGCCGCAACAGCCTGCACGGTCAAGTTCGCCTGCCGAGAAGCATGGGGACGGCCGGCGGGCCGGCGGCTTGCATCGCGGCAGGGCGCGCCGCAAAAGGCGCGATGCTTCACGTCAACGAGCTGACCTACCGGATCGGCGAGCGGCTCCTCCTCGATCATGCCTCCTTTGCCGTGCCGGACGGGGCGCGGGTCGGGATCGTCGGTCGCAACGGCTCCGGCAAGACCACCTTGTTCCGGATCATTCGCGGCGAGATCGCGGCCGAGGGCGGCAGCGTATCGCTGCCGCGGGGGGTGCGCATCGGCGCCGTCGCCCAGGAGGCGCCAGACGGGCCCGAGCCGCTGATCGAGGTGGTGCTCGCCGCCGATACCGAGCGCACCGCGCTCGTGGCGGAGGCCGAGCAGGCCGAGGGGGTGCGCCGGGCCGAGATCGAGACGAGGCTCGTCGACATCGGCGCCCACTCGGCGCCGGCCCGCGCCGCCGCGATCCTGCACGGGCTCGGCTTCGACGCGCAGGCGCAAGCGCGGGCGTGCGCGTCGTTCTCGGGCGGCTGGCGCATGCGCGTCGCGCTTGCCTCCGTGCTCTTCGCCGAGCCCGATCTCCTGCTCCTCGACGAGCCGACGAACTATCTCGACCTCGAGGGCACGTTGTGGCTCTACGACTACCTCGGCCGCTATCCCCACACCGTTCTGATCGTCAGCCACGACCGCGACCTCCTCGACACCGCCGTCGACCACATCCTCCACCTCGACCGCGGCAAGCTCACCCTCTACCGCGGCGGCTACACCAACTTCGCCCGCCAGCTCGCGGAGCGCCAGGCGCTGCAATCGAAGATGCGGGTCAAGCAGGAGGCCGAGCGCCGCCATCTCCAGGCCTTCGTCGATCGCTTCAAGGCCAAGGCGTCGAAGGCGCGCCAGGCGCAGTCGCGGATCAAGCGCCTTGCGAAGCTCGAGCCGATCGCGGCGGTGGTCGAGGACAGGACGCTCGGCTTCGACCTGCCGAGCCCGGAGCGGCCCTTAAGCCCGCCGATCGTCGCCATGGAAGCGGTGGCGGCGGGCTATGACGGGCGCGCGGTCCTCAACCGCCTGAACCTCACCCTCCTGCCGGACGACCGCATCGCGCTCCTCGGCGCGAACGGCAACGGCAAGTCGACCTTCTGCAAGCTCGTCGGCGGACGCCTGCCGGCGCTTGCCGGGGCGATGAAACGCCAGCCGAAGCTCGTGCCGGCCTATTTCGCCCAGCACCAGCTCGACGAGCTGAAAGAGAGCGCGACGCCCTATCTTCACGTCGCCGAGCGCATGCCCGACGCGCCGGAGGCGAAGGTCAGGTCCCGCTGCGGCCGGCTCGGCTTTCCCGGCGCCAAGGCCGACACGCCGATCGCGGCGCTGTCCGGCGGCGAGAAGGCGCGCCTGCTCATGGGGCTTGCCGCCTTCGGCGGGCCCCATCTCCTCATCCTCGACGAGCCGACGAACCACCTCGATATCGACAGCCGCGCCGCCCTGATGGAGGCGATCAACGACTTCGAGGGTGCGGTCATCCTCGTCAGCCACGACCGCTTCCTGATCGAGGCCTGCGCCGACCGCCTTTGGCTCGTCGCCGGCGGCACCGTGCGCCCGTTCGACGGCGACATGGACGACTACCGCCGGCTCGTGCTCGCCGGCGAGCTCGACAGCGCCGACCGTCCCGCCGCACGATCCGGCGCCGCCGCGAGCTCGCGCCAGGACGATCGCCGCGCCGCCGCCGAGCGCCGCGCCGCGCTCGCGCCTCTGCGCAAGCGGCTGGAGGCGGTCGAGGCGCGCATGTCGCGGCTCGCGGAGGCGATCGCCAAGATCGACGCGGTGTTGGCCGACGGCAGCGCCTTCCGCGCCGATCCGGCGAAAGCCGCCGACCTTGCGAGGAAGCGCGCCGAAGCGGCGGAGGCGCTCGCCGGCACCGAGGAGGAGTGGCTGCGGCTCGGCGGTGAGTTGGAGGCCGCGCTGTCCTGATCGACTACGGCGCCTTCTCACCTTGACGGCGCGCCTCGAGCGCCGCCCCGAACAGCCTCTCGGCATCGGCACGGAACGCCGCCCGCGAGGCGTCGCGGGTGTAGAACATGTGGCCGCCCGGATAGACGGCGAGCTTCGCGCGCTCGCCGAGGCCGGGCGGGAGCTGGCGCAGGAGAAGCTCGCTCGCGAAGTACGGCGTCACGAGGTCGGTGAAGCCGTGCACGACGAGCGCCTGAAGGTTGCCGTCGAGCGCGAGCGCTTGGCGCAGGGCCGAAACCGATTCCGCCTGGCCGCGCCCGCGGCCCCAGCGCCAATTGCCGTTCACGGCGCCGTTGAGGAGATTGTAGCGCTGGTCCGGCACCTTCCAGTTCAGGGTCTGCCAGAGATGGGTGACGATCGCGCTCGTCAGCGGCGCCGTCATCGCGGTGAGGCCGGGGTCCTCGTAGTCTGAGCGGAACGCCGTGGGATCGGGGTCATAGCCGCTGACCCCGGCGTCGTAGGCGCTGACGATGCGGCCGCGGCTGCGGGCGAGCTCGCGTTGGACGGTGCCGGTGTCGAGGCGCCCGGCCTGGCGCCGCACGACGTCGGCGTCGAGCCCGGTGAGCGTCTGGACCTTTCCGACGACGCGCTCGACCGCGGCCTTATCCTGCAGTCCGCGGGTGAGGTCGACGAGATAATCGCCGGCCGCATAGGTCTCGGTCTCCCGAAGCATGTCGCGGGTGAGCGGGGTCTTACCCTCCGTCGCGGCGGCGACATAGGACGGCAGCCGCACGGCGTGGACCCACGGCGCGTGGCGCGGCTGGCTGAACCAGCCGAAGTCGAGCACCGGCGACAGCATCACGATGCCGTTGAGGCCGACGCCGACATCCTTCTGCAGCTCGTGCGCGATGCGCGGCGCGCGAAAGCCGCCATAGCTCTCGCCGATAAGGAATTTCGGCGAGGTCAGGCGGTTGTTCTGCCTGAGCCACCGCGTGATCACCGCCGAAAGCGTGCCGACGTCGCCCTCGATGTTGAAGTAGCGGTTGCGGATGTCCTCGGAGGAGCCGGCGGCGCGGCTGTAGCCGGTATCGACCGGGTCGATGAAGACGAGGTCGGTGAAATCGAGCCAGGTCTCGGCGTTGGGCACGAGCGCGGTCGCGGCCGAGGGGCTGATCGACGGTCCGTCGAGCGGCAGCCGCCACGGCCCGAGCACCAGGAGATGGAGATAGGCCGAAGCCGCGCCCGGCCCGCCGTTGAGGGCGAAGGCGACCGGGCGCGTGCCAGGCTCGGCGCCGTTGAGGGTGTAGGAGGCGACGCCGATCTCGGCCTGCAGCTGGCCGCCCTGATCGACGACCGGCAGCGAGCCCGCCGTCGCCGTGAAACGCAGCGTGCGGCCGGGGAGCTCGAGCGCGTGCTGCGTGATCGAATCCGGCGGCAGCCTGCGGCTCGCCGGCGCGGCCTCCGGGCGGCGCTGAGCGCCCTGCCCTTCGCCGCGGGCGCGCTCCTCGGCGGCCGGACGCTCGGGGCGCTCCGCGACCCCGCCGCGGTGCGGCTCCTGCGCCTGGAGCGGTGCCCCGAGCGCCACGGCGAGCGCGGCGGCGGTAAGGAGCGCGGTCAGACGGATCATGCGGTTCTCTGGTTCGTTCTCAGACAGGGCTAGGCGCGAACCGCGACGGTTCCAAGGCGGAGCCTACCCCTTCTTCTCCCAGCGCCCGCGCGGATCCTGCTGCCAGTAGGTGGCCTCATGGCCGGCGGCCTTGACGGCTTTCCAGTGGGCGCGGGCGGCGGCGAGCGCCTCCTCGTCATTGCCGTCGAAGACGACGACGAGGCGCTCATAGCCCGAAACCTCCGCCGGCATCGGCGCCCCTTCGACGAGGAAGCGGATCGCCGCCCGGTTGGGGTTCGACTCGGCGAGCGTGAGGACCACGGGCTGGTCGGCGGCGTCCGGCTCCTTGTCGGTCGCGTGGGCGAGGAAGCTGTCGTCCGAGAAGGTCCAGAGGTGGTCGTCGAGCGCGGCGAGCCGCTCGGCCGACATCGCCTGTACGACCGCCCGCCAGCCGCGCCCGAGCGATTTCTCGATCAGCGTCGGCAGCACCGCCTCGAGCGGCTGGCGCTGGAGGTGGTAGAAATGGATTTCGGTCATCGCAATCAGATCGCCCCGAAATCCCCGCCCCTGCCCTTGCCGGACGAGAACCGCGCCGCGCCGGCGACGCCCTCCTTTTCGAGCACATGGACCGAGGTCTGCCATTCGCTGCGGAGCGCCTCGGCGACCGGCAGGCCGTGCGCACGGTAGACCGAGCGCCGGTCGGCGCGCACGCAGGCTTGCGGGAAGCGGGCGATCTCGTGGGCGAGGGCCTCGGCGACCTCGCGGCAGCGGTGCTTCGGAGCGATGCGCTCGGCAAGCCCGATGCGATAGGCCTCCTCGGCCGTGACCTTGCGGCCGGTCAGGATGATGTCGAGCGCCCTGCCCTGTCCGACGAGCCGCGGCAGGCGGACGGTGCCGCCGTCGATGAGCGGAATGCCCCAGCGCCGGCAATAGACGCCAAAATAGGCGTCCTCCTCCATGACCCTGAGATCGCACCAGAGGGCGAGCTCGAAGCCGCCGGCGACCGCCGGCCCGGCGACGGCGGCGATCACCGGCTTCGACAGCTCGAGGCGCGACGGGCCCATCGGCCCGCGCGGCGCCGGGCCGCCGTCGTCGGGGAAGTCGAGCGCCTTCAGCGGCTCGGGTTTGCCGGCGAGGCTCGCCGCGAGCTTGAGGTCCCAGCCGGCGCAGAAGGCGCCGCCCGCGCCCCAGAACACCGCGACCGCGGCGCCGGGGTCGCGGTCGAAGGCGAGGAACGCTTCGGTCAGCGCCTCTGCGCTGTCCACGTCCATGGCGTTGCGCGCCTCCGGCCGGGAGTGAATGACCGTCGTGACGGGGCCGCTCTTCTCGATCGTGACGGTCATGGACTTGCTCCTCCCTCTCCCGCTTTCGGGAGGAGGTGGTCACCGCTCGTAATGATCCCGCACCAGCCGGTCGAGAAGGCGGACGCCCCAGCCCGAGCCCCAGCTCTTGTTGGTCTCGGTCTGGAGGGCGTTCATCGCGGTCCCGGCGATGTCGAGATGGACCCACGGGGTGTCGCCGACGAAGCGCTGCAGGAACTGCGCCGCCGTGATCGAGCCGCCGTGGCGGCCGGCGGCGTTCTTCATGTCGGCGAATTTCGAGTCGATCATCTTGTCGTAGGCCGGCCCGAGCGGCATGCGCCAGACCTTCTCGCCGGTCGCTTGCCCGGCCGCGGCGAGGCGCTCCGCCAGCTCATCGCTGTTCGAGAACATGCCGGCGTATTCCTGGGCGAGGGCCACAAGGATGGCGCCGGTCAGCGTCGCGAGGTCGAGCATGAACGCCGGCTTGTAACGCTCGCGCACGTGCCAGAGCACGTCGGCGAGGACGAGCCGGCCCTCGGCGTCGGTGTTGATGATCTCGACCGTCTGGCCGGACATCGTGGTGACGATGTCGCCGGGGCGCTGGGCGGCGCCGTCGGGCATGTTCTCGACGAGGCCGATCGCGCCGATGACGTTCGCCCGCGCCTTTCGGGCGGCGAGCGCGTGCATCAGGCCGACGACGCAGGCAGCGCCGGCCATGTCGCCCTTCATGTCCTCCATGCCGCCGCCGGGCTTGATCGAGATCCCGCCGGAATCGAACACCACGCCCTTGCCGACGAAGGCGACCGGCTTGTCGCTCGCCTTGCCGCCGTTCCAGCGCATGACGACGACCCGGCTCTCGCGCTCCGAACCCTGGCCGACGGCGAGCAGCGCCCGCATGCCGAGCTTTCGCAGCGCCTTCTCGTCGAGAACCTCGACCTCGACGCCGAGCTTCGCGAGCGTCGCGGCGCGGTTCGCGAACTCCTCGGGCCCAAGCACGTTCGGCGGCTCGTTGACGAGGTCGCGGGCGATGCCGACGCCCTCGGCGAGACCATCGGCGGCTTTCGCGGCCTTGCGCGCAGCGGCCGGGTCCGCGACCGCGAAAGTGATCCTCGTCGTCCCGCCGTTCTCGTCGTCCTCTTTCTTCTTCGTCTTGTACCTGTCGAACTTGTAGAGCCGCAGCCGCGCCCCGAGCGCCATCTGGGCGATGTCCTCGGCCGAGGGCGCGAGCCCCGGGAGCGCCGCCACCACCGCGCCGGAACGGCCGGCGAGCTTTCCCGCCACCGCCGCGCCGAGATCGGCGTAGACGAGCTTCCCCCGATCGTTCTCGCCGCCGATCCCGACGGCGATCAGCCGCTCGGCCGAAAGCCCGGCCGGGGCCGGAATGGTCAGCGCCGTCGCGGGCTTGCCCTTGAAGCGCTCGGGGCCGGCGGCGCCGGCGATCGCATCCTTGATCCTCGGCTCGATCTCGAGCGCCGCGTCGGCGGGCTTCAGGTCGTCGCCGACGAAGACCACGAGGTCGCCGCCGGCGGGCGCGCCGAAAGGTTGGAAATCGATCTTCACGCTCGCTGCCATCGTGCCTTTTTCCGTCTGATCGCGGCGCCTGAGGGGCGGGACGGGGCGCCTGGGTGGGGGGTCGGGAGGTGTGGCTTTCGGCGCACATATAGCAAGGCTTTCACGCCGATGGGGAGGGTTCGCCGTGAAAGCGCCCAAGTCGCAGGACGAATGAGGATTTCGCGCGCTTGTCCCCCCGCCGGCCCGGCGATAGCGAGGAGACCGGCGTCAGGGCCTGGTTCATGGATCTGATCGAGCGTTATATCTTCCGGATCGCCTTCAGCGCCTTCGTCGGCATCCTGGTCGCGCTGACGGCGGTGATCTGGATCACCCAGGCCCTCAAGGAACTCGATCTCCTGACGAGCAAGGGCCAGACCATCCTGATGTTCCTCACCGTGACCGGGCTGTCGATCCCGACGCTCGTCACCGTGATCTCGCCGGTCGCCCTGTTCATCGCGACGATCTACACGCTCAACCGGCTCAACGGCGATTCCGAGCTGATCGTCATGAGCGCCGCCGGCATGGCGCCGCAGCGCCTCTTGCGCCCGTTCCTCGGGCTCGGCGCGGGCGTCTGCATGCTGGTCGCCTTCCTGACCCTCTACGTGATGCCGGCGAGCTTCCAGGAATTGCGCGACCTCATCACCAAGATCCGCGCCGATTTCGTCGCCAACATCGTCAAGGAAGGACAGTTCACCGCGCTCGACAACGGCATCACCTTCCATTTCCGCGAGCGTTCCGGCCAGGCGCTGCTCGGCATCTTCATCCAGGACAAGCGCGAGCCGACAAAGACCGTCGCCTACGTCGCCGAGCGCGGCCAGGTCGCCGAGGCGAACGGGCAGAGCTACCTGATCCTCGAGAGCGGCACCGTCCACCGGCAAGAGGCGAACAGCCGCGATTCGTCGATGATCGCCTTCGAGCGCTACGCGGTCGACCTTGCCGCCTTCAACCAGGACGAGACCCAGACCGTCTACAAGCCGCGCGAGCGCTCGACGCCGCAGCTGCTGTTCCCGGACGAGAAGGAACTCTACTACACGATCCAGGCCGGCCGCTTCCGCGCCGAGCTGCACGACCGGCTGTCGGCCTGGCTGTTCCCGCTCGCCCTGATGTTCATCGCCTTCGCGGCGCTCGGCGACGCGCGCACGACCCGCCAGGGCCGCGGCACGGCGGTGGCGCTCGCGGTCGTCGCCGTGGTGGCGCTTCGCATCATCGCTTTTGCCGCCTCGAGCGCGGCGGTCCGCTCCCCTGCCGGGGTCATCGCGATCTACGGCGCGCCCGTTCTGGCGATCCTGATCGCGCTTGCACTGGCGCTGCAGGGCGCGCGCATGCGCTCGCTCGGCGCCAGGTTGATGCGCTGGGCCGACGCGGCGCTCGTGCCGCGCCTTCGCCTGCCGAAGCTGCGCCTGCCGAAACTGCGCCGGGCCTGAGCCATGCTGATCGGCTGGACCCTCGGGCGCTACCTCTCGACCCAGTTCCTCAGGACGATCCTGATGGTGTTCGGGACCGTCTTCGCGCTCGTCTATACGCTCGATTTCGTCGAGCTGATGCGCCGGGCCGGCGACGCCGAGGGGGCGACTTCGGCGCTGATGGCGCAGCTGGCGCTCTACCGCACCCCCGCGGTCGCCGAGCAGATCTTCCCGTTCGCGGTCCTGTTCGGCTCGATGGCGGCGCTGCTCCAGCTCAGCCGCCGGCTCGAGCTCGTGGTCGCCCGCGCCGCCGGGATTTCGGCCTGGCAGTTCCTGCAGCCGGGCATGCTGGTCGCGCTCACGATCGGCGCCCTGTCGGTCGCGGCCTACAACCCCCTCTCGGCCTATCTCAAGCAGAAGGCGACCGACATCGAGGCGAAGATCTTCGCCAAGAACCTCAAGCTCGCCTCGAGCAAGGACCTCTGGATCCGGCAGAAGAGCCTCGACGGCCAGGCCATCATCCGTGCCGAGACCGCGGTCGAGCGCACGACCACGATCGCCCGCGTGACCGTCTTCACCTTCAGCGAGGCCGGGGCGTTCCAGGAGCGCATCGAGGCCGCCGAGGCGACGCTCCGGGACGGCTATTGGGAGCTGACCGACGCCCGCGTCCTCTCCCCGAATGGGCCGCCGGAGAGCTACGCCAGCTATCTCCTCGCCTCGAACCTCGACCAGTCGCAGGTGCGCCAGACCTTCACGCCGCCGGAATCGGTGCCGTTCTGGGATCTCGACGAGACCATCCTGCGCACCGAGCGGGCCGGGCTCGACGCGACCCGCTACCGCCTCCAGCACGACGTGCTGATGGCGCGGCCGCTGCTTTTCGTCGCGATGGTGTTCGTGGCGGCGTCGGTTTCGCTGCGGTTCTTCCGTTTCGGGGGCGTCTCCCGGATGGTCTTCGGCGGCGTCGCGGCCGGATTCCTGCTCTATGTCGCGACCTCGCTGATGCAGGACCTCGGCGGCTCGGGGCTGGTCGGGCCGGCGGTGGCGGCCTGGTTCCCGGCGGTCGTCGGCAGTTTGCTTGGCACCCTCGCTTTGTTGTACCAAGAGGACGGGTGATAATGGTCCTCGAAGCAAGGGGCCGCCCGGGAGCGGGTATGGGAAGGGGTCGGATCGCCGCATTGGCCATCGCGGCGGCGCTGCTGTGCGGCGCCGGCTTCGATGCGGCCGTGGCCCAGGGGACGATGAACGACGCCCTGACGCGCCGCGTGCAGGCCGGCGAGGGCAAGGACCGGCTGCTCCTTGAGGCGAAGGAGATCGTCTACGACAACGACAACAACACGGTGTCGGCGGTCGGCGACGTCGAGCTCTACTACCAGGGCCGGACGCTGCAGGCCGACCGGGTGACCTACGACCGCAAGAGCGGCCGGGTGTTCGCGCAGGGCAACGCCCGGATGGTCGACGCGAACGGCGCCGTCATCACCAGCGACCGCTTCGACCTCACCGAGGACTTCAAGAACGGCTTCATCGATTCGCTCCGGGTCGAGCAGACCGTCATCCAGCGCGGCCGCGCCAGCCGGACCTATTTCACGGCGCCCCGCGCCGAGCGCATCGAAGGCGACCAGATGGTCTTCGAGCGCGGCACCTACACGGCCTGCGAGCCCTGCAAGGAGCACCCCGAGCGGCCGCCGCTGTGGCAGGTGAAGGCGGCGCGGATCATCCACAACAACGAAGAGCGGATGATCTACTACGAGAACGCGACGCTCGAGCTCTACGGCTACCCGATCGCCTACATGCCGTATTTCTGGTCGCCCGATCCGACGGTGAAGCGCAAGACCGGCTTCCTCGCTCCGCATTACATCGCCTCGAGCTCGCTCGGCACCGGCGTCGCCATCCCGTTCTACTGGGACGTCGCGCCGAACATGGATCTGACGCTTCAGCCGACCTTCCTGTCGCGCCAGGGCGTTCTCGGCCAGGCCGAATGGCGCCATCGCCTGCTCACCGGCTCCTACAACATCCGCCTCGCCGGCATCTTCCAGCGCGACGACACGGCGTTCCTGCCGCCGCCGCTCGGCGCCCAGGACCGCGATTTCCGCGGCTCGTTCGAGTCCACCGGGCGCTTCAACATCAACGAGAAATGGCGCTGGGGCTGGGACGTCGCGGTGCTCTCTGACAAGTGGTTCCTGGCCAACTATCGCATCAAGAGCGAGAGCATCCAGACGCTCTACCTCAAGGAGTCGGTCTCGACGCTCTACCTGCAGGGCCAGGGCGACCGCTCCTGGTTCGACGCCCGCGGCTACTACTTCAGAGGCCTGTCGAGCTACGATTGGCAGAAGCAGCTGCCCGTCGTGCACCCGGTCACCGACTACGAGAAGCGCGCCGACGGCCCGCGCCCGCTCGGCGGCGAGACGACGTTCAAGCTCAACCTCACCAGCCTGACCCGCGAGGCGACGCATTTCTCGCAGATCCCGAACATCAATTTCGGGCTGTTCAACCAGGTGCCGGCCTACAACGGCTATTACGAGACCTGCACCGTCTTCCAGCGCGGCGCCTGCCTCGTCCGGGGCTTCGCCGGGACCTTCACCCGGCTCTCGACCGAGCTCACCTGGCGGCGCAACTACGTCGACGCGATGGGGCAGGTCTGGACGCCCTTCGCCTATGTCCGGGCGGACGGGTTCTGGAACAAGTTCGAGACCGCCGGCTTCCAGAATTCGCAAATCTTGAACTTCGTCGGCGGCGACGACGACTTCGTCGGCCGGCTCATGCCGGCGGTCGGGCTCGAATACCGCTACCCCTTCGTCGCCCAGAGCAACGACTGGGGCATGCACGTCCTCGAGCCCATCGGGCAGGTCGTCGCCCGCCCGAACGAGACGCGCATCGGGCGCCTGCCGAACGAGGACGCCCAGAGCCTCGTCTTCGACGACACCACGATCTTCAACTGGGACAAGTTCTCGGGCTATGACCGCGTCGAGGGCGGCGTGCGCGGCAACATCGGCGGCCAATACAGCTTCACCGGCGTGAACGGCTTCTACGCCAACGCGCTCGTCGGCCAGTCCTACCAGCTCGCCGGCCGGAACTCCTTCCGTCCCGGCGACGTCATCAATGTCGGCCGCGATTCGGGGCTCGAGTCGCGCGCCTCCGACGTCGTGACGCGGCTTCTGATCAAGCCGAACCAGAACTTCGCCTTCTCGACCCGCGCCCGCTTCGACGAGAACGATTTCGCGATGCATCGTCTCGAGACGCAGCTGTCGACGAATTGGAACCCCGTCCTCCCGCTCGCGACCTCGGTGACCTACGGCAAATACGCCCGCCAGCCCGAGCTCGGCTACGACCACCGGCGCGAAGGCCTTCTCACGGAAGCAAGGGTCAACGTCACGCCGCGCTGGAGCGTCGCCGGCTCGCTCCTGTTCGATCTCGACCGCTACCTGAGCTTCCGCGACACCTTTACGGCGGCCTATACCAATTACACCGCCGCGCTCGCCGCCGGGGTGCCGGCGTCGCAGCTGACGACCCCGGTCTATCGCCGGCCGAGCGACTACACCCCGATCTCGACCGGGCTGAGCCTGCAGTACTTGGACGAGTGCACGACCTTCGGGATCAGCTATTCGGCGAGCCCGCGCGAGATCGCGCTGAGCAACGGCGAGAAGGAGCGCGTCCAGACGGTGCTGGTTCGGCTCGAGCTGCGCACGCTCGGCGAGGCGAACGTGAAGCAGAACATCGGCCCGGTGACCTCGGCGAATGACGGAACCGTCACGCCGACGCGGTAGCGGCGCGGGCGCGGCGATCCTCGCCCTCACACAGGGCGACCCGGCCGGCATCGGGCCGGAGATCACGCTCAAGGCTTGGCTGCGGCGCGACGAGATCGGCCTGCCCTTCTGCCTCCTCGGCGACCCCGATTTCATGCGCCGGGCAGCCGCGCGCCTGGGCCTTCGCGTGCCCGTCGAGCGCACGACGCTCGCGGACGCCGCGGACGTCTTCCGCCGCGCGCTGCCGGTCGCGCCATTGGGCGAGGCGGTCGCGGCCGAGCCCGGCAAGCCCGACCCGGCGACGGCCGCCGCGACCCTCCGCTCGATCGAGGAGGCGGTGCGGCTCGCGCGCGCCGGAGAGGTCGCGGGCCTCGTCACGAACCCGATCGCGAAGCACGTCCTCTACCAGGCGGGCTTTTCCCACCCGGGCCACACCGAGTTCCTGGCGGCGCTGTCGGCCGAGCCCGGCCGGACGCCGCCGCATCCGGTGATGATGCTGTGGTGCGAGGCGCTCGCCGTCGTGCCGGTGACGGTCCACATCCCGCTGGCGCAAGTCCCCGCGAGCCTGACGACGGAGCTGATCGTCAAGACGGCGCGGATCGTCGATCGCGACCTGCGCCGGCGCTTCGGCATCGCGCGGCCGCGGCTCGCGCTCGCCGGGCTCAACCCGCACGCCGGCGAGAGCGGCTCGCTCGGCGACGAGGACGCGGCGGTCGTCGCGCCCGCGGTCGCGGCGCTCGCCCGGGAGGGCATCGCCGCGAGCGGTCCCTACCCGGCCGACACGATGTTCCACGCCGCGGCACGGACGGGCTACGACGTCGCGCTCTGCATGTACCACGACCAGGCGCTGATCCCGATCAAGACCATCGCCTTCGACGAAGGCGTGAACGTCACCCTCGGGCTGCCCTTCATCCGCACCTCGCCGGACCACGGCACCGCCTTCGACATCGCCGGCAAAGGCGTCGCCCGCCCCGATAGCCTCATCGCGGCGCTGCGCCTTGCCGCGCGCCTCGCGGCGCGGCCGGCCGAAGCCGCCGCGTGAGCCCGATCGACAGCTTGCCGCCGCTCCGCGAGGTCGTGCGCCGGCACGGGCTCGTGCCGAAGAAGTCGCTCGGCCAGAACTTCCTGTTCGACCTCAACCTGACGAGCCGGGTGGCGCGCGCCGCCGGGCCGCTCGAGGACGTGGCGGTCGTCGAGATCGGCCCCGGACCAGGCGGCCTCACCCGCGCGCTCCTCGCCGCCGGGGCGAAAGAGATAGTGGCGATCGAGCGCGACCCGTGCTGCCTGCCGGCCCTGGCCGAGATTGCGAAGCATTATCCCGGGCGGCTTCGGATCGTTGCGGCCGACGCCGCCGGCTTCGACCCGCGCCCGCTGCTCGACGCCGCGCCGGCCCGCATCGTCGCAAACCTGCCCTACAATGTCGGGACCGCGCTCCTGACCGGCTGGCTCGCCGCCGAGGAATGGCCGCCCTGGTGGCGGTCGCTGACGCTGATGTTCCAGCGCGAGGTCGCGGAACGCATCGTCGCCGACGAGCGCGACCGCGGAAATTACGGCCGCCTCGGCGTGCTCGCCGGCTGGCGCACGCAGGCCCGCATCCTCTTCGACGTTCCGCCCGCGGCCTTCGTGCCGCCGCCGAAGGTGACCTCGAGCGTCGTCCTGCTGACGCCCCGGCCGGATCCCCTGCCCTGCCGGGTCAAGGCGCTCGAGGCCGTCACCCGCGCCGCCTTCGGGCAGCGCCGCAAGATGCTGCGCCAGAGCCT
>DAINQO010000032.1:0-22909 GCA_036742625.1 Microvirga sp.
CCAAACGCGGCGCCGCCCTCATGGCCCCGCAACGCAATGTGTGAATCTGCTAGGCCCCTTTTGTAGGGGGGTTCGCCGAGCTCAGCGCACGGCGAAGGGCGAGTTGTAGGGCCGCCCGAACGGCACGCCGCCGGTCACCGTCTGCACCGGCCGCAGATGCGCCTGGCCGGTGCGGGTGTTGTTGCGCGTGTCGACGAAGCTGACCGGCCCCTGGACGAGCTCCATGATCGACACGTCCGCGGGCGCCCCGACCTGAAGCGTGCCGAGCTTCGGCTGCCGGTCGATGACCTTCGCGGGCGCGGACGTCGCCATTGCGACCACCTGCTCGAGCGTGAAGCCGAGGCCCATGAACTTGCTCATCACCCAGGTCAGATAGGGCATGCCCGGCGAGTTGCCGGAGAAGACGTGGATGTCGGACGAGATCGTGTCGGGCGGGCAGCCCTGCTGCATCGCCGCCTCGCAGACCGTGTAGTCGAAGCTGCCGCCGCCGTGGCCGACGTCGAAGACGACGCCGCGCTGCTTCGCGGCGAGCGCCGCCGGCAGCAGCCGCCCGTCCTGGACGATGTTCGTGAACTGGCCGGCGATGTTCGGCGCCCCGGAATAGGCGTGGGTCAGGACGTCGCCCGGCCGCAGGAGGTCGAGGATCTGGGACATCAGCTCGCGCGTCTCGACGCCGCCGATGTGGCACATGATCCTGGCGCCGGTGCCGGCCTTCTCGCAGGCCATGATGGCGCGCTTGAGCGGCTCGGTGCCGTGCTTCGCGATGACGTTCTCGGACATGCGCACCTTGACGCCGATCGCCATGTCGGCGTTCTCGGCGACCGCCTTGGCGCAGGCATCCACCTGGGCGAAGTCGATGTTGTAGAGCTCGGCGACCGGGAACGGCGTCAGCCCGGTGTTGGCGATGTGCACGAAGGCGTAGAGGCGTGTGCGCGTCTGCGCCGCGATATGGCGCCGGAAGGCGGCGAAGTTGTTGGCGCCGGCGTCGCCGGCCGAGACGCAGGTCGTGGTGCATTGGTGGGCGGCGAGCTCGTCCGCCGGGATGCCGATCGCCGAGCCGTAGGGGAAGACGTGCGAGTGCAGGTCGACGAGCCCCGGGGTCACGAGCTTGCCCGCGGCGTCGAGGACGCGCAGCGCCCGCTCGGCCGGGATCGCCGCCTCGAGCGCCTCGATCCGGCCGTAGCGGATGCCGATGTCGCGCGTGCCGCGCAACGACTGGCTCGGATCGAGCACGTCGCCGCCCTTGATGACGAGGTCGAACTTGTCGTTCGGTCCCATCGCGGCTTGAGCGCGGACGAGGCCGCCCGCGGCGGCGGCGAGCCCGAAGGATGCCGTTCCGGCGAGGAAGTCGCGACGTGATGCGCCGGCCATGGCGTGCCTCCCGAGCTTGGCTTTGGCGCATCGTGCGTCCTCTGCCGCCGCGCGGTCAATGCCCGGCTTGTGCGCCTGAAGCGCCTGTGATCCGATCCGCCCGGAATTCGAAAGGGTCTCGACCTTGAACCTTCACAAGATGCTGCTCGAGCGGCAGGCGCAGGGGCGGCCGGTGACCGTCGGCGTCGTCGGCGCCGGCAAGTTCGGCACGATGTTCCTCGCCCAGGCGCGCACCACCGCCGGCATGCACGTCGTCGCCGTCGCCGACCTCAACGTCGCCCGCGCCCGCTCGCAGCTGAAGAGCGCCTCATGGCCGGAGGCGCAGTACGGCGCGGCCTCGCTCGACGACGCGGCGCGATCGGGCAGGACCTTCCTGACCGACGACGCCGAGGCGATGATCGCCGATCCGCGGATCGAGGTGATCGTCGAGGCGACCGGCGACCCGAAGACCGGCATCCGCCTCTGCACGCGGGCGATCGACAACGGCAAGCATATCGTCATGGTCAATGTCGAGGCCGACGCCCTCGCCGGCCCGCTGCTGGCGCGCCGCGCCAGGGAATCCGGCGTCGTCTATTCGCTCGCCTGGGGCGACCAGCCGGCGCTCGTCTGCGAGCATGTCGACTGGGCCCGCGCCTGCGGCTTCACCATCGTCGCCGCCGGCAAGGGCACGCGCTACCACCCGACCTACCACCAGTCGACGCCGGACACGGTGTGGGACATCCTCGACCGCTACATGAAGTTCCGTGACGAGGACCGCGCCTCGATCAACCCGAAGATGTTCAACTCCTTCGTCGACGGCACGAAGTCCGGCATCGAGATGACGGCGATCTGCAACGCCACCGGCCTGCAGGCGCAGAGCGAGGGGCTGTCGTTCCCGCCGGCGAGCCGCTTCGAGCTCGCCGAGATCTGCAAGCCGAAGAGCGAGGGCGGCGTGCTCGAGAAGACGGGCGTGACTGAGGTGACGTCGTCGCTCTACCGCGACGGCTCGGACGTGCCGCACAACCTCGTCATGGGCACCTACGTCGTGTTCGAGGCGGCGGAGGACAACGACTACTCGCGGCGCTGCTTTGCCGAATACTCGATGCTGCCGGACAAGAGCGGGCGCTACGCCGCGCTGTATCGCCCGATCCACATGATCGGCCTCGAGCTCGGGCTCTCCGTCGCCTCGGCGGCGCTGCGCAAGGAGGCGACCGGATCAGCCGTCTGCTTCAACTCGGACGTCGTCGCGACGGCAAAGCGCGCACTCAAGGCCGGCGAGATGCTCGATGGCGAAGGCGGCTTCTGCGTCTGGGGCAAGCAGACCCCGGCCGATGTCTCGCTCGACGAGGGCTACCTGCCGCTCGGCCTCGCCCACGGCGTCACGCTGAAAGCCGATATCGCCGAGGGCCAGCGCCTGCGTTGGCGCGACGTCGAGATCGACGACGGCGACCTCGCGGTACGCACCCGCCGCGAGATGGAGGCGGCGTTCGCTCGGCCGAACGTGCCGTAACTCCGCTCAGGGTCGCATCAGCCCGGCGGCGCGGAGCGCCTTCGCGATGACGGCCTGCACGTCGATGGGAAACCGCGGGCGATCGTCCGCCTCCTTGGCGTCGGGCTTTGGCTCGGGCTCGCCCGGCAGGAGGATGTCCTCTCGCGACGGAGTGAAGGCGCCGGCCGGCTCGGCCGTTGCGGCGGCGACGTGGCGCTCGGCCTTGTCCCGCGACGCAGCGCCGGCGTCGGCGAGGCCGAAGAACTGCGCGATGTGGTGGCTCGAGGAGACGCCGACCTCGAGCAGGAACGGTCCCGCGTTGCCGCAGCACCCGTCACCCGGTCCGGTCGCGAGCGGCGTGCCGTGCGCCATGCCGGGGATGCTCACCGCCTCGATGACCTCGCGCCCGTCGCGGTCGCGCCATACGGCGCGCTCGAAGCCGCGCCCCGCCGTGCGCTCGCTCGGCGTCGCCGGCAGGCCGTGCACATCGGTCCATTGCTTGATGATTTCGTCGCGGTTCATCGGCACGACCGTCGCGTCGGCGCTGCCGTGCCAGATCGAGATCTTCGGCCAGGGGCCGCGATGCGGCGACGCGGCCCGGATGAGGTCGCCCCATCGCCGTGCCGGCGAGCTGCGGCCCTTGAACATGCTCTCGAACGCCTCCTGGACGTTTGCGGCCGTGCCGTAAGGCAGCCCGGCGATGAGGGCGCCGCCGGCGAACACCTCCGGGTAGGTCGCAAGCATCGCCGACGCCATCGCGCCGCCGGCCGAGAGCCCGGTGATGAAGATGCGCCGGCGATCGACGCCGTGTGCCGCCACCATCCGCGCGATCATCTGGCGGATCGAGGCCGCCTCGCCGCCGTCGCGCCGCACGTCGGCGGGCTCGAACCAGCTGAAGCAGCGCTGCGGATTGTTCTCGGGCTTTTGCTCGGGGAACAGCAGCGCGAAGCCGTGCCGGTCGGCGAGCTCCGTCCAGCCCGCGCCATGGTCGTATCCGGCGGCGGTCTGCGTGCAGCCGTGCAGCACGACGAGGAGGGCCGGCGTTTCGGCGAGGGTCGCCGGGACGTATTCGAGCATGCGCAGGTTGCCGGGATTGGCGCCGAAGGCCGCGACCTCCCGCAGTCTCGTCGGCGGTGCGGCGGCGGCCGCTTGTGGCTTGGCGCGGCCGAGCGCCGAATCGAAAGCGCGTCGGTAGCGCGAAAGGTCGGCGATCGTGCGTGCGAGTCTTGCCATGGTGTACCCCCGTTGGTTTCTTTTTCGTCTGGATCCAAACCGGCCAGACGGAGAATGGTTGCTGCGCTGCACAAGTCTTTGTTCGCATATGCAACATAAAGCTGATTCGGCGGATCGCAGCGGTCCCGGCGCATTCGCCGCAGGCGCCGCCCGCGGTGAACTTTTTTGGTGCACGCCTGTCGGCGCATTGATATAGAGCCGGCGTCCCGGAGGCGGGCGCGCGGCGCCCTCAAGCGGGCGTGGCGGAATTGGTAGACGCGCTGGATTTAGGTTCCAGTGGCGAAAGTCGTGGGGGTTCGAGTCCCTCCGCCCGCACCAATCCCGCCGGCGGGTTGGTTTTCCGGTCGGCTCCGCTTAGGTCTCGGACGCGACTTAGAGGGTCGCCGGCCGGGACGTGAGCTCCGGCGAAAAAGAGCAAAGGCGGATCAGACGATGCAGGTCACCGAAACGCTGTCCCAGGGGCTCAAGCGCGAGTTCCAGGTCGTGCTGCCGGCAGCCGAGCTCGAGGAGCGGCTCACGAGCGAGCTCGCGACCTTGAAGGACAAGGTGCGCCTCAACGGCTTCAGGCCCGGCAAGGTGCCGGTCGCGCATCTGCGCAAGGTCTACGGCAAGTCGGTGATGGCGGACGTGGTTCAGAACGCCGTCAACGAGGCGAACCGCAAGATCGTCGACGAGAACGGCCTCAGGCTTGCGCTCGAGCCGCAGGTCCGCTTCCCCGAGAACAAGGACGAGGTCGAACAGGCGCTCGCCGCGAAAGCCGACCTCGCCTTCAAGATCGCACTCGAGGTGCTGCCGAGCTTCGAGCTCGCCGACCTCTCCGACGTCAGCGTCAGGCGGCCCATCGCCGAAGTCGCGGACGCCGACTTGCAGGAGGCGCTCGAGCGCATGGCGGCGCAGAACCGGCCGTTCGCGGCAAAGCCCGCCGAGGCCGGGGCGGAGACCGGCGATCGCGTCGTCGTCGACTTCACCGGCCGCATCGCGGGTGAGGAGTTCCAGGGCGGCAAGGGCGAGGGCATCCAGGTCGAGCTCGGCTCGGGCTCGTTCATCCCGGGGTTCGAGGAGCAGCTCCTCGGCGCCAAGGCCGGCGAGAGCCGCGAGGTGAAGGTCGCCTTCCCGCAGAACTACGGCGCCGCGCACCTCGCCGGCAAGGACGCCGAGTTCGACGTCGCCGTGAAGGAGGTCCAGGCGCCGGGTGAGGTCAAGATCGACGATGAGCTCGCCAAGGGCTTCGGCATGGAGTCGCTCGACAAGCTCAAGGACGCAGCCCGCGCCGCGATCAAGCGCGACTACGACACCCATTCGCGGCGCAAGCTCAAGAAGGAGCTCCTCGACGCGCTCGACGCGAAATACACCTTCGAGCTGCCGCAGACGCTCGTCGAGCAGGAGTTCGCGGCGGTGTGGTCGCAGGTCGAGGCGGATCTGAAGAACGCCAACAAGACCTTCGCCGACGAGAACACGACCGAAGACGAGGCGCGCGCCGAATACCGCCGCATCGCCGAGCGGCGGGTGCGGCTCGGGCTTGTCCTTGCGCAGGCCGGCGACAAGGCCGATATCAAGGTCACCGACGACGAGGTGAATCAGGCCCTCGTCGAGCGGGTCCGCCAATACCCGGGCCAGGAACGCCAGGTCTGGGACTACTACAAGAAGAATCCGCAGGCGCTCGCCGAGATCCGGGCGCCGATCTTCGAGGAGAAGGTCATCGATCACGTGCTTGCGCAGGTGAAGGTGGTCGACGAGCCGGTCTCCAAGGAGAAGCTCTTCAGCGACGACGAGGACGAGGCGAAGACGCCCGACGCCGCGCCGGCGCCGACGAAGAAATCATCCCAAGAAGGGGTAGCGCCCGCCGCGTAGCGGTCCGCCCGGGCCCCAGGAGCCGACAGGACGATGAGAGATCCGATCGAGGTCTACAACAACACCCTCGTGCCGATGGTGGTCGAGCAGTCGAACCGCGGCGAGCGGGCGTTCGACATCTATTCGCGGCTCCTGCGCGAGCGAATCATCTTCCTCACCGGGCCGGTCGAGGACTACTCGGCCTCGCTCATCGTCGCGCAGCTGCTCTTCCTCGAGGCCGAGAACCCGAAAAAGGAGGTTTCGTTCTACATCAACTCGCCGGGCGGGGTCGTGACCTCGGGGCTGTCGGTCTACGACACCATGCAGTTCATCCGCTGCCCGGTGGCGACGCTTTGCGTCGGGCAGGCGGCCTCGATGGGGTCGCTCCTGCTCTCCGCCGGCGAGAAGGGGCACCGCTTCGCGCTTTCGAACGCCCGCATCATGGTCCACCAGCCCTCCGGCGGCTTCCAGGGCCAGGCGACCGACATCCTGATCCACGCGCGCGAGATCGAGGCTCTCAAGAGGCGCCTCAACGAAATCTATGTGAAGCATACTGGCCGGGATCTCGCCGCGGTCGAGCTGGCGCTCGAGCGTGACAACTTCATGACCGCCGAAGCCGCGAAGGAGTTCGGCATTGTCGACGAGGTGCTGCTCAAGCGGCCGGAGCCCGGGCAATAAGCCGGCCGCCCGCCGCGGCCGGCGCCTTGAATTTGGCATACAAACTGCGTCTTTTGCGCATCAGGGGTGCTATTGATCCCGGCCTGAGCGCGTGTTTGCATCGGGATTCCGGGGCCTTGAGGTCTCGTGCGTTCCCGTGGGTTTGGCGCCGGCTACCCTTTCTTAGGCTGGCGCCCGTAGCTTGGAGTATGAGCGAGTCGGCGAACCGCAGGGTTCGTCCTCGCGTTGGAGACAGACCATGAGCAAGGCAGGCGGCAACGACTCGAAGAGCACCCTGTACTGCTCGTTCTGCGGCAAGAGCCAGCACGAGGTCCGCAAGCTCATCGCCGGCCCGACGGTGTTCATCTGCGATGAATGCGTCGAGCTGTGCATGGACATCATCCGCGAGGAGTCGAAATCCTCGCTCGTGAAGTCCCGCGACGGGGTGCCGACGCCGAAGGAGATCCGCCGCGTCCTCGACGACTACGTCATCGGCCAGGACCATGCCAAGAAGGTGCTCGCGGTCGCGGTCCACAACCACTACAAGCGCCTCGCGCATGCGACGAAGCACAACGACGTCGAGCTCGCGAAGTCGAACATCCTGCTGATCGGGCCGACGGGCTCGGGCAAGACGCTGCTGGCGCAGACGCTCGCCCGCATCCTCGACGTGCCGTTCACGATGGCCGACGCGACGACGCTGACCGAGGCGGGCTATGTCGGCGAGGACGTCGAGAACATCATCCTCAAGCTGCTCCAGGCCTCCGACTACAACGTCGAGCGGGCGCAGCGCGGCATCGTCTACATCGACGAGATCGACAAGATCTCGAGGAAGTCCGACAACCCGTCGATCACCCGCGACGTGTCGGGCGAGGGCGTGCAGCAGGCGCTGCTCAAGATCATGGAAGGCACCGTCGCTTCGGTGCCGCCGCAGGGCGGCCGCAAGCATCCGCAGCAGGAGTTCCTGCAGGTCGACACGACGAACATCCTGTTCATCTGCGGCGGCGCCTTCGCCGGCCTGGAGCGCATCATCTCGGCCCGCGGCAAGGGCACCTCGATCGGCTTCGGCGCCGCGGTCTCGGCGCCGGACGACCGCCGCACCGGCGAGGTGTTCCGCCTGGTCGAGCCCGAGGACCTCCTGAAATTCGGGCTCATCCCCGAGTTCGTCGGCCGCCTGCCGGTGATCGCGACGCTCGAGGACCTCGACGAGGTGGCGCTGAAGCGCATCCTCCAGGAGCCGAAGAACGCGCTCGTCAAGCAGTACCAGCGCCTGTTCGAGATGGAGAGCGTCGACCTGACCTTCCAGGACGAGGCGCTGTCGCTCATCGCCCGCAAGGCGATCGAGCGCAAGACCGGCGCCCGCGGCCTGCGCTCGATCATGGAAGGCATTTTGCTCGAGACCATGTATGATCTGCCGGGCCTCGATTCGGTCGAGCAGGTGGTGATCGGGCCCGAGGTCGTCGACGGCAAGGCGCGCCCGCTGTTCATCCACTCGGACCGCGCCGCCGAGCCGGTAAGCGCCAGTGCCTAGAGGGGTTTTCGGCTGTCGAGCGCCAAAGGGCCGCGCTTGAAAGCCGGGACGTCCTCAACCACCTTATACCCTGCGGGGAGACCAGTCGCTCATCCGAGGTCCAGGCCCCCGCACCGCGTCGGCGTAAAACAAAGCCCGAAGAACGCGGTTGTCCGTCCGTGACGAGCTCATGACAAGGGGCGCCGCGGACGCCGTCGAAAGGACCAGAGCACATGTCACAAGCGAAGTCCCGCCAGCCGGTCGCGCCCGGTTCGACCGGCACCTACGCAGTCCTGCCGCTGCGCGACATCGTCGTCTTCCCGCACA
Organism: Microvirga sp.; assembly: GCA_036742625.1. Classification (GTDB taxonomy): domain Bacteria; phylum Pseudomonadota; class Alphaproteobacteria; order Rhizobiales; family Beijerinckiaceae; genus JAJKJG01. The sequence continues at coordinate 8,394 of DAINQO010000032.1, forward strand.
TGATCGTGCCGCTCTTCGTCGGCCGCGAGAAGTCGATCCGCGCCCTCGAGGAGGTCGTCAAGGCCGACCGTCACATCCTCCTCGCGACCCAGATCAACGCCACCGACGACGATCCCGCCCCGAGCGCGATCTACGAGGTCGGCACGCTCGCGAATGTGCTGCAGCTGCTCAAGCTTCCGGACGGCACCGTCAAGGTGCTGGTCGAGGGCGCGAGCCGCGCGCGCCTCAAGGGCTACAGCCGCACCGACGACTATTACGAGGCGGAGGCGGAGGCTTATCCGGACGCGCTCGGCGACCAGATCGAGGCAGAGGCGCTCGCCCGCTCGGTGATCTCCGAGTTCGAGAACTACGTGAAGCTCAACAAGAAGATCTCGCCCGAAGTCGTCTCCGCCGTGACGCAGATCGAGGAGCCCTCGAAGCTCGCCGACACGGTCGCCTCGCACCTCGCGGTCAAGATCGCCGACAAGCAGGCGATCCTCGAGCTGCCGACCGTCGGCCAGCGCCTGGAGAAGGTGCTCGGCCTGATGGAGAGCGAGATCTCGGTGCTGCAGGTCGAGAAGCGCATCCGCTCGCGCGTCAAGCGCCAGATGGAGAAGACCCAGCGCGAGTACTACCTCAACGAGCAGATGAAGGCGATCCAGAAGGAGCTCGGCGACGACGAGGGCCGGGACGAGCTGTCCGAGCTCGAGGACAAGATCGAGAAGACGAAGTTCACCAAGGAAGCCCGCGACAAGGCGATGGGCGAGCTGAAGAAGCTGCGCCAGATGTCGCCGATGTCGGCGGAGGCGACCGTCGTGCGCAACTACCTCGACTGGCTGCTCGGCATCCCGTGGGGCAAGCGCTCGAAGATCAAGAAGGATCTCATCGGCGCCCAGACGATCCTCGACGACGATCACTTCGGGCTCGAGAAGGTCAAGGAGCGGATCGTCGAATACCTCGCCGTGCAGCAGCGGACGAACAAGCTGCACGGGCCGATCCTGTGCCTCGTCGGCCCTCCGGGCGTCGGCAAGACCTCGCTCGGCAAGTCGATCGCCCGCGCCACCGGCCGCGAGTTCGTGCGCATGTCGCTCGGCGGCGTGCGCGACGAGGCCGAGATCCGCGGCCACCGGCGGACCTATATCGGCTCGATGCCGGGCAAGATCGTGCAGTCGATGCGCAAGGCCAAGACCTCGAACCCGCTCATCCTGCTCGACGAGATCGACAAGATGGGCATGGATTTCCGCGGCGATCCCTCCGCGGCGCTCCTCGAGGTGCTTGATCCGGAGCAGAACCACACCTTCAACGACCACTACCTTGAGGTCGATTACGACCTGTCGAACGTGATGTTCATCACCACGGCGAACACGCTGAACATCCCGCCGGCGCTGCTCGACCGCATGGAGGTGATCCGCATCGCCGGCTACACCGAGGACGAGAAGGTCGAGATCGCGCGCAAGCACCTGATCCCGAACGCGATCAAGAAGCACGGCCTCGACGCCAAGGAGTGGTCGATCTCCGACGAGGGCCTGCTGACGCTCGTGCGCCGCTACACCCGCGAGGCGGGCGTGCGGAACCTCGAGCGTGAGCTCTCGAACCTCATCCGCAAGGCGGTGAAGGAGATCCTGATCACGAAATCGAAGGCGGTCGCGGTCACGCCGGAGAACCTCGGCGACTTCCTCGGCGTGCCGAAGTTCCGCTACGGCGAGCTCGAGGACGTCGACCAGGTCGGGGTCGCGACCGGCCTTGCCTGGACCGAGGTCGGCGGCGAGCTCCTGACGATCGAGGGCGTGCTCATGCCCGGCAAGGGCAAGATGACCGTCACCGGCAACCTCAAGGACGTGATGAAGGAGTCGATCTCGGCGGCGGCGTCCTATGTCCGGTCCCGGGCCGTCGATTTCGGCATCGAGCCGCCGCTGTTCGACCGCCGCGACATCCACGTCCACGTGCCCGAGGGGGCGACCCCGAAGGACGGGCCGTCGGCCGGCATCGCCATGGCATCGGCGATCGTTTCGGTCATGACCGGGATTCCCCTGCATCGCGACGTCGCCATGACCGGCGAGGTGACGCTGCGTGGCCGCATCCTGCCGATCGGGGGCCTCAAGGAGAAGCTCCTGGCGGCGCTGCGAGGGGGCATCAAGAAGGTGCTGATCCCCGAGGAGAACGCGAAGGACCTCGCCGAAATCCCGGCCTCGGTGAAGAACGGCATGGAGATCGTGCCGGTCGCGCGCATGGACCAGGTTCTCGAGCACGCGCTCGTGCGCACGCCCGAGCCGATCACCTGGGACGAGCCCTGGCCGGCCGAGAAGCCGGCCGCCGCGGCGCCGGCCGCCGCCGAGGAGGACGGCCCGGGGATGGTCGCGCACTGAGCGGCTCTTCGTTGCAACGAGAAGCAAGCCCCCGGGATTTCCCGGGGGCTTTTTCGTGCCGACGCTCTATTCGAGCGGCCGCGCCAGCGACAGCCGCGACGGCGCCCGAAGCGCCGCGTGCACGATGCTCAAATCGAATGTCGCCGCCTCGCTGACCCAGCGCTGGCCGAGGCGACGGACATCCTCCGGGTCGAGCCCGCGGAAACGGCGGGCGTACTGGAACGACACGATCCCGCGGCCGTCGGGCGCTCGCCCGTATTTGAAGACGTTGAATTCCACGAGGTCGTCGTTCGGCGGCGCGGCGACGAAGACGACCATCGCCTCCGCGCCTTTGGCGAGGATGCGGGGCTTCGACGCGGGGTAGCGCTCGCCCGTCACGAGGGCGAGGGCCGCCGCCGCGTCCGCCGCCGTTCCCTTGCTCTCCCAGAGGCCGCGAAAGCCGACGAGGCTCGTCCAGCTGTCCAGCGTCTGGTCGGGCGGCACGAACTCGATGATCGCCGCCTGCGGCCCGCTCCTCGCATATTTCTCAACCAAGCGACCGCCGCCGAAGGAGAGCGACGCCGGCTCGGCGAGCGCGGCAGCAGCAAGAGCCAGGAAGGAGAGAAGCGCGGCGGCAAGCTTCAGCATACGAGTCCCTTCCCGACACGACCTCGGCGCCATCTACGCCGGGAGTGTTTCCGCCTGTTGTCGCGCCGGCGGCAATGTGTTGCGTTGCCGATCCGGGCCGACGCGGGGCAGGGCCTCACGCGCGGCCGTCACCTTGCGCCGCCGGCCTTATCTTTTTATCTGGAGGGCAGGGGCGGTTAGCTCAGCTGGTAGAGCAGCTGCTTTACACGCAGCGGGTCGGCGGTTCGAGCCCGTCACCGCCCACCAACACGAGAACCAGGAACGCGCCGGTCTAAACGCGCGCCGCACGCGGATCCGGGCGCCTGCGCTGCCTCGCCACAGCGTCGAGCGGCACGCGCCCGAATAGATCAGCGGCCATGTCGAAAGGTCCCGCGCTGCTGCACCGGCTTTTGCGTGCGTTCCGCCTTCGCCTGCCGGCGGCGCAAACTCTTCGCATCGCGGTGGCGCGGATCGGCGCCCGCCGCCCTCCGCCGCCCGTCGACCCCTCCGGCGACCCTCACGCGGGCCTCTCCGCTCGGCTGCAAGCGCTTGATGGGACGGTGCGCGAGGGGACGGCGCGCGGGCTCGCGATGCTGTGGGAGGACTTCCTTGAGCTGTCCGGTGGGCCGCAAGCCTTCCGCGAGGGCGGCGAGCTGGCCTGGCGCGAGCACCTCGACCGCCTCGAGACGCTTCGCGCGCGAATGGAAAGCGACCCGGCGCAGCGGCCCTATGCCATCGCGCTTGCCGCCATGGCGGCCTACCTCGAAAATCCTGTGCCGGGATAAGATCGGCAAAACCGAGAGCGAGCTCGCCGCGACGGTCGCGGCGTTGATCGATCAGGGCCGCAGGCCGCGGCCGCGCGAGCCCTCGCTGCCTGCGAGCGCCGCCGTCAAGCGGCGACAAGGCTGAGCGGTCTCTTAGAGCTCGACGCGCCGCAGCCGGGCAGCGTTGGCGATCACGCTCACCGACGACAGCGCCATGGCGGCAGCGGCGATGATCGGCGACAGCAGGATGCCGAAGAACGGGTACAGCACGCCCGCCGCGACCGGGACGCCGAGGGCGTTGTAGACGAAGGCGAAGAACAGGTTCTGGCGGATGTTGCGCATCACCGCCCGCGACAGCCGGCGGGCGCGAAGGATGGCGGTCAGATCGCCCTTGAGGAGGGTGACGCCGGCGCTCTCCATCGCGATATCGGTGCCGGTTCCCATGGCGATGCCGACGTCGGCCGCGGCGAGCGCCGGCGCGTCGTTGACCCCGTCGCCGGCCATCGCGACCGCCCGGCCGGCATCGCGATGGCGCTTGACGACGGCGCTTTTCCGGTCCGGCAGGACCTCCGCCTCCAGATCCTCGATTCCGAGCCGGCGGGCGACGGCTTTCGCGGTCGTCCAGTTATCGCCGGTGAGCATCACGACGCGCACGCCCTCCGCCTTGAGCCCCGCCAGGGCCTCCGGCGTCGAGGCCTTGATCGGATCGGCGATGGCGATCGCGCCGGCCGCCCGGCCGTCGACGCCGATGAAGATCGCCGTCGCGCCGTCCTGCCGCAGCGCCTCCGCCGCATCCTCGAGGGATGCCGGATCGACGCCCTGCTCGCGCACGAAGGCGGCGTTGCCGAGCGCGACGCGTCGGCCCTCGACCGTGCCGAGCGCGCCCTTGCCGGTCGGCGACTCGAAGCCGGCGACCGGCGCGATGACGATCCCGCGCGCCTCCGCCGCTTTGACGATCGCGGCCGCGAGCGGGTGCTCGCTCGCGCGTTCGACGCTCGCGGCGAGGCGCAGGATTTCCGCCTCGCTGAAACCCTCGGCGGCGACGACGGCCGTCACCGCCGGCTTGCCCTCGGTCAGCGTGCCGGTCTTGTCGACGACGAGCGTGTCGATCCGCTCCAGGCGTTCGAGCGCCTCGGCGTTCTTGATCAGCACGCCGGCTTGGGCGCCGCGTCCGACGCCGACCATGATCGACATCGGCGTCGCGAGCCCGAGCGCGCACGGGCAGGCGATGATCAGCACCGAGACCGCGGCGAGAAGGCCGTAGGAGAACCGCGGCTCCGGTCCCCAGATTGCCCATGCCGCGAAGGCGAGAGCGGCGACCGCGAGCACCGCCGGAACGAACCAGCCCGACACCTGGTCGGCGAGACGCTGGATCGGGGCGCGGCTGCGCTGCGCCTCGGCGACGAGCTGCACGATCCGCGCCAGCATGGTGTCGCGACCGACCCTGCGCGCCGCGATGACGAGCGCGCCCGACTGATTGACGGTGCCGCCGATCGCCTTGGCTCCGGGCTCCTTCGTCACCGGCATCGATTCGCCGGTGACCATCGACTCGTCGACGGCGCTGCGCCCCTCGACGACGTCGCCGTCGACCGGGACCTTCTCGCCGGGGCGCACGCGCAGCCGGTCGCCAACATGTACCTCGTCGAGTCGGACCTCCTCCTCGGTCCCGTCCGGCCGGATGCGGCGGGCGGTCTTCGGCGCGAGGTCGAGGAGCGCCCGGATGGCGCCGCTCGTCGCCTCGCGGGCCCGCAGCTCGAGCACCTGCCCGAGAAGCACCAGCACGGTGATGACCGCGGCGGCCTCGAAATAGACCGGCACCGCGCCGTCGTGGCTCCGGAAGGCGGCCGGGAATGCTCCGGGCGCGAGCGTTGCCACGATGCTGTAGAGCCAGGCGACCCCGGTCCCGATCGCGATCAGGGTGAACATGTTGAGGTTGCGGGTGACGAGCGACTGCCAGCCGCGGACGAAGAACGGCCATCCGGCCCACAGCACGACCGGGGTGGCAAGCGCGAGCTGCAGCCAGTTCGAGGTCCGGCGCGGGACGATCCGGTCGAGGCCGGGCAGGTGCCCGCCCATCTCGAGCGCGACGACCGGCGCCGCGAGCGCAAGCCCGATCCAGAACCGGCGCGTCATGTCGATGAGCTCGTGGTTCGGCGCCGCCTCGAGGCTGACTAGAACCGGCTCCAGCGCCATGCCGCAGATCGGGCACGCCCCCGGCCCGACCTGCCGGATCTCGGGGTGCATCGGGCAGGTGTAGACCGTGCCCTCCGGAACCGGCTCCGCCTTGGCGGCGGCCGCCGGATCGAGGTAGCGCGCCGGATCGGCGAGGAACTTCGTGCGGCAACCCCCGGAACAGAAATAATAGGGCCGCCCGCCGTGCTCGGCCCGATGCTTCGCGGTATGCGGGTCGACCGACATGCCGCACACCGGGTCCTTCACCCGATGTTCGGTTCCGGCGGCCGCGTCGCCGGGTCCGTGGCCATGAGGATGTCCGAGCGCGTGCGCGGCGGGTGCAGGTTCGGCCATCGGGGCCTCCGCCCAAGGGGTCTCGGCGCTTGTCCTGCACCTTCCCATGATGGCAAGGTCAAACCGCATTGGAGCACCGGCATGAACATCGGCCAGGCCGCAGCCGCTTCGGGCGTGTCGGCAAAGATGATCCGCTACTACGAGAGCATCGCGCTGATCCCGCAGTCGGCGCGCCGCGAGAGCGGCTACCGCGATTACGGCCTGCCCGACGTCCATCGGCTGGCGTTCATCCGCAGGGCGCGCGACCTCGGGTTTTCCATCGACCAGATCCGCGACCTCCTGCGCCTGTGGGGAGATGATCACCGCAGCAGCGCGGAGGTGAAGCGGATCGCGCTTGAGCACGTCGCCGCGCTGAAGCGCCGCGCCCGCGATCTCACCGAGATGGCGGACGCGCTCAAGCAACTCGCGACGGCCTGCGCCGGCAACGACCGTCCCGAATGCCCGATCATCCACGGCCTCGAAGGCGGGCTCCCGATAGATCTTGCTCAAGGCGCCGGCGGAGCTTCGGCGAAGCCGCGCCGGGTTCCGATAGGTCACTCGCGCAGCTTGACACCCGCCGGCCCGGCTCTTACCTCAGCCCCCGATATCGCCGCTCGCCGGCGGCCCATCGCGCGGGCGTAGCTCAGTTGGTTAGAGTGCCGGCCTGTCACGCCGGAGGTCGCGGGTTCGAGCCCCGTCGCCCGCGCCATTCGCGATCAGACGTCGGGCAGTTCCGCGAACCCCGCCGCCGCGCCCGAACAGCGCCTGTGCCCTTCATGCTACAGCCCGAATCGCGCCGCTGACGTAACGTGACGCCAAGGCCAAATGCCTCGCGGACTTCGACGGCGGCTTCGGCGGGCCGTCGATGCCACCCCAGGACCGGGGCTCTCGCAGCCGGCGAAAATCGGGAGGGTGAGATGGGGTTCGAAATCGCGTCCGACCTTTATCTGGCGGCCTTGTGCGCCGTCGCGCTCGGGACATGGATCGCCCGGGACCTGCCGGGCAGCATCCGCGAACGCCGCGCCGGGCACCGACGCGCCAGCTTCTAAGGCGCTTCGCGCAAATTATTGCATCGGCCGCGGGCGGCGATCCGGTGGCGCGGCGCTTGCAGCTGCCGGGCCAGTCTGCGGCGCGGGTGCCGGCTTGACCTCGGCTGCGGGATTCTGGCTCAGGAAGATCGCGCGCGCCTCGGCGCCGACGAGGGCGAGTTCGCGGTTGCCCTCGCAGGCTTTCCGCATCGCGCCGACCGCCTCCTCGATCTGACGCGGCTCGAGGGTCGCGCGCTGCGCCGCGCCGGCATAATAGCCGTGTAGCCACACGAGCAGCCGCTCGGGCTCGACGCCGCGCTGGTCGAGGAGCCGACCGCAGGTCAGTCGCGTGAGGTCGGCTCCCTGGGCCTGCGCCGCCGCGGGCTGGAACAGGCAGGCGGCTGCGATAGCCGCTCCGACGATCCGCATTCGACTAAGATCCCATGCCTGAAGGCGCGGCCGAATCGGCCCTGTCGAACCCGAAAGGTAGGGGCAGAGCGCCCGGCAAGTCGACCCTGCGAGATGAGCCGCCCACCGCCATGGTGCGGCGCGGCAAACACTTGTCACGCCAAGGGGCGTGGGCTAAGCGTCGCCCCGCGCGTCGGGACGATTTGCCCCGCCTCCTCGCCCTCGGGCGGCCTGCGGCCGAAGCCCCATATGCGTCCGGCGGGAACGCCCGCCGCTTCGCCTCGTTAGGTGCCGCATGACGAGCCTCCTCGCCGACTACCTGCCCTTGGTGATCTTCATCGGCGTAGCCCTCGTCATCGGCCTCGCGCTGCTGCTGGCGCCGTTCATGGTCGCCCATCAGAGCCCGGATGCGGAGAAGCTCTCGGCCTACGAATGCGGCTTCAACGCCTTCGACGATGCGCGCATGAAGTTCGACGTGCGCTTCTATCTCGTCGCCATCCTGTTCATCATCTTCGACCTCGAGGTGGCGTTCCTGTTCCCCTGGGCGATCACTTTCGGCGAGCTCGGCTGGTTCGGCTTCTGGTCGATGATGATCTTCCTCGGCGTCCTCACCGTCGGCTTCGCCTACGAGTGGAAGAAGGGAGCGCTCGAATGGGATTGAGCGCCGAACCGCATCGGATCCAGCCCGGCGGCACCCTCGTCGCGCCAGCCCCGCGCGGCATCATCGACCCGGGTACCGGCAAGCCGGTCGGGGCGACCGATCCTTACTTTCGCGAGATCAGCGACGAGCTCGCCGACAAGGGCTTCCTCGTCACCGCGACCGACGACCTCATCACCTGGGCGCGCACCGGGTCGCTGATGTGGATGACCTTCGGGCTCGCCTGCTGCGCCGTCGAGATGATGCAGGCCTCGATGCCGCGCTACGACGTCGAGCGCTTCGGCTTCGCGCCGCGCGCGAGCCCGCGCCAGTCCGACGTCATCATCGTCGCCGGCACGCTGACGAACAAGATGGCGCCGGCCTTCCGCAAGGTCTACGACCAGATGCCGGAGCCGCGCTACGTCATCTCGATGGGCTCTTGCGCCAACGGCGGCGGCTACTACCACTACTCCTACGCGGTGGTGCGCGGCTGCGACCGCATCGTGCCGGTCGACATCTACGTGCCGGGCTGCCCGCCGACCGCGGAGGCCCTCCTGTACGGCATCCTCCTTCTGCAGAAGAAGATCCGCCGCACCGGCACGATCGAGCGCTGAGCGGAACCGGCGATGAGCGCGGACACGACCGAGCTTGAGACTCAGGTGCGCGCCGCGCTCGGCGACGCCGTGCGGGACGGCGTCATCGCCTATGACGAGCTGACGATCCTCGTCGATGGCGCTCGGATCGTCGAGGTGCTGACGAGGCTGCGGGACGACCCGGCGCTTCGCTTCGTCAGCTTCATCGACCTCTGCGGCGCCGACTACCCCGGCCGCGAGCGCCGCTTCGACGTCGTCTACCACCTGCTCTCGCCCTACAAGAACCGCCGCATCCGCATCAAGGTCGAGGCCGACGAGGTGACGCCGGTGCCGTCGGCGATCGACGTCTTCCCGGCCGCGAACTGGTTCGAGCGCGAGGCCTACGACCTCTACGGCATCCTGTTCTCGGGCCACCCGGATCTGCGCCGCATCCTCACCGACTACGGCTTCGAGGGCCACCCGCTGAGGAAGGACTTCCCGCTCACCGGCTTCGTCGAGGTCCGCTACGACGACGAGCAGGGGCGGGTGATCTACGAGCCGGTGAAGCTGCAGCAGGAGTTCCGCAACTTCGACTTCCTCTCGCCGTGGGAAGGAACAGACTACGTGCTGCCGGGCGATGAGAAGGCGAAGGCGTGAGTGGTCAATCGTGAGGCGTCAGTCGTGAGTGGTGGGCTAATTGGCCGACGAACAGATCGAGTCATATCGCGACCTTCGCGTCTGGCAGGAGGCGATGACATTGGCTGCTGATTGCTATAACCCAACGGTTCCCGCGCGAGGAGGCGTTTGGGATGACCTCTCAAATTCGCCGTTCCGCGGCATCGATCGCTGCCAATATCGCGGAAGGATGGGGTCGTGACGCGACAGGATCATTCGTCCAATTCCTGAAGGTTGCGCAAGGCTCTCCTTGCTCGATCCGACGATCTTGGAAGGATGCTTCGCTCCTATATCCGCTCTCTTCAACGCTCGGAGAATAAACGGTGAGGTCCTCGCGCTTGTTGCGATTGACAACTGACTACTGACGACTGACCGATGGCAGAGCACCAACTTCGCAACTTCACCATCAACTTCGGCCCGCAGCACCCGGCCGCGCACGGCGTGCTCCGGCTCGTGCTGGAGCTCGACGGCGAGGTCGTCGAGCGCGTCGATCCGCATATCGGGCTGCTCCACCGCGGCACCGAGAAGCTGATCGAGTACAAGACCTACCTGCAGGCCAACCCCTATTTCGACCGGCTCGACTACGTCGCGCCGATGAACCAGGAGCATGCCTTCTGCCTCGCCATCGAGAAGCTGATCGGCCTCGAAGTGCCGAGGCGCGGGCAGCTGATCCGGGTGCTCTATTCCGAGATCGGGCGGCTCTTGTCGCACCTCCTCAACGTCACGACGCAGGCGATGGACGTCGGCGCGCTGACGCCGCCCTTGTGGGGCTTCGAGGAGCGCGAAAAGCTGATGGTGTTCTATGAGCGGGCGTCGGGCTCGCGCATGCACGCCAACTATTTCCGCCCGGGCGGCGTGCACCAGGATCTGCCGGAAAAGCTCATCGACGACATCTGGGCGTTCTGCGACCCCTTCCTCAAGGTCTGCGACGACCTCGACGAGCTCGTCATCGGCAACCGCATCTTCAAGCAGCGCAACGTCGACATCGCCACGATCTCGCTCGCGGACGCGTGGGCCTGGGGCTTCTCGGGCGTGATGGTGCGCGGCTCGGGCGCCGCCTGGGACCTGCGCAAGGCGCAGCCCTACGAATGCTACGAGGAGATGGACTTCGACATTCCGGTCGGCCGCCACGGCGACAACTACGACCGCCAGGTCATCCGCATGGAGGAGATGCGGCAGTCGATCCGCATCATGAAGCAGTGCCTCGAAAAGCTGCGCCTGCCCGGGGGCCAGGGGCCGGTGTCGACCAAGGACAACAAGATCGTGCCGCCGAAGCGGGCTGAGATGAAGCGCTCGATGGAGGCGCTGATCCACCACTTCAAGCTCTACACGGAAGGCTTCCACGTGCCGGCCGGCGAGGTCTATGCGGCGGTCGAGGCGCCGAAGGGCGAGTTCGGCGTCTATCTCGTCGCCGACGGCACCAACAAGCCCTACCGCTGCAAGATCCGCGCGCCCGGCTTCGCCCACCTCCAGGCGATGGATTTCCTGTCGCGAGGCCACATGCTGGCCGATGTGTCGGCCATCATCGGCTCGCTCGACATCGTGTTCGGGGAGGTGGACCGGTGAGGTCCACGTTAATCGCCGCGGGTGTCGCTGCCACGCTGGTCGCCTTGACGGCTTGCGTGAGCCAAGGGGAGAACCCTTCGCCGGGTGCCGCTGACTCCGGCGCCCGGCCTTCGCCTCCAGGACGAACTCCAGAACGCATGGCACTCATCAAGCACGCCCTTGCGGCGGGCGTCGTTCAAACGATGAGGCGGGACCGCTATGCATCGCTCATTGGTCCGCGGCGCTACTGGGACGCACGCTTCAGCGGTCCAAATTGGGGTAAGGGCACGATACTCCTGGGCGAAGAGTGGTTTTTCTGCGTGGAGGCAATGACCGACAAGGTCAGCTTCGCAAATCAAAGCCCTGGCCCTCTAAAATTCAGGATCACGGTTTCGGAGGAGGAAGGCCGAGTTCGAACCCATACGACCGGCTACTTCATAAATACGAGTTGCGACGCTCCCTTTGCACCGTTGCCCGAACTCAATGTCTGGAATGACGAGCTGCTTAAGAAACAATCTGGCAGCAGTTGAATCGAGAAGGTCCATGTCCAATCGCCGCCTCGCCTCCGCCGACGTCCAGCCCCAAGAGTTCGCCTTCACGGCGGACAACGAGAACTGGGCCGCGCGCGAGATCCAGAAGTACCCGGCGGGGCGGCAGGCGTCTGCCGTGATCCCGCTGTTGTGGCGGGCGCAGGAGCAGGCCGGCGGCTGGCTGCCGCAGAAGGCGATCGAGGCGGTCGCCGACAAGCTCGGCATGCCCTACATCCGCGTCCTCGAGGTCGCGACCTTCTACACCATGTTCGCCCTCGAGCCGGTCGGGCGCTATTTCGTGCAGCTCTGCGGCACGGTGCCGTGCCACAACTGCGGCGCGGCCGAGCTCAAGGAGGTGCTGCGCCGGCGCATCGGCGAGCAGAGCCACGTGACCGCCGACGGGCTGTTCTCCTGGCTCGAGGTCGAGTGCCTCGGCGCCTGCTGCAACGCGCCGATGGCGCAGATCAACCAGGATTACTACGAGGACCTGACGCCGGAGATTCTCGACCGGCTCCTTGACGATCTTGCCGCGGGACGGTCGGTGAAGCCCGGGCCGCAGCAGGGCCGCGTCTCTTCCGAGCGTGCCGGCGCGGTGAAGACGCTGCAGGACCCCTCGCTCTTCGACGGCTCGCTCGTCGGAGCGTGGAAGAAGCGCTTCGAGGAGCAGGCGATCAAGCAGCCCGACACCGGCGAGGCCGCCGCCGCGACCGCGAGCGCTCCGGCGCAGCCCAAACCCGCAAAGCCCGACGCCGGCCGGGCGATCGCGACCGAGAAGGCGGACACGCCGGCGAAGAAAGCCAAGGAGGGCGAGACGCCAGTCCGCCCCGACGACCCGAAGGGCGCCGCCGATCCCGCGAAAGCCACCGTCGCGCCGAACGATCAGCGGCCGGAGGGCCGGACGGCGCCGCAGAGCGACAAATCCTACACGCCGACGCCGTCGAAGCCGGAGGAGGGCCGTCCTGCCGCCGACGCCAAGGGCACCACGCCGGTCTCCGGAAATTCGCCCGCGGAAGGCGGCAAGCGCCGCGACGGCAGCGATACGAAGCCGGTCGGGCCGAAGACCTCGGACGAAACCGAGAAATGACATGCTGAACGACCGCGACCGCATCTTCACCAACCTCTACGGCCTGCACTCGCCGGGCCTCGAGGCGGCGCGCAAGCGCGGGTCCTGGGACGAAACCAAGTTCCTTCTCGACAAGGGGCGCGACTGGATCGTCGACGAGATGAAGAAGTCGGGCCTGCGCGGGCGCGGCGGCGCGGGCTTCCCGACCGGGCTCAAATGGTCGTTCATGCCGAAGCAGTCGGACGGGCGGCCGCACTACCTCGTCGTCAACGCCGACGAGTCGGAGCCCGGCACCTGCAAGGACCGGGAGATCATGCGGCACGATCCGCATCTCCTCGTCGAGGGCTGCCTCATCGCCTGCTTCGCCATGGGGGCGCTCGCCGCCTACATCTACATCCGCGGCGAATACATCCGCGAGCGCGAGGCGCTGCAGCGGGCCGTCGACGAGGCGTACCAGGCGCGGCTGATCGGCAAGGACAACGTCCACGGCTATCCGTTCGACTGCTACGTCCACCACGGTGCCGGCGCCTATATCTGCGGCGAGGAGACGGCGCTGCTCGAAAGCCTCGAGGGCAAGAAGGGCCTGCCGCGGCTGAAACCGCCTTTCCCCGCCAATATGGGCCTCTACGGCTGCCCGACGACGGTCAACAACGTCGAGTCGATCGCGGTCGCGCCGACGATCCTGCGCCGCGGCGGCGCCTGGTTCGCGGGGCTCGGCAAGCCGAACAACACCGGCACCAAGCTCTTCTGCGTCTCGGGGCACGTCAACAAGCCCTGCAACGTCGAGGAGGAGATGGGCATCACCTTCCGCGAGCTCATCGACACCCATTGCGGCGGCATGCGCGGCGGCTGGGACAACCTCCTGTGCTCGATCCCGGGCGGCTCCTCGGTGCCGCTCGTGCCGGCCGCCGAGATCATCGACGCCTCGATGGATTTCGACACGTTGCGCAACCTGAAAAGCGGGCTCGGCACCGCGGCGGTGATCGTACTCGACCGCTCGACCGACATCGTGCGCGCGATCGCCCGCATCTCGTATTTCTACAAGCACGAGAGCTGCGGCCAGTGCACCCCCTGCCGCGAGGGCACCGGCTGGATGTGGCGCGTCCTCTCGCGCATGGCCGAGGGGAGGGCGCAAAGGCGCGAGATCGACATGCTCTTGGAGGTCACGACCCAAATCGAGGGCCACACCATCTGCGCCCTCGGCGACGCCGCCGCCTGGCCGATCCAGGGGCTGATCCGCCACTTCCGCGGCGAGATCGAGCGTCGCATCGACGACTACGCGGCGAACCCGCACGCCGAGCCGGCGCTGATGGCGGCGGAGTAGGGAGATGGACCTCCAAAGGAGCATAGGGACCTGGGCTCTGGCCGCCGCAGCCCTTGCCGCCGCTTCGGCCTCCGCGCAGGCACGCACCTGCGCCATCGAGGTCGAGGAGCTGCAGCAGATCCAGCGGCTGGCGCTCGATCTCGCGAAGCAGAACCTCAAATTCGACGCCGGCCGGGCCAAGGCGGCACAGAGGAAGGTCATGGAGGCCTATGAGGACACCGGCGCCATCACGATCGATCCGAACGCGCTGAAGGGCATCGTCCGGCTCAAGGGCAAGCCGCCGAAGGAATCGGTGCAGCAGCTCGCGCTGCGCATCCAGAAGATCGTCGAGGGCTGCCAGCTATGACCAAGCTCATCGTCGACGGCATCGAGGTCGAGGTCCCGCCGGAGTACACGCTGCTCCAGGCCTGCGAGGCGGCGGGCGCCGAGATCCCGCGCTTCTGCTTCCACGAGCGGCTGTCGATCGCCGGCAATTGCCGCATGTGCCTCGTCGAGCTCAAAGGCGCGCCGAAGC
>DAINQO010000033.1:0-20203 GCA_036742625.1 Microvirga sp.
GTCGCGGTGGTGTTCACGTCGCGGCCGCCGCTGCCGCTCCAGTTGAAGAGCGCGAACAGCGCCAGGAGCACGACAAGGGCGCCGATGCCCCAGGCCCAGCCATTGCCGCTGCGCCGGCTGCCGTAAGTGGCGTCGGTCATGTCGGTGCGGTCGATGCCGGTCCGATCCGCGTCAAGGCCCGTGCCCATGCCGGTGCCGAGCGTGGAATTCGGATTCGGGGTGATGCGGTCATAGGGGTCCCGATCAACAGCCATGGGAAGATCCTTTCGTCGGTTGCCCGGGGAACAACGCCCAAGGTGGGCACCCGTTGCGGGCGAGGTCAAAAAAGAGCGGGGGCGACCCCGGCGCGGGGCCGGGATCGCCGTTAACTCATCGTTTTCAGACGCTTACTGCGGGGTCGCCGGAGCCGATGGGGCAGGGGCCGGCGCTGTCGGGGCCGGGTTCGCCGGCGTCATCGGAGTAGCCGGGCGCTCGATACGCGGCGTCGTCGAGCCGGTGGTGGTCACGTCGCGGCTGTTGCCGCCGTCGTAGAACAGGAAGGCGAGCAGCCCGACCGCGATCACGAGGCCGCCGATCAGGAAAGCGAGGAAGTTCGAGCCGCCGGTGTCGCGATCGTACACGACAGTATCGCGATCGTAGGCGCTGTTCAGATGCGTGGAATCGAGGGTCGGGTCACGATCCGCCATCGAATTCGGGCGGGTCATGCCAAGATCGTCGTTGCGATCCATGGCCATTGTACGCTCCTCTTGTTCGTTTCAGCTGGCTGAACAACGCCCGATCCCCGGCGCGGTTCAATGAAGCGTGGCCTTATTGTTGCGGTGATGCTCTGCGCTGTGCGCATGATTGGCGATTCGCTGGGCCGTCGGCGGAAAGCGGCAGGGTTGACCCGCTCCGACGATGGAACTTACTGGCCCGAACGGCGCAAAGCGCCGCCAGCGTGAGAACGAGCCGTCATGAACGCCCCCGTCCAGCCGCCGCCGAACCCGAAGAAGCTGATCCGCGGCGCGACCGGCGATTGGGAGGTGATCGTCGGCATGGAGATCCATGCCCAGGTGACGAGCGAGGCGAAGCTCTTCTCCGGCGCCTCGACCGCGTTCGGGGGCGAGCCGAACAGCCACGTCTCCTTCGTCGACGCGGCGATGCCCGGCATGCTGCCGGTGATCAACGAGGAGTGCGTGCGCCAGGCGATCCGCACCGGCCTCGGGCTGAAGGCGCAGGTCAACCTGAAGAGCACCTTCGACCGCAAGAACTACTTCTACCCGGACCTGCCGCAGGGCTATCAGATCAGCCAGTACAAGAGCCCGATCGTCGGCGAGGGCGAGGTCGCGGTCGATGTGACGCCGGACGAGAGCATCACGGTGCGGATCGAGCGCCTGCACCTCGAGCAGGACGCCGGCAAGTCGATCCACGACCTCCATCCATCCTTGAGCTTCGTCGATCTCAACCGCTCGGGCGTGGCGCTGATGGAGATCGTGTCGAAGCCGGATCTGCGCTCCTCGGACGAAGCCAAGGCCTATGTGACTAAGCTGCGCACGATCCTGCGCTATCTCGGCACCTGCGACGGCGACATGGAGAAGGGCAATCTGCGCGCCGACGTGAACGTCTCGGTGCGCCGCCCCGGCGATGAGCTCGGCACCCGCTGCGAGATCAAGAACGTCAACTCGATCCGGTTCATCGGCCAGGCGATCGAGCACGAGGCGCGGCGCCAGATCGGCATTCTCGAGGACGGCGGCTCGATCGACCAGGAGACCCGCCTGTTCGATCCGGGGCGCGGCGAGACCCGCTCGATGCGCTCGAAGGAGGAGGCGCACGACTACCGCTACTTCCCCGACCCGGACCTCCTGCCGCTCGAGTTCGCGCAGGCCTATGTCGATGACTTGGCGCAGCACCTTCCGGAGCTGCCCGACGCCAAGAAGGCGCGCTTCATCGCCGATTACGGGCTTTCTCCCTACGACGCCGGCGTGCTCGTCGGCGAGCGCGCCTCGGCCGATTATTTCGAGGCGGCGGCGAAGGGCCGCGACGGCAAGGCCGCCGCGAACTGGGTCATCAACGAGCTGTTCGGGCGCCTCAACAAGGAAGGGCAGGGGATCGAGACGTCCCCGGTCTCGGCCGGGCAGCTCGGCGCCATCATCGACTTGATCGGCGAGGGGGTGATCTCGGGCAAGATCGCCAAGGATCTGTTCGAGATCGTCTGGAGCCAGGGCGGCGACCCGCGCGAGGTCGTGGAGCGCCGCGGCCTGCGCCAGGTCACCGACACCGGCGCCATAGAGAAGGCGGTGGATGAGATCATCGCCGCGAACCCGGACAAGGTCGAGCAGGCGAAAGCAAAGCCGACGCTCCTCGGCTGGTTCGTCGGCCAGGTCATGAAGGCGACCGGCGGCAAGGCCAACCCGCAGGCCGTGAACGAGATGCTGAAGCGGAAGCTCGGGATCGAGTAGAATTGAAATGGAATGCTGAAGGGGCGACAGAATGGCCCAGGCCGGCACGCACACCGTTCGGGTGACGCTTGTTCACGAACCTTCAGTGTATCGCGAGCTCGAAGTCGACAGCAGCAAGTCACTATACCGCTTGGCCGAAGCCATCGTCGCCGCCTTCGGCTTCGATTTCGATCACGCCTTCGGCTTCTACAGCGGCCGGACCGAAAGGACCTTAATGTCCGCGAAGCCAAAGTACGAGCTCTTCGCAGACATGGGCAGGGATGCGTTCGGTGATAAGAGCGACGCTCTGAGCGTGAAGAAGACCCGGATCATCGATGCCTTTCCGAAGGTCGGGCATGCCATGACCTTCCTGTTCGACTACGGCGACGAATGGCTCTTCCGGGTCGAGGTGGTCGGCCTTGGCCAGAAGGTCGCAAAGGTGCGCTACCCCAGGGTGCTGAAGGAGGGGGGAGAGGCGCCGGAGCAATATCCCGATCCAGATGAGGACGACGCAGAAGAACATTAGGGAGGGTGTGAGCCGAGCCAGAACGGTGAACTTGTTGCGCTGCAGTATTCACTCGAGCTGAACGTCTATTCAGCTCTGTGCGCCGAAACGTCCACTTCGGCTTGCATTTGCCCTCACTTCCGGAACCTCGGCATTACCGCCGCGTTCCCTGGTCACCGTTCCCACGGAACCGAGGTGACGCCCATGAAAATTTACGCACTCGGGCTTGCCGCCGCGCTTATCGGCACGGCGGCGCTCGCCCAAACCTCCAGCAGTCCCGGCGGCAGCGCCGGCGGTAGCGGCTCCGGCTCATCCGGAGGATCCTCCGGCATGAGCAGCAGCGCGAGCCCTAGCGGCTCGTCCTCCGGCGGCTCGACCACCTCGAGCGAGAGCCGGGGTTCCGGGTCGAGCGCGACGCAAGCGCAGGGCTCGAGCCAAGGATCGTCCAGCCGCGGCATGAGCGCTCAGGGCCGTAGCGAAGGCGGCGCCAGCATCGAGTCCCGCACCCGCACCGAAGGAAGTGCCCGGGTGGGCATCGACTCGCGCGAGCATCGCGGCGTCTCGGTCCACAGCCGCACCGTCCGCGATGACCCGAGCGTCACGGTCGTGAACCGCCGCCGCAGCGTGCGTTCGGTTTCGGTCGAGGACGATGGCCCGACCGTCGTCAAGCGCAAGGCCAAGGGCAAGAAGGTCGTCGTCAAGAAGAAGAAGAGCGGCCCGCGCTATGTCGTCCGCGGCGGTCGGCGCGTCGTGGTGCACAGCTACGACGAGCCGTCGAGCGTCTCGGTCCGCAGCCGCCGCACGATCCGCGAGCGCAGCGCCACCGGCGTGTCGGTCGGCGTCGGTGCGAGCGTGCGCGAACGCTCGGGCGTCTCGGTCCGCGGCGGCAGCAGCACCACCACCCCCACCGGCGTCTCGGCCGGCAGCCGCGAGTCGACCTCGAGCGGCGCCACGAGCACCTCCCGCGGCTCCGAGCCGTCGAGCACCGGCGGCGTGTCGGGCCGTGGCTCCGGCTCCGGCGGCGCGGCGGCGAACCCGCAGGGATCGTCGGGCATGGGCTCGGGCGGCTCGTCCGGCTCGAGCGGCGGCTCCGGCACGTCCGGATCGTCGAGCTCCGGTTCGTCCGGTTCGTCCGGGACCGGCTCGGGCAGCTCCGGCGGGTCGAGCGGCTCGAAGAGCCCGTAAGGATCGGCACAGCTCAGTGCCTCGGAAGGGCCGGGAAACCGGCCCTTCCTTTTTGCGCGCACCCGCCTGAGCTTGACAGGACCTAGGTCCGGCATGGACGGGGCGCCGTCGTCGATCTCGACGCGCTCCACGACGGCATGCGCGAGGGGCGTGTTGCCGCGGCCGGCCTTGACGTTCTGCCGCGCGAGCCGGCCGACCCCGGCCATGCGCTGATCGCCGCCTGGACCGCCCGCGAGAGCTGGCTCGACGGCCGCCTGACGCTCTCACCCCACGCTGCCTTCTACAGTCCGAGCTCGATGCACGACTTACGCGTGAAGGGTATGGAGACGATCCTTCGCACGCTCGCGACGGGCGATCTCGCCAATTGCGTGAACCGGGAGTTCCTGCGGCGCTGATCAAAGCGCAACTGCCGCGCCTTTGAATGCTTCTGAAAAAAGTCCTTGGCACTGGCGGAACTTCATCCTACTCTACCGTCTGTCCTGTCCACCCGAGGGGCGCGAATCGCGAGGCGTCGTGACGTGGGATGGGACCGGTGCCGCGCCGGGGAACGCATGCCCCGGTCCGGGCGCCACACGGGGAACACGCGGCACGGGCCAGGAGAGCCGTCACCGGCTTGGTCACTCGTCCTATCGCCGCCGGGCACAGCCTGGCCCCGGCGTTGGCGCAGAACACCGCGCGCGGGGCGCCGATAGGCTCCCGTCTATAAATTAGGATCGAGCCGTCGCGTCCCGCGCACCCCTCGACCCTTCCGAACCATAGCTCGGGCCGAAAGGACCGCGAGGACGATGACGCGTGTCCAGCCTTTCCCCGGAGAGAGGTCGAGTCGCGCCTTAGGCGCGAACCGGGTGAGGCGAAAGCCCTCTCCGGCTCGCGCGCGACCCCTCACCCGAGCGGCCGGCCTTGTCCCGGCGATCACGATCCGACAGGCTGCGCGGCATGGATCGAGATTGCCGGGTCGAGCCCGGCAATGACATGCGTGGGGCCCATGCCGAAACCCGCCATCCGCGTCGCGACCTTCGCCGGGCCGGGCGCGAAGCCCGTCATCGAGACCGTGCCCTGGCCGGCGGTGCCGGCGAACGCGGCGCTGATCAAGATCGGCGCCTGCGGCGTCTGCGGCACCGATCAGCACATCCTGAAAGGGCATTGGCCGAAGCCGCTGCCCTGGCCGTTCACGCTCGGCCACGAGATCGGCGGCGTCATCGTCGAGAAGGGCGAGGCGCTCGCCGAGGATTTCATGGCAAGCCGATCGTGATCGGCTCGAAGATCATGATCCCGCCGCTGATGCCGTGCGGGCGCTGCCACTATTGCGTCCACTACCCCGAGAACGCCAACAAGTGCCTGACGCCGGTCTACTACGGGCGCTATCTCGGCTTCGACAAGCCGCCGCACCTGTGGGGCGGCTGGGCGGAGTACGTCTATGTCGACCTCGACATGCTGCCCGGCACCAAGATCTACAAGCTGCCGGACGACATGCCGCTTCGGCTCGGCGCGCTCGCCGAGCCGCTCACCTCCTGCATCCGCGCCTTCAACCGGGCGACCCGCGCCGGCGGCTTCCGATGGGGCGACACGGTCGTCGTCCAGGGCTCCGGGCCGATCGGCATCCTGGCGGTCGCGGCGGCGCAGGAGATGGGAGCCGGCCGGGTGATCTGCGTCGGCGCCCCGGAGGAGCCGCGGCTGGCGCTGGCGCGCAAGTTCGGCGCCGAGGCGACGGTCGACATCGAGGCGGTGACGTCGCCGGCCGAGCGCACCGCGCGCGTGCGCGAGATCGTCGGCGGCTTCGGGGCCGATCTCGTGATGGACTGCTCCGGCCACCCTTCGGCCGGGCCGGAAGGCATCGAGATGCTGCGCGACGGCGGCACCTATGTCGAGATGGGCCAGTTCACCGACGCCGGCAAGATCGAGACCTCCTGGCACCGCATCTGCGCCAAGGACCTCAACGTGCTCGGCTCCTGGGCCTTCACCGGCAACGACCTGCCGCTCGGCGTCGACATGCTCTATCGCGCCCGCGACAAGTACCCGTGGCTCGAGATGCAGACGCTCTACCCGTTCACGGAGGAGGGCGTGTCGCGGGCCGTCGCCGACGCGATGGCCATGAAGACGGTGAAATCGACCATCGTGCCGTGGCCGGAGCTGGTGGAAGCCTGACGGCTCAGAACGGCACCCGTCCCCGCAGCATGTCGAACCACATGCGGAAATCGCCCATGAGGCTGTAGAGCGGGTGCCGGAACGTCGTCGGGCGGTTCTTCTCGAAGATGGAGTGGCCGAGCCACGCGAAGCCGTAGCCGACGACCGGAACCAGGATCAGCAACGCCCAGCGTCGCGTCGCGAGCGCATAGACGAAGAGGAGGAGCGCGAGGCTCGTGCCGACGAAGTGCAGCCGGCGCGAGCTGCGGTCAGCGTGCTCCTCGAGGTAGAAGGGATAGAACTCGTCAAATGAGGAGAAATGCCGAATGCTGTCTTCAGGTAGCTGCGCCATGACATGCTCCGCGCAAGATCCTGCTGGCATTCTCCGCTCATCAGCAGCCCGACGTCAGTAGTTCCCCAGCGTGTCCTCCGCAAGCGCCTCCCTCGTCCTCCGTCCCGCGGCGGCCCCCGACCTCGTCGAGATCCGGGCGCTCCTCGTCGAGACCTGGCATGACACCTACGATCCGCTCTTCGGCTACGAGGAGGTCGCTTCCTTCACCGACCGACTGCACGCGGTGGAGAAGCTTGCAGGCGAGCTCGGACGCGCGAGCCACGTCTTCCTTGTTGCCGAGCGTGAAGACGGGCTCGCCGGAACCGCCTCGGCGACGCTTGGCGACGATCACGTGCTCACGATCGGCCGGCTCTATGTCCGACCGGCCCAGCAGCGCGCCGGGATCGGCCGCGCGCTCCTCGAGGCGGCGCTCGCGGCGTTTCCGACCGCTCAGGTGGCCAGGCTCGAGGTGGAAGGCGGCAACGCCAAGGGGCGGGCGTTTTATGAACGCAACGGCTTCACCTGGACCGCCAAGATCGGTCATGCCGAAGCCGGCGAGGCGCTCGTCTACGAGCGGCCTCTTCCAGGCGCTCTGCCCCGCCTCGCCCGCGACGACGATGCGCAGGACCTCTTCGGCCTTCTTGCTCTCTGCTTTGCCGAGTATCCGGGCTGCTATGTCGACCCGCACGAGGATCTAACCGATCTGCGCCACCCGAGCCGCTCCTTCGGCCAAAGGGGCGGTGCGTTCTGGGTCGCCGAGGATGCGCGCGGACGCGTATGCGCCTGCATCGCAATTGATTATCCGGCAGAGCGTGAAGGGGAGCTGCACCGGCTCTATGTGCGGCCCGACCTGCGCCGGCGCGGCCTCGGCGAGCGGCTGATCCGGCTCGCCGAGGATCATGCGCGGGAGCGCGGCGCAAGAAACATGTTCTTCTGGTCGGATACACGCTTCACGAACGCGCATCGGCTTTACACGCGCCTCGGCTACGCGCGCGCCGAAGCCACGCGCGCCCTCGGCGACGTGTCGAGATCGGTCGAGTACCGCTTCGAGAAGGCGCTGTGAGGCACCTCCGTTACGGCGCCACTCCGGTTTCCGCGGCGGCGCGGTTCGCGACGCGCGTCTGCCAGAAGCAGAGCGTCGGCGTGACCACGAGCTCCGTCGCCAGCGCCATCAGCATGAACAGCGAGGGGACGCCGGTGATCCACAGGCCGAGCAGCCGCGCAACGCCGCCGATCACAACGATCAGGGTGAGAAAGCGGAAGAAGGTGGTCTTCTCCTCGATCCGCGGCACCGTCCACCAGAAGCAGAGCCCGATGCCGAGGAGGAGGCCGGAGAGGAAACGGAAATGACTGTCGGCCGAGACGCTCGGATTGCGGTCGCCGGTGATGCCGTGTCCGAGCAGCACGCCGGAGAGGCCGGCGAGGACCGGGATCAAGGCTGCGACCGCCACGACACGCTGCAGCAGCCGCTTCTCGCGTTCAATCGACGCCATCGCCTCCGAACCTCCGCCGCGGCCGCTTCCGGCCAAGCTTGCGATCGGCTAGCCTGCACGGCTTCCGATCATCCTCAAAGATCGTCCCATCCGCAAAGGTGTTCCATGCCCGCACGCTACACGCTTCACGGAGTCTGGGCCTCCGGTCCGACCTACAAGGTCGGCCTGTTCCTGTCGCTCGCCGGCGAGCCGTTCGATTACGTGCACGTCAACCTACGCGAAGGCGAGCACAAGCGGCCCGAATACCTGGCAAAGCAGCGCTTCGGCCAGGTGCCGCTCCTCGTCGACAATTCGAACGGGCGGCATCTCTGCCAATCCGCCGCGATCCTCGAATACCTCGCCGACAAGACCGGCAAGTTCGGCGGCGCGACGCTGCAGGAGCGCATGGATGCGCGCGAGTGGGTGTTCTGGGAGTTCGACCGGCTCTCGAAGGGCATCTATCGCCCGCGCGCGGCAAAGCTCGGCTTTGCCCAGTTCCCGGCCGAGGTCGTTGCCCATTACGAGGCGGACGGGCAGGCCGGCCTCAAGACGCTGGAAAGCCATCTCGGCGGGCGCAGCTGGATCGTCGGCGATGCGCCGAGCTTCGCCGACATCGACGTCTACGGCGTCGTCGCCTACGCCCCGCAGGCCGGGGTCGATCTCTCGGCCTTCCCCAACGTCTCCGCCTGGATGAAGCGCGTCGAGGCGCTGCCGGGCTTCAGGAGCAACGAGGACCTGCTGCCGAAGGAAACGAAGGCGGCGGCCTGATCGTCGACCGGCACGCATACGAAACGGGCGGCCCTGAGCCGTCCGTCTCGTTTCGAAGGTGGGGTCGAGCAGACCTCAGGGCCGCGTCTTCTCGAGCAGCTGGCCGGAGCGGTGACCGGCGTCGTTGAGCTTCCGCTCGGCCTGGTCGAGGGCTTGGCGCGCCTGCGGGTCGTTGCGGACGGCCTCGTTCAGCCGCGCCGCATCCTGGGCGCTCATGTTGCTGAAGGCGGCGCCGCCCTGAAAGGCGTTGCGGTCCTGGGCCGGAGCCGGCGAGGCGAGGAGCGGGAGGAGGAGAAGGGCGAAGGCAAAGCGCATGGAGGTCCCCTGGTCGACCGCATCGGCGGCGTCGAGAGAGAGCCTAGGCGCAAAAGGCTGAGATACGGTTCAGCCGATCGCTCGAATGCGAGCGATCGGCGCGGGCGGATTTAAACCAGCGCCGTTCCGGGCGGCCCGCGAAGCGGCGAGCCCGTGCTGCCGTCAGACCGTCTTACCCTTGAGCCGCGCGTTGCACTTGCTCCAGTATTTCGGCCACTTCAGCCCCTCTGTCTTGCCTGCGGCTTTCGCCTCCTTCCACTCGGCGGCGCATTTGCGCTGGCGTTCGCGGGCCGCCATCTGGTTGACCGTCGGCTCCCGCTTCGCGGCCCCTTCGCGCTTCCTCGATTTGCGCTTGCCGGTGTCCTCGCCGAGCGCCGGGGTCGACGCCTGCGCGACGACGATCGCGCCGTCGGCTCGGACCGGCATATCTCTGGCGAAGGCAGGCCCCGCGAGCGCGAAAGCCAGCAGTGTCGCGGCGATGCCGAAGCGGTGACTCATGACCAGAACCCCTTGCTTGAACAAATCATGGCGCCGGTCTCGGCCGGCAACCCGCATTCGACCGCAAATTGCAGTTGCTGCCAAGCCGGCGCGCCGTCATCCTTTTTTCCGATGGACCCCCGCTCGAGGCAGGCGTTACGTCGGGCGTCGTTTTTGCCTAACCTGGGCCTCAAGCGTGTTGGAGGGCGAGATGGCGGCGGTCGTGCAGGCAGCAATCGAGCTCTACTACTGGCCGACGCCGAACGGCTGGAAAGCCTCGATCATGCTCGAGGAATGCGGGCTTCCCTACACGGTGCACCCGGTCAACATCGGCAAGGGCGACCAGTTCAAGCCCGAGTTCCTGAGGATCGCGCCAAACAACCGCATTCCGGCGATCGTCGATCCGGACGGTCCCGGAGGCGAACCGATCTCGGTCTTCGAATCCGGCGCCATCCTGCAGTATCTCGGCCGCAAGACCGGACAGCTCTATCCGAGCGACGAGCGCCGGCGCGTCGCCGTCGAGGAGTGGCTCTTCTGGCAGATGGGCGGCTTCGGGCCGATGCTCGGGCAGGCGCATCATTTCCGCATCTACGCCAAGGAGAAGATGCCGTACGCGGTCGATCGCTATACGAACGAGGCGAACCGGCTCTACGGCGTCCTGAACGGCCGCCTCGCCGAGCGCGAATACCTCGCCGACGACTACTCCATCGCCGATATCGCCTGCGTCGGCTGGGCGAAGCTGTGGGAGCGGCAAGGCCAGAACATCGAGGAGTTCCCGAACGTCAAGCGCTGGCTTGCCGCGGTACTCGCCCGCCCGGCCGTCCAGCGCGGCATCGCGGTCAATGCGCAGGACCGGCGCAAGAACGACCTCCACGATCCCGCCGTGCATGCGGTGCTGTTCGGGCAGCGGGCGCGCGGATAGAGGCGGGCGGCCTACTGCGCCCGTGACCAGGTCTGCGAGCGGCAGATCAGCCCGCCGGCGACGCAGCCCGAGAGCTCCATGGTGTTCTGGCCGGTCATCTTCATGCTGCCGCTGAAGGTCTGGCCGTCGGTGTAGCGATAGAGCGTTCCTTTCCACTGCTCGGCGCCGCTGGGGCTCATGGTGATCATGCGGATCCCGACGAGGTCGCGGCCGCGCTGCGCCGGATCGGGGTTGTGCACGTCCTTGCCGGGGGACTTCACCCACGCGATCGTGCCGCACATCTGCCCGCCGCAAGGAGCGATGCGAACGCGCGTGTCGCCGGTCTGGCTCATCCAGGTTCCCGCCGGGCTGAGCTTTTGCGCCGCGGCCGGCGCCGCTGCCGCGATGAGAAGGATGAACCCGAGGACTAGACGCACGCCCATGACGCTCCCCCGGTCGTCTAAAGCCGCTTCGCATCGAAGCTTGACCTTACCCTCGCCAAAACCGCGGCTCTCGACAAGAGCCTTGCGGGACGAGCCTTTCCCGGTTTGCCCGCGAGCCGCGCAAGCATTCATTCAGGTTGAGCCGAGGTAAGGTTCGTAACCGCTGGATTCATCTCAAGTTTTAGCGAGTCTTTTGAACTCTGCGCGGCAAGCTCCGCTCATGATCGCGGCGCAAAGCGGCGCGGTCGAAAGAACAAGCAGGGGTGTGTCATGGCGCGTTTCGAGATCGCGGGAGCCGAGCTGGCGATCGGCCCCGGGCAGGCGAGCGGCGAGGCCTTCTACGAGCTCGGCCTGATGTACGCCGTCGGGTCGGCGGTGCCGCTCGACCGGGTCAAGGCCCACAAGTGGTTCAACATCGCCGTCGCCCGCGGCTATCGCGAGGCCGTGCCGATGCGCAGCGAGCTCGCCCGCGAGATGACGCCGGAGGAAATCGCCGCGGCGCAGCGCGAGGCGCGGCTCTTCCTGACGCATCACTGAGCTCGCGCCGCGCGCCCCTTTCGCAACTGCGAAAGGCGGCTTGAGGGCCGGGGAGGGGATCGCTATAAGCCCGCGATCCCCGACAGCCCCGGAACAGCCATGGCCCTCGAGCGCACCTTCTCGATCATCAAGCCCGACGCGACGAAACGGAACCTCACCGGCGCTGTCAACGCCGTCATCGAGAAGGCGGGCTTGCGCATCGTCGCCCAGAAGCGCCTGCGCATGACGCGCGCCGAGGCCGAGACCTTCTACGCCGTCCATAAGCAGCGTCCGTTCTTCGGCGAGCTCGTCGAGTTCATGACCTCGGGGCCGGTCGTGGTGCAGGTGCTCGAGGGCGACAACGCCGTCGCGAAGTACCGCGAGGTCATGGGGGCGACGAACCCCGCCCAGGCGGCCGAGGGCACGATCCGCAAGCAATTCGCTCAATCGATCGGCGAGAACTCGGTCCACGGCTCCGACAGCCCCGAGAACGCCGAGATCGAGATCCGGCAGTTCTTCTCGGGGAATGAGATCGTCGGGTAGCCCTCCTGTCGTCCCGATTCCCCTTCCGACGCGCGACGCGCGCATAAGCCTTTCCGCTTGGCGCATCTTCCGGCATAACGGGCGCCATGAACGCGCCGCCCCGGATCGAACGCCGGCACTCGACCTGTCCGCATGACTGCCCCTCGACCTGCGCCCTCGACGTCGAGGTGATCGACGGGCGCACCATCGGGCGGGTGCGTGGGTCGGAGGACAACAGCTACACGGCCGGCGTCATCTGCGCCAAGGTCGCGCGCTATGCCGAGCGGATCCATCACCCGGATCGGCTGACTCACCCGCTGCAGCGGATCGGGCCGAAGGGCTCGGGCCAGTTCCGGCGCATCTCGTGGGAGGAGGCGCTCGACCACACGGCCGAGGCGTTCCTGAACGCCGAACGGGCGATCGGGCCCGAGGCGGTGTGGCCTTATTATTACGCCGGCACCATGGGCCTCGTGATGCGGGACGGCATCAATCGGCTCCGCCACGCCAAGCGCTACTCCGGCGAGTTCACGACGATCTGCACCAACATGGCCTGGACCGGCTGGATTGCCGGCACGGGCAAGCTCGCGGGCGCCGATCCGCGCGAGATGGGCGTCGCCGACTGCGTCGTGATCTGGGGCACGAACGCGGTCAACACGCAGGTCAACGTGATGACCCACGCGATCCGGGCCCGAAAGGAGCGCGGCGCGAAGATCGTCGTCGTCGACATCTACGACAACGCCACCATGCGGCAGGCCGACATGCCGCTCCTGGTGAAGCCCGGCACTGACGGGGCGCTCGCCTGCGCGGTCATGCACGTGCTGTTCCGCGACGGCTACGCGGATTGGGAGTACCTCGACGAATACACGGATTGTCCGCGCGAGCTCGAGGCGCATCTGCGCAGTCGCGATCCTGCCTGGGCGTCGGCCATCACCGGCCTTCCGGTTGCCGAGATCGAGGCCTTCGCGAGGCTCGTCGGCACGACGAAGAAGACGTTCTTCCGGCTCGGCTACGGCTTCGGGCGCCAGCGCAACGGCGTCGTCAACATGCACGCCGCCTCATGCATCGCGGCGGTCACCGGGGCTTGGCGGCACGAGGGCGGCGGCGCCTTCCACAACAACGGCGCGATCTACCACTGGCGCAAGACCCTGATCGAGGGCCTCGACGTGCGCGACCCCGCCGTGCGTCAGCTCGACCAGTCGCAGATCGGGCGCGTGCTCACCGGCGATGCCGAGGCGCTGCTGTACGGCCCGGCCGTGACCGCGATGCTCGTCCAGAACACCAATCCGGTGTCGGTCGCGCCGGAGCAGGAGCTCGTGAAGCGCGGCTTTGCCCGCGATGACCTCTTCGTCTGCGTGCACGAGCAGTTCATGACCGAGACGGCCATGCTGGCGGACGTCGTCTTGCCGGCGACGATGTTTATGGAGCACGACGACCTCTACCAGGGCGGCGGGCACCAGCACGTGATGCTCGGGCCGAAGCTCGTCAATCCGCCGGGCGAGTGCCGCTCGAACCACGAGGTCGTCTGCGCCCTGGCGGAGCGCGTCGGGGCGGAGCATCCCGGCTTCGGCATGAGCCCGCGGGAGCTCATCGATCAGACGCTGCGCGAGTCCGGCTGGGGCAACCTCGAGGAGCTCGAGGCGAAGCGGTTCCTCGACGTGCAGCCGCCCTTCCGCGAGGCGCACTATCTCGACGGCTTCGCCTATCCGGACAAGAAATTCCGGTTCCGGCCGGATTGGACGACCGTGAGAGCCCCGAACGCGGGCGCCGTCGGCCCGTGGCGGACGATGCCGGCGCTGCCGGATTACTGGCCGGCGATCGAGGAGGCCACGTACGAGCACCCGTTCCGCCTTGGGACCAGCCCGGCGCGGCAGTTCCTCAACTCCACCTTCAACGAGACGCCGACCTCGCTCGCGAAGGAGCGCCGCCCCGAGGTGATGATCCATCCGGCGGACGCGCGCGCGCTCAAGATCGCCAACGGCGACTGGGTGCGCCTGCGCAATGCACGCGGCGCGGTGCTGATCCGCGCCCGTCTCTTCGAGGGTGTGCGGCGCGGCGTGCTGATCGCTGAGTCGATCTGGCCCAATGCCTATTTCCCCGACGGCCGCGGCATCAACACGCTCACCGGCGCCGACCAGGTCGCGCCCTATGGCGGCGCGGCCTTCCATGACAATCGCGTGGCGCTGGAGCGTGTCGGCCCTGAGCTCCCCGGAGAGCTCAGACCCGCCGAGCGGCGCGAGCCCGCGCTCGCCTGAGCGCGGATCAGCACCAAGAATGCGTCATGCCCGGCCTTGTGCCGGGCATCCCGACAAGACGCGCTCTTCGGGCAGGATGGCCGGGACAAGCCCGGCCATGACGAGGGGAAAGGCCTCTATTCCCTCCTGCACACGGCGCGCGGCGAAACAAGCGCCGCGTCCTCGTCCCAATCGGCCTCCAATTCCACGCGTCCGTGCTGGAGGTGAACGCAGCCGCTCGCCACAAGCTGTAGCGCCAGCGGGTAGATCACGTGCTCCTGGCGCAGCACGCGGGCGGATAGCGTCTCCTCGGTATCGTCCGGCAGCACCGGCACGGCAGCCTGCGCGACGATCGGGCCTGAATCGAGCTCGGGCGTGACGAAGTGGACCGTGCAGCCGTGGATGCGCATGCCGGCTTCGAGCGCCCGCCGGTGCGTGTGGAGACCCGTGAACAGCGGCAGCAGCGACGGATGCACGTTCAGCATCCGTCCGGTCCAGCGGTTGATGAACCACGGTGTCAGGATGCGCATGAAGCCGGCAAAGCAGAGGAGCTCGACGCCATGCGCCAGAAGCTCTCCGTCGAGCGCCCGCTCGAAGGCCTCGCGCTCCGGACAGGTCTTGTGGTCGACGACTGCGGTTGCGACCCCGGCGGCGGCCGCGCGCGCGAGGCCTTCGGCGTCCGGCCGGTTCGAGATCACCAACGCAATCTCGGCCGGGTAGCCCGGCGCCTTGGCGGCCTCGATCAGCGACGCCATGTTCGAGCCGCGGCCGGAAATGAGGACGGCGACACGGCGCTTTCGGGACGCCGCCAACGTCAGATCCTCAACCCACCCGTGGTGCGCACCGGCTCCCCGTCCGGCGCCGGGATGACCTCGCCGATGCGGAGGGGCTTTTCTCCGGCGGCGACCAATGCCTCCGCGACCTGCCCCTCATCCGCCGTGCCAACGATGGCGATCATGCCGATACCGCAATTGAAGGTCCGCAGCATCTCGGCTTCCGCGACGCCGCCGGTCTTCGCGAGCCAGCCGAACACCGGCGGAACCGGAATCGCATCGAGATCGAGTTCCACGCCGACCCCGTTCGGCAGGACGCGTGGGATATTATCGGGGAAGCCGCCGCCGGTGATGTGGACGAGTCCCTTGACCGCACCGGTCGCGCGGATGGCGGCGAGAACCGGCTTCACATAGATCCGCGTCGGCTCGAGCAGCGCCTCGCCGAGGCTGCGGCCGGGCGCGAACGGCGCCGGCGCCGCCCCCGACAGCCCTGAGATCTCGACGATCCGTCGCACAAGCGAGAAGCCGTTCGAATGCACGCCCGAGGAGGGCAGGCCAAGCAGCACGTCCCCGGGCGCGATGTCCGGGCGGGGCAGGAGCGTGCCGCGCTCCGCCGCGCCGACCGCAAAGCCCGCGAGGTCGTAATCGCCCGTAGCGTAGAGCCCCGGCATCTCGGCGGTCTCGCCGCCGATGAGGGCGCAGCCGGCGATGCGGCAGCCCTCGGCGATGCCTTCGACGATCGCCACGCCAACCTCGGGCGCGAGCTTCCCGGTGGCGAAATAGTCGAGGAAGAGCAGTGGCTCGGCGCCTTGCACGACGATGTCGTTGACGCACATCGCGACGAGATCGATGCCAATCGTGCCGTGGATGCCGGTCTCGATCGCGATCTTGACCTTCGTGCCGACGCCGTCATTCGCCGCGACGAGGATCGGGTCGGAAAACCCGGCGGCCTTGAGGTCGAAGAGCCCGCCGAAACCGCCGATCTCGGCGTCGGCGCCGGGCCGGCGCGTCGCGCGCACGAGCGGCTTGATCGCCTCGACCATGGCGTTGCCGGCATCGATATCGACGCCCGCGTCCGCATAGGTCAGGGAGTTCGCCGGCTTGTCGGTCATCCGCAGGGGGACTAAGGGCGAAGCCCAGGGAGCGCAAGCGCCGCCGCGGCTCTCGCGGTTTTCCCAGCGCAGGCCTAGATTCGAGCCGCGATTGCCGTCGAGACCTCATGACCCTTCCGAATCTCATCACCATCGGCCGCCTGCTCATCGTTCCCCTGGTGGTCGTCATGATCGGGCAGGGGCAATGGGCGACTGCGTTCCTGCTGTTCGTCGCGGCCGGCGCTTCGGACGCGGTGGACGGATTCATCGCGCGGCGCTTCGACATGCGCAGCGAGTTCGGCGCCTATATCGACGCCGTCGCCGACAAGGCGCTCCTCGTCTCGATCTATGTCAGCCTGGCGGTCGTCGGCGTGCTGCCGGGCTGGCTCGCCATCGTCGTCGTGTCGCGCGACATCATGATCATCGGCGCGATCATCATCTCCTGGCTGATGGGACGGCCGGTCGCGATCCAGCCGCTGACCATCAGCAAGCTCAACACCGCGGTGCAGATCGCGTTTGCGGCGCTGTTTCTCTTCAAGATGGCATTCGGGTTCGAGCTCGGGAGGTTCGATCTCGCCGCCATGTGGGTGGTCGCCGCCTTGACCGCCGCCTCGGCGGCTGCCTATCTCGCCGGATGGCTGCGCCACATGGCGGCCTGAAGCACGGCGGACCGTCGGCGATGGTGACCCAGAGACAGGTCGCGTTCTGGCTCGCCGCGCTCGTCCTCGCCGTCGCCGCGCTCTACGTCCTGCGCGGCATCCTGCTGCCGTTCGTGGCCGGGCTCGCGCTCGCCTATCTCCTCGACCCCGTCGCCGACCGCTTCGAGAGGATGGGCATCGGCCGGCTCGGCGCGACGCTCCTGATCCTCGTGCTGTTCGTCCTCGCGTTCGTGCTCGCGCTCGTGCTTCTGGTGCCGCTGCTGTTTCACCAGGTCCAGAGCTTCGTCGACCGGCTGCCGGAATATGTCGACCGCCTGCAGGCTCTCCTCGTCGAGCAAGGCAGGCCGTTGCTGGAGCGGCTCGGCGGCCGTGAGGCGCTCGCCGACGTCCAGAGCTCCGCCGGCGATCTCGTAAAGCAGGGTGGAGCCTGGCTCCTCGGCTTCTTGCGCGGCCTGTGGTCCGGCGGACAGGCGCTCATCGGCGTGTTCGCGCTTCTTGTCGTGACGCCGGTCGTCGCCTTCTACATCCTCGTCGATTGGGACCGCATGATCGGCTCCATCGACGCCTGGGTGCCGGTGCGCAACCGCGAGACCGTGCGCAGGCTCGCCCGCGAGATCAATCACGCCATCGCCGGGTTCATCCGCGGCCAGGCGCTTGTCTGCCTCATCCTCGGCACCTTCTATGCCGTCGCGCTCGCGGCGATCGGGCTAAATTTCGGCGCCCTGATCGGCATGACGGCAGGCTTTCTCAGCTTCATCCCCTATGTCGGCTCGCTCACCGGCCTCCTCGTTTCGGTCGGGATGGCGCTGGTGCAGTTCTGGCCCGACTGGACCTGGATCCTCGCGACGCTCGGGGTCTTCGTCGCCGGGCAGTTCTTCGAGGGGAACATTCTCTCGCCGAAGCTCGTCGGCGCCTCCGTCGGGCTGCACCCGGTGTGGCTGATGTTTGCGCTCTTCGCGTTCGGCTCGCTGTTCGGCTTCGTCGGATTGTTGCTTGCGGTGCCGCTTGCGGCCGCGGTCGGCGTGCTCGCCCGCTTCGCGCTCCAGAGCTACCTCGCAAGCCCGCTCTACCACGGCGGCTCCCCCGCGCTGGTGCCGCCTGCGGCCGCGGCCCTCCCGCCCGGTCGCGATGACTGAGGCGCCAAAGCAGCTTACCCTCGAGCTGCCCCTGGAGCCGCGCTTCGGCCGCGAAGATTTCCTCGTCAGCCCCTCGAACGAACGCGCCTATGCGCTCATCGAGCGCTGGCCGGACTGGCCCGATACCATCCTCCTCCTCGAAGGCCCGAAGGGCAGCGGCAAGAGCCATCTCGCGGCGATCTGGGCGGCGCAATCGCACGGCTGGACGGTCGACGCCTTCGAGGTCGGGACCGACCGGGTGCCGCACCTCGTGTCGAATGGCGCCCTGGTCATCGAGGATCTGCATTCCGCAGGGGGCGATGAACCGGCGCTGTTCCATCTCCTCAACCTCGCCCGCGAGCGGCGGGCCTATGTGCTGATCACGACGGCGGTCGCGGTCGGGGAGCTGCCGATC
The DNA here is from genome assembly GCA_036742625.1 of Microvirga sp. Lineage (GTDB taxonomy): Bacteria > Pseudomonadota > Alphaproteobacteria > Rhizobiales > Beijerinckiaceae > JAJKJG01. The sequence goes on from DAINQO010000033.1 coordinate 18,261, forward strand.
CGCACCCCGGACCTGAAATCGCGCTTGCGCCTCGCGCCGAGCGTCTCGCTCGATCCGCCGGACGACGCGCTCCTGCGGGCGGTGCTGGTCAAGCTCTTCGTCGACCGCCAGCTCGTCGTCGACACGACGGTCGTCGATTTCCTCGCCCTTCGGATCGAGCGCTCGCTCGCCGCCGCGGCCGAGACGGTGGCGGCGCTCGACCGCGAGGCGCTCTCCCGCGGCCGGCGCATCACCCGGCCGATGGCGGCGGAACTTGTCGGCCGCGAGACCGGTTCCGTCGATGCCGAGGCCGATTGAGCCCGTTCACCCATCCGTCGCGAAACTGTCATAGAATGCCGGGACAGAGCGGGGGCGAAAAGGAGAACCGAAGTGGTGCGCGGGGCAGCGGCGCGGGAAGCGGACGTCGAGACGCTCGAGGAGCCGGCGATCAAGAGCCCGCCCGAGCCGGTCGCAAAGCCGGCAGGCGAGGGCGCCCCCTTGCGGCAATCGCCGCAACGCTTCATCAACCGCGAGCTGTCCTGGCTCCAGTTCAACCGCCGCGTCCTCGAGGAGGCCGAGAACCGCAACCACCCGCTCCTCGAGCAGCTGCGCTTCCTGTCGATCTCGGCCAACAACCTCGACGAGTTCTTCATGGTGCGCGTCGCGGGCCTCGTCGGGCAGGTCCGCTCAGGCGTCGGTACGCTCTCGCAGGACGGGCTCACACCGGCCGAGCAACTCGCCAGGATCGGCGTCGCCGTCTCGGACCTCGCCTCCGACCAGCAGCGGCGCTGGCGCGAGCTCAAGGACGATCTCCTCCATGAGGGCATCGTCCTCGTCGAGGCAGCGACCCTGACGAAGCCTGAGATCACCTGGCTCGAGGACCACTTCCTGCACTACGTCTTCCCGGTGCTGACGCCGCTCGCGATCGATCCGGCGCACCCGTTCCCGTTCATCCCGAACCTCGGCTTCTCGATCGCGCTGCAGCTCGTCCGCAAGGGCGAGGCCAAGGTGAAGACCGAGGGCAAGATCCTCAAGGCGCTCATCCGCCTGCCCTCGAAGATCGAGCGTTTCATCCGCCTGCCCGATTTCGCCGAGACCGGCGCTGCCCGCTTCATCGCCCTCGAGCAGGTGATCGCGCTGTTCACCGGGCGTCTTTTCCCAGGCTACACCCTGAAAGGGCAGGGCGGCTTCCGGGTCATCCGCGATTCGGACATCGAGATCGAGGAAGAGGCCGAGGATCTCGTCCGACTATATGAGTCGGCGCTGAAGCAGCGCCGCCGCGGCTCCGTGATCCGCCTCGAGGTCGAGGCCGGAATGCCGGAGGACATCCGCTATTTCGTCGCCGAGGAGCTCGAGATCCCTCCCGAGGAGATCTTCGTCGTCGAGGGCATGCTGTCCCTGAACGAGCTGTCGCAGCTCGTGGCGCTCGACCGCCCCGACCTCAAATTCAAGCCCTACAATCCGCGCTTTCCCGAGCGCATCCGCGAACAGGGCGGCGACTGCTTCGCGGCGATCCGGCAGAAGGACATCATCGTCCATCATCCCTATGAGAGCTTCGACGCGGTGGTGCAGTTCCTCGCCCAGGCTGCCCGCGATCCGAACGTCGTTGCGATCAAGCAGACCCTCTATCGGACCTCGCCCGACTCGCCGATCGTCGCGGCGCTCGCCGAGGCCGCGGAGGCGGGAAAGTCGGTCACCGCGCTCGTCGAGCTCAAGGCCCGCTTCGACGAGGAGGCGAACATTCGCTGGGCGCGCAACCTCGAGCGCGCCGGGGCCCAGGTGGTGTTCGGCTTCATCGAGCTCAAGACCCACGCCAAGCTCTCGCTCGTCGTACGCCGCGAGGCCGGCCAGCTCATCACCTACTGCCACGTCGGCACCGGCAACTACCACCCTATGACGGCGCGCATCTACACCGACCTGTCGTTCTTCTCCGCCGATCCGGTCATCGGCCGCGACGTGTCGCG